>JAISHP010000021.1 GCA_031262545.1 Candidatus Ancillula hodotermitis | reverse complement strand
TAAAATTTTCTCCGTATTTTTAAAATTCGGTAAAATCAGAAATGCGCTACCACCGCCAGTATCAAGAACATTAACCCGAGAAAGTGAAAATTCTTCTAGAAGTTCATCAACTAATATTTCTACAAGCATTTCAACATAAAAACTTCTTGATCTTAAAATTTTAGCAGCATTTTTTGTTCGTATCGTATAAATAAAATTTTGAATTCCAGATAACCCAATCTTAACTAATTTAAAAACTGGTTCCTTATAGAATGCAGTTGCATTCGTTTTTAAAATAGTTTTATAGGTCTTTTGAGTATATTCTTTTTTATATTTATTTTTTTCTAAATACAGATAAATGCAGCTACCTAAGGCAGCTGTCATTTTTAAGTGATCAAAAAGAGAGATATCTGCTATTTCATCTTTGTTCGTTGAACTGGGAACATAAGAACAAATTGACTCCAAAACATTAATCAATGAATCAATATTATCCTGATCAAAATCAATTTCTTTTATTCGCTGTTTTAGCTTCTTTTCTAAATTTTCATAAACTGATTTATTTTTTTCAAAATTTGGGCTATCCAGATTAGGAATATTAGGCTCTAAATAATCTTTATCTTCCGCTTCTAAAGTTATTAATTTATGATATCCATGTTGTTTGTCTTCAGAATTAAATTTTAATAGAGAAAAGATTGATGCTTCTCTAAGTTGATTTGACCAATGAGAATAAGTGTTTTCTTTCTCTTTTTCTGTTTCATCATCTAAATCATTTCGACGATCTACTCCAGCCGCAATATTGTCAGCAATATAACAAATATACGCTATTGAATTATCATCTAATTTATAATTATCTTTTTTGGCTTTGCTTATTTCTCCTGCCATATGATAACGAACACAATCAATAATATCTTGAAATTTTTTAGAATCTTTACCAGAATCTTGTATCCACTCTTCAAGTTTAGAAGCACCATGATGCCCGTGACCTACACCTCCGCCCGTAACTCTCCGTGTGACTTTCCCAAGATCATGTAGAAGACAGCCATAAATAACATTGACTAAATCTTGACTCATATTACTCATTATTAACCTTCACTCCTCCCATTCCCATACTAGTCTTAATTCCAATTCCACAGAACTCTGAGAACCTCAAAAGCATCGCAGCGTAATTCTTAAGGGTCTGCGCACCTGTTACTTTAATTTTTATCCTACCGATAAACCCAGGAATTTTAGCTGATTGTTTTGTCTTTGGATTGTAACCACCAACATTATAATAATAGGAATGTAAACTATAACTCAACATATGCGAGTATTTTGCCAGTTCATCCAATAGCCCCACTTCAGGTTCTTTATTCTGCTCAAAAATAAACCCATATTTCATAACCAAACTTTGCCAAAAAAGTCTAAAATCAAATTGAAATTGATATTTATTATTTTGCCTAAAACTCGTCGGTGTCAAAAACTGAATTTCAAAAACTCCCGCACTATCCTCTTGATAAAAATTCTTCGTTAGTTCCGACATTAGTAATTCTTTAATTTCTTTGTTTTCAATCACAAATTTTTTAGAAATCGCTTTAACATAAAATTCTTTAAAGTTTTCATTCAAAAGTGGCTTCAAAATAAAATTATCTGCCTCATCTGTAAGTGAATTAACAACCCAATTAATACTCCCAGTATTCTTATCAATATAAAGATATTGCGAATATGGATTGAATGTTAGACCATGTAAAGTATTTACAATATCCGCACCATTTTCCTGTTTAGCAATTTCTTCCATAAGAACACCTTGCAAAAATGCTCCAGAAAATGCTCCGGCCAAATTTTGAGTTACAGAATCCTCCTCTTCTTTATTTCCAATACTCAAAACCAACCTTTTCATATTAAAAATTATACACTACTGTCATACTGAAAAAATCAACAACGTTCAGAATGATTATAACCACCCCACCCTACGGGCACCCCTCCGCAGGAGGGGAACTATAAATCTTCTACAGGCACCCCTCCGCAGGAGGGGAACTATAAATCTTAGGGTATACTTCAACGGGAGGAGAACTAAATAAATAACGACAAATAAGCTAAAATTTTTTGAGAATTATTTGGAAGTTAGTTACTCGGGCTGAGGAATGGAAGCTGTATTAACATACAGCGACTGACGATAACGAGTAAATAACGACAAATAAACTCAAAAAGATTAGTGGTAGAAGTGGCGAGTGCCAGTCAAATACATCACAATCCCCGCCTCTTTTGCCGCTTCGATTACTTCTTCATCTCTAATTGAAGCACCAGGCTGAACAACCGCCTTAACTCCAGCATCAATCAATTTTTGCAATCCATCAGCAAATGGGAAGAAAGCATCACTCGCTGCGACCGAACCACGAGCTCTTTCAGGAGCCTCGCTTAATTCAGCATCTTCTTGAGATCCTTGAACAGCGGCACCTAAAGTATTCGCACGAACAACTGCCAAATCGCAAGAATCAATACGATTTACTTGCCCCATTCCAATTCCAACCGAAGCTCCATCTTTTGCGAGCAAAATAGCATTTGATTTTACAGAACGACAAGCTTTCCAAGCGAATTTTAAATCACGAATAGTATCCTCATCAGGAGTGTCTCCTGCAACTAACTTCCAATTCTCAAATTTATCACCATCAGATTGGAACACATCACGATCTTGAAGAAGTAAGCCACCAGTTACTAAACGGTATTCCTTTGGCTCCGAAACAGAATTAACTTCAGAATCTGTTGATAATTCTAGGATTCTTAAATTCTTCTTTTTTGAGCAAAGCAATTCTAAAGCTTCAGGTTCATATCCCGGCGCAATTACGACCTCAGTAAATACTGGGCGTAAATTGTTAGCCATTTCTAAAGTGACAGGACGATTTGTTGCAACAACTCCTCCGTAAGCAGAAACAGGGTCACAAGCGAAAGCCTTTAAATGAGCTTCTTCAATAGTTTCACCAACAGCTATTCCACAAGGGTTAGAGTGCTTGATAATTGCACAAGCAGGTTGCTCAAAATCATAAGCTGAACGCAAAGCAGCATCAGCATCAACGTAATTATTGTAACTCATTTCTTTACCATTATGCTGTTTAGCATTAGCGATTAAGTGGCTAAATCCAGAATCTTGTTCATCTGAATACATTGCTGCATTTTGGTGAGAATTTTCACCATAGCGCAATCCTGCTTTTTTCTTCCAAGTGCGACCATACCATTTTGGCATAACAACACCATCTCCACCTTCCGCATTCTTGCCTTTTTCAGCAACTTTTTCAGCAACATAATCTAAATCAAGTTTATTGAACCAATTTGCCACTGCAGTGTCATAACTAGCGGTATGCTGAAAAGCTTTACGAGATAAATCTTGGCGTTCACGCAAAGTAAATCCACCATTCTTTACTTTTTCTGCTGCATACTCATAGTCATCACCCTCAACAACAATCGCAACATTGGCAAAATTCTTAGCTGCAGCTCTAACCATTGAAGGTCCACCGATATCAATTTTTTCAATACAATCATCAACACTTGCTCCAGAATTTACAGTTTCTTGGAAAGGATAAAGATTAACAACTACTAAATCAAAAGGCTTAACATTTAACTCTTCTAATTGTTTTTGATGTGACTCTAATCGCAAATCCGCTAAAATCCCAGCATGGACTTTTGGGTGCAAAGTCTTAACACGTCCATCCAGACATTCTGGGAATCCAGTCAATTCTTCAACTCTGGTAACTTTTGCACCAAAAGATTCAATTACACCAGCAGTTGATCCTGTTGAAACAATTTCAGCACCAACAGCATCCAACGCCCGAACAAGTGGTTCAATCCCTGCCTTATTATAAACTGAAACTAACGCACGCTTTATAGCTTTTGCTTCTTCCATTCTAATATCCTTTCTTCAAATGGTAAAACCTATATACATTATAGCCTTGTAAAATTATTCCGACAAAAATCATCCCGCAAGTTAACGGCCACCACTCATTAAATGTTGTTTTTAAAACATCTACACCTAAATATCCTAATTTTCCATATGTAATCGATCCGGAAGAGAGCCAATTTGCAATTAACAAAACAACAAAGTTCAAGGCAATTGTGAATCCGCATAAAATTGAAAAATCAAAACGGTGAGAAAAAATTACCGCCGTTCCAGAAAACATTTTGAACATCAAAATCACTAAAATAATTCCTAAGATAGCGAGTCCGATCTGGGAAATTTCTTGAATATACTGTGAATTTGGAATCTCTTTAAGATCAACTAATCCACCAAGAATTGGCAAAGGGACTTTATTCAAAAGTAATTCTTGACCAGAAAAGCCACCAGTAAAAACTGTCCCGATATTAAAAATTATTATATTAGGCAAAATCATTACACAAACAATAGAGAATAGAATTGTCGATAGTGGATTAGTATTTAAAAGTCTCAACATTTGTGCTATGTCGTCTCTGCGAATAATCAAAATTACGAATGTAAAGATTGTTGAAATAAGAAATAAAATCACTACTAATAATAATGAAAATCGCACTGTTAAGGTTGTCATTTTTGTCGCAAACCATCTGTGGCGATTGCGATTAGTGTGCGAGGCGATTCTGTCAATAAAATTACCCTTATAGTAGTTAGAAGCAAAGCATACAAACGACATACAAAAAGAGTAAACTATAACACGAAAAGCTCCGATAATAAGATTTGAAGGATCAAAATCGGAAAATAATGTTAAAATAAAATTTGAGCCAGCATAAACACCAGAGGCCACTACCACAGCTTTCAAGCTACGATATCTAAATATCCTTGAAACTAAAAGAATAATCAGCATCACAACTACCGATGCTCCGAGAGGAATCAAGCTAATTTCAATTCCTCCATTTTCCAAAACAGCTCCGTTTGCTAGCATAAAAAATGCAGAAGCGATTGTAACTGACTGAAAAAACATTTCAAAAAACGAATCAGTAACTATATTTTGATCAAGGAGTGACACAAAAAGAGCAATCACCCCAAAGAAAATCATTCCTGCCACAATGCAAGCAAAAGCACTAAATATACTTGGCAAATACTGATTGCCATTTTTGCTTTCTTCTTTACCTCGGATTGAATTCCAAGTTTCAGTTTGTTGTGGCTCTTTTCTTTTTTGTTTTTTGAACATTACTTATTAATTACTTTAAACGTAATTTTCAGCAGAGATTAATTTTACAGCGATGTCTTTACCATTCGGAGCTTTATAAGACACTTCGGCAGGAGCTTTAATTCCTTGAATTGCCTTTCCCAAAGGAGAATCAGGCGAATACGCATCAATTCCCTTGTCTGAATCAGCATTATCTCTAGAACCTAAAATAAACTTTATCTCACGACCTGAGTTATTTAACTCAGCAACAATTAATTTCCCCGGACGAACAATATTGTCATTTGTAGCACGCCCATCTACAACAGTTGCTTTCTCTAGACGAAAATGTAGCTCACTAATTCTAGATTCATTTTTGCCCTGCTCATCTTTAGCGGCATGGTAACCGCCATTTTCTTTTAAATCACCTTCATCTCTTGCTAAAGCAACACGGCGGGTAATTTCTTTACGAAGCTCTCCTTCGCGATATTCAAGTTCTTCCTGTAACTTGTCAAAAGCAGCTTGACTTAGGAATTCAGTATAGTCGATCCTATTCTTTTCTTCCTTTTCATCAATATAAACCAATTCTAAACACTTCCTTATTTTTAATTAACAATAATTATTAAAATTTTACTACAAACTATAATTCTACAATTTGTGAATTATTAGCGTTTGCCCAAAATATTATGCCGTTACAATTTCGAAAAGTTCACATTTTATCCGTGAGCGGAGCTGTATTTAAATACAGCCCCGAGCGGAAAAATGCGAAGTTGCGAAATTTAACGTGCATAATATTCGACAACATAATTCTCATTACAAGTAACAGGGATTTCTGCTCTCTTTGGCTCACGAGTCAACTTGAATGATAATTTTGTTAATTCTACATCTAAATATTCTGGAACATCTGGCAAAACATCACGATGTGAACCTTGTGCAGCTACATAAAAATTAGCTTTACCTTGTGATGTTGGTTTAACTTGAACAGTTTGTCCAGGTTTAACTTGATAAGAAGGAATGTCTACCTTTTGCCCATCAACTAATAAATGTCCATGAGTTACAACTTGACGTGCTTGGTAAATTGTTCTTGCAAAACCAGCACGAAGAACTAAAGCATCCAAACGAGTTTCCAAAAACTCAATCATAACCTCACCAGTTAGACCAGGACGACGCTTAGCATAATCATAAATAGAACGAAGTTGTTTTTCACGCAATGCATATTGAGCGCGCAAACGTTGTTTTTCTTTCAAACGAATCTTATAGTCAGAATCCTTACCACGAACGTTCCTTCCGTGCTCACCAGGAGCATAAGGACGGCGATCAAAATGTTTTTGTGCCTTTGGTGTTAACGCTAAACCTAGCGCTCTTGATAGTCGTACTTGACGACGTGATTTCGCAATTGAATTGCCTGCCATTTTTATACCTTTCTCTGAGTATTTTCTTTACAACTATATTGCTATTTCACACAGCAATATGAACCAACCCTTTTGGCTAAGGTTCCAGTAATTACTTAAACATTATACACGGCACTACATCTTTTGCTCAAGATAGTAATTTAAATTTCGCCTCTAATTACATCCAAATTAGTTTATTTTGTTTAATTGAATAGAATGCAATTGAAATTTTTTCTTTAGCGATATCAGGATGAAGAGCATGATAACCAATCTTGTAATATTCTAGTTGAATTTTTTGAATCTCCAAATCCTTTTGAGACGGCAAAACACTCCAGGTTTTCCAGTCAATTATCACAACCCCATTTTCAATCGGATTGTGCCCAGTCTCTTTCAACCAATCGCCATCTTGAAATACAGCATCAATTCTTGAGCGCACTAATAATTTAGTTTCAGGATCAAAAAATTCAATTTGCTCTTCTGCTGCTAAGGCTTGGTCAATATTTGTGTAAAAAATAGATTCTTTAAATCTTTTTTGCAAAAATTCTAATTTTTCTTCTGGCGTTTCTTTTTGATATTCTTTCTCATTTTCTCTAGAATCTTTGCTAGAATCTTCTTCTATATCTTGTTCGCTATCTTGCTCGGGATTATTATTTGGTAAAGAATTCTGATTATTTTTTTCATTAATTATTTGCTGAATCCAATTATGCAAGTTTGTTCCAAGAGTAAAATACTCCTCCTGTTTTTGCGGCAACGGGCGAAGTAAATCAAGCAAATAATCTTTAGCATTTTTCTTTAATTGAACTAGTCCAGTTGGAGCAATTGTTGTAGTTGTGTTATGCAAAATTTCATTAACTTGAGAGGAATTAAGTAAAGAATCATTTTTTATCAATTGCTTATAATTTGAATTCTTTAATTCCAGCAACCTTTTATGAAGATATAAATCTTTCAATTTTTGCCACTTTTCTGAATTATTTTTTTCGCTTTGAATTTTTTGATTTACAAAAGTTTCTACACTCCCACAACTTGCAATTTGCTCTTCTAATTCTTGACTTTGATTTTCAACTTCATTAGCCAGTTGACGAATATTCCGTATTTTTTCACTCATATTTTCTTCTTGCTGGAAATAGATAATTTCAGTATCACCATTATTATGATTTTCAATTTCTTCACAAGAAGGAACATTCATTTGCTTAGCACGCTTTTCAATCGGAGTATTTTGGTCAAATAGCTCTTTGTAAACCTCAATAAAGAAAGGCGTAGGAAAATCGTTAGGAATACGATCAAAAATTACTTGCTTATCGTCAGACCCAAAAACAACCGCTTTCGTTGGCTGTCCATTACGAGAATTCCAACTTCCAGAAATTTGCAAGAAATTTTTGGCTCTTGTCCAAGCAACATACGCCAATCTTCTTTCTTCATCTAAATAATGACGATATAATTCTTTTTTATAAATACCAAAATCTGGATCACCAAAAAAATTAACCAATGGGTCAAATTGAGGTAAACTCGTATAGTCTAATCTAGCATTATAAATTAAAGAATCTAAATGATAAGGACTATTAACTTTATAGTTAGTGATTTTTATCGGTTCCCCATTACTTTTATCTACAATTTGAAGATTATTCACTCTAGGCAATAGTAAATATTCTCTAACAGGATCAAAGACTTTTTTAGGAACTGATTTACTTACTTGTTCAATTGCCTCTTCTTCTGTCTTTTTAGCGATTCCAGAAACATCGGTTATAGCAACTCCATTATCTACAATCTGATATTTAAACTTATCTTTACCCCTATCTATAACAGGAACTGCAACAGCATGATTCATCATAAAATCTAGAACTTCATCATCTGTAATACTAATATCTAAAATTTTATTCCAAGATTTTCTTTTATCTAGAGCATTATAAAATCGCTTAATTGAATTACCGACAGAACAAACAATATCCCACTCTAGACCTTTTGAACCATGAATCGTGATCAACTGCACAGCTTCTTTATTAACAGGCTCAATAGGCATATCCATTCCATTTTCCGCACTATCTGCCACCTCCAAATAATTTAAGAAATTACGTAAAGTCGGCTGAGATACTGATTCAGAATAATCATTTGCCACTTTTACAAAAGTGTTAATATTCTTTCCATCTGTTTCGATATCTAAAAATAGTAATTTTGATGTTAGGATAATCAATTCAGACAACGACAAAGATTTTAGCTCATCAACTCTCTTAAGCAATTTAGATAATTCTAACACACGTGATTTGGCTGTATCACTAATTTTTATATTTTTATTTTTTTTCTCTATGGCAACAGTATAATCCAAAACAGCTTGGTAAAGACTAATTTTTTTATTTTTTGCATATCTACCTAAAATATCAATATCTTTTATCCCAATCATAAAATGCTGTCCTGATATTAAACGCATTAATTCATTTGATTTTCCATGATCAACCGTAATTTTAAGCAAAGCTAAAATATCCATTATTTCCGGCGTTTCTAAGAGCCCTCCTAAACCAACAATTTCAAAAGGAATTCCCAGTTTTTCTAATTCATTAGCATACAAATTAAAATCTGCTCTAGCTCTAAAAAGAATAGCAGCTGTTCTCTTTTTATTCTTATTGTCAGAGCTATTATTCCAGTCCCAAAACTTATTTTTTAAATATCTGGCAGTTTCTTCAGCTTCTATAGTATCAAAACTATAAAATTTAGCAAAAACCTGTTGCTCATCATCTGTCCAAAAAGGATTTTCCCTTAAATTTTTCAATTCAATTTTATTATCTGGAATTTGCGAATCAATTGACTGTCTAGTAAAAGGGGCAATTACTTTATTAGCTACCATTAAAACTTCAGGTGAATTGCGCCAAGAAATTGTCAAACTCAATATTTTAGCTGGGCTTCCATCGCGATTAGTGCAGATATATGGGAAATTCATAAGCCCGCTACTAGATGCCCCTCTAAATCCATAAATTGCCTGATTTGGATCCCCCACAGCCATAACCGGAAATCCGTTACCAAAAATTTTTTGAATCAATTCTGCTTGAGAAGGAGAAGTATCTTGATACTCATCAAGAATAACAATTTTATATTGAGAGCGAATATCCTCAACATTTTTAGAGTCCCGATTGATAATATACAACGCTTTTTCTACTTGATCGGAAAATTCCATAACTTGTGGATTTAAAGATAATTTTTTATTAATATAAGATTCAACAAAATCCATTAAAATTTGTTGCACATTCAATACAGAAAGAATCTTTTGTGTGTCAACTGATATATTACTACTATCAATTTGGAAATTACACACTCTGCGCAAATAATCTTTAACTTCAGATGTTGTTTTTAGATTGTTTCCCAATTCATCTGCTAACCTAACTACAGAATTCAATAAAGTTAAATTTGATTTCCCGCCCAACAAATCATCATAAAATTCCCCCACACTCTCGTGAACAGGCATTTTTTTCTGATCGGCAAATTTCTTCAATAATTGCCAAATTTGCTCATTTAAAACATCTTGAATAATCACCTGTTTCATAGCATCTGTAATAACTTTAACATTAGTTGGTATTCCGACACTTGTGCCAAATTGACTAATTATAGTAGATGCAAAAGAATTATAAGTTAAGATATTTGGAATAGCTTTAAAATATTTTTTTAAAGACGGATTTTCAAATTGATGATTTATATAAGAGTTTTTATCTAATATTTTTTGTTGTTTATCAGAAAGTCCCGAGCGGAACAAAAATAAATTTTTATCTACTCTCTCTTTTAGTTCACTAACAGCTTTATTCGTAAATGTTAAACCTAAAATTTCTTGAGGTGAAACAATTTGATTAGCAATCAAAAATATCATCTTATCAGTCATTGTTTGAGTTTTTCCAGAACCTGCCCCAGCTATAACTAATAGTGGATTCATTTCTTGATTATTTATTTCCTCATTTGACGGCTCAATTATCGCTAATTGTTCTTCAGTTGGAAGAAATATTCTAGTTTTTATCCCTTTATTTTTATTATATTCATTTTCAACAGCTGTATATTTCAGAGGATCCTTTACAAAAGCTGATTTATTATTGTTTATTATTTCAGATGACTCTTTAATTTTTCCTGCCAAAATCAGAGGAAGCTCAAGAGCGCAAAAACTACAACTGGATTCTGAATCATTTGTATTTAATCTTTTATTTCTATAATAACAATTTTGTAAATGATCAGAATAAAATTTATTTATATTAAAATCTTGATCCATTACTCAACCACCTGCCTTCCCTTTTGCAAAGCACAACTACTTTGAAGTGAACAATGTTGACATTTTGGATTAATTTTAGCTGGCACTCCCCTTTTATTTGAAAGTTCAGCTCTAGCTGTATCAATTTCCTGCTTAGCTTCTTCTTCATTCTGAATTGGTTTCTTGTATCTTTCTTTTAATTCTCCATTTTTTAAATACACCAACCTAGCACCTATAGACCCACTATCAACCATATCCTGAAAAATACTAGGAACTGTATTTGGGTATTTATTTTCTAATAAGTTATCTTTTTTCTTATTCTGTTGAGTTATTTTTTCTAACTCATATTTTAGAGATAATTGATATGTCATTAATTGTGGATTAGTTTGTGCTTCAGCAAAACTTATTGCTCCTCCAGTTTTGAAATCAACTATTGTGTAGCCAGTTAAAGATTTTTCAATCCTATCAATACTAGCATTACCTGTAATACTTACAGTATTAGAAAGTTGAATATTTTCTCTTTTTGTTCCACCGATCTTAAATTCTACAGCAGCATCCACTTTAGGAATAACTTCATTTTCTTTAGTCTTGTCTTCAGTCAAATCAGAGCCTTGCTCCCAAACTGGATCTGATTTTGAGAAATATTCATCAAGAGCTAATAGCATCTTTTCTGCACGATAACGATTTAAAGCCACTTCACTCTCTTCAACAATCTGAGCATCTTTCATGGCTTGATTAAACTTGATATCTAATTTATTTTGCATAATCTGCAAACGATTTTCAACTTTCTCTTTACCTTCTTTAGCAATTTCTTCGGCGATTTCATGAACCATACTACCAATTGTCATATTAGCCGTTTGGTCGCTTACTCCGAAACATTTTTCTAGACTGTATCTAAGTGGGCAATTAATTAGAGTTTCAACCTTTGAGGGAGATAGAACAACATTCTCATCTTCATCATAAAGCAAAATATTCTGGTCAGTTTTTTGAAGATTACCTAACCAATTTTGAGGATTCGCCTCACTCTCACGTAGATATTTTAAAGTTGCCAGAATTTCTGTTTCATTATCTTGGCGCATTTGATAAGCAAAAGCTGAGATAGTATTAACATCAGGTAAATTATCACTTTTAGTTGTTTCAATATCTTCAAAATCACCTGTAAAAAATTGCGAAGGCTGAACATCATCATTTTTAATTGCACAAACTATTGTTTGATTTAAAGCTCTAGTTTTAGAAACATTATAAAGATATAGTTCTTGATCCAATAGTTCTAAATGTTGATCCATCGCTCCAGGTTTTGTCCAATCTTCGCCGTAAACCTTAAATTGTGAAAGATAATCCCAGTGTAAATTTTTGCTTCTGCGTTTTAAATTTGGCCAAAGACCATCATTTAAATCAATAATAAAAACATACTTAAAATGTCTGCCTATTGTTGAAGCTGGAGTTAACAAATGGATATAATCTCTATTTTTTCCAGATTTTAAATTGTCTTCTTGAAAATTAAGTTCATCAATTCTATTTTCAAAATCAGTAAATGTTAAATCTAAATTAGCTTGATTTTCTTCAAAAAGAATTTGCAAAAGTTTAATTAAAACATCTAAATTGCGGTTGTAAAATGCAGAATCTTCATCATTTAATACTTTTTTTCGCCAAAGTGAACCAACATTTGATTTGTCATAAATCTCCCAAATTTGACTATATAAATTTTTACCTTTAATTTGCATTTCTTGAATAATTTTAACATATTCTTGCAATTTATCTTCATTAGGAACTAGGACAGAATCAAGAGCAATATTTTTTGCCTTAGTGATAACTGATTCAG
>JAISHP010000071.1 GCA_031262545.1 Candidatus Ancillula hodotermitis | reverse complement strand
TGGATTTAAATTTGATTCTTCTATTGGCGGACCAACTACTTCTTCTGCTGCAGTTCAGGGTGCTCGTTTCTCACTTCGGGCTGTCAATAAATCTGGGCAAATCAAGACAGGAAATTCTTCTTTATATTGTGACTTCCTTTCAGATGAAAATGGTAAATTTGAAGCTAATGGTATCACTGATACAAATGGAGATGGAAATGTTGATAGTAACGATTTGCCAACAAACTGTTTTGGGCACGTTGGAAGTGGTAGTGATTATTATGATGGGTCTGCTGAATATGCTACTGTAAATTACAATTCAGATGATGTTGCGACTTCAATAACTTTCAAGAATGTTGGTGCTGGGACAAACAGACCTGTTGAAGAAGTAGTTCCTGGTGATTATATTTTGAGTGAGGTTACTCCTCCTGTCGGATATAAATATACAGCGAGAACTTGGTTTGTTCATCTTGAAGAAGGGAATACTTGGTATACAGTTTATACTTCTTTAATTAGTGACTATTATGATGTGGCTTCAAAAGCTAAAGAGAATTGTCCAAATTATACAATAAAACCAAATTGTGTTCAATATTCAAACTGGCATTGGCTTCCAACTACTTCAACTCCAATTGGCGCAACAGGAGATAGTTATTTACAAGTTAACACTCCTAATTTCTTGTTAAATGTTCCTAATGTTCCAGCTTACGAAATAAGTTTAGATAAGGTTGATGCTGCAAACGCAACTAATTTAACTAGCTTAGGGCAAGCAAAGATTGCGTCTGCTTCTGATTGGAATTCGGCAAATACAAATTATGCTGAAGTTAATGCTTGTTCACTTCCTGGAGCTAATCAAGAAACTTGCGCAACAGTTGCAGATTTGGCTAATGACACTTCTAAGAAATGGTATTATGTTCGTTCGCACAATAACACAACTGTAGCTAATAAATTGGTAGATTCTCCATTTAGTTCAGTGAAAGATGCTGTATATACAGTTCGTAAAGTAGTTCTTGGAGTAAATCAAGAATTTAATACGAGCCTAATCTCAAGTGGAACTAATGATGCATTTGATTCTAAAGGATATGTAAGTTCTGGTGGGTTCTATCGTTATTCTTCTTCGGCATATAAACTTAGTCCTGATGGATTTACATCCGAATTAGATCCAATTGTTTATGTAATTGATGAACAAGTTGCACCTCAAGGATATGATAATCCTGGAATATATTATGTTGTTTATTGGAACGCTGTTAATAAAATACCAGTTGTTGCTCCTTATTCAGATAATGGAACAGCAAATAATTACACAGATGATTATCAATTAACAATTGATCAAGCAAATAATATTCTTGGTCCAATTGCCTCATTAGGAGGTTATGGTTCTTCAGCAACAAGCCCAACGACAACTTTGGCTCACTTGCCAGTAACTTGTAATTATGATGATAATGACGATTCTTTGCCTGAGTGTGAACAGGATCAGGAAGATTGGCCAGTTGCGTCTTATGTCGTTTCTGACCTCTATCAACAATTTGTTGTGGCTCTAAGAAAAGTTGATCTAATGAATCAAGATATTGGTCTAAATGATGTTAAATTTAGCTTGACAGCTGTTGATTCAACCACAGGCACTCCATATTCTAATACTTCAGATTTGTTTGCAGAATGTCAAGGTCAAACAAAAAAAGATCGTGATTCAGAGGGCTACTTGCTCTTTGAAGGTTCTCCAGATAATTCGGCTTGCCAAAATAGAGATGGAGTTAATCAATATCTCTCAGCTGGCGATTACTTATTACAAGAAGTTGACAATCCTAACCCAGGATATTGGGATAGTAAGACGCAATGGTATTTACACTTAACTCCTGGAAATTGTGGAACTGCTGGAACTTGTAATTCTTGGATTGCAAAATATAAAGGTGCAGGTGTTGGCGCAAGTGGGTATGGTGTGGCAGATAAGAGTTTTGATAGTTTAGCAACTAATGTTGATGGAACTGGACCAGCAGTCCCATCTCTTGGTAAAATTGCTTGGTATTTTGGAACTTATGATAATCCTCAAGTTATTACTAATACAAGGCCATTTAGATTGCAGTTAACGAAGTTTAACCAAAATACAAATCAGCCAGTTGTTGACCAAACAAGTTGGCAAGATAATCAAGCGGAACTTTTTGATCGTGCGATGTTTACAATTCAAGAATCAGAAGATTATGGTGTAACTTGGAAATATATTAATTCAATTAATGATGGAACGGCTGATGATCCAAATTATGATTTATCAGATAGTGCAGCTGAAGGAGCTTCTAAATTCCAGATGAATAGTAATTCAGTAATTACTTTTGTTGAAGATGGAAGAGAGATGCTCTTTAACCCAAGTTATATGTATAAGATTCAAGAAGTTGAATATCCTGGTGATTACGTAGTTGCTAATGAATATTTTGTTTTGAGTTTTGGGGTTAGTGAGGCTCAATTAGAGCAGTGCTCTGTTAATCCTCCAGCAGCTGATGTCTGTGTTAATGCAATTTCAACTAGTAAGATTGTTGGTCACGAACCAACAACAAATGGTGACGGTTCTCAAGATTCTGATTGGTCTGAGTATAGTTTCAATGTTTACAATCAACCAATTCTTTATAATTTAGATATTAGTAAGTTTGATATTTGGAATAATGCTAAGACCGCAGTTAATGGTGTTACTTTTGATTTGCAAAAATATGAAGCAAATGAAAAAGATTTATCAATTGTGCAAGATGGGACAGCTAAAGGTAATTTAGGGCAAGCTGGTTTAGTTGATGATTTAACTAAACCTCTTGCAGGGAATACTATGTCTACAGCTTGTTTAGGATCAACAACTTCACCTTCAAATATAAACAATTTGATTGTTGACAGTTCATATTTCAAGTCAATTAAGACCGGATCTGGAGCAAATAATTCAGGAGAGGCTAAGTTTGGTGGTCTTCAGCCTGGTTGTTATTTATTGACAGAGTCTGAAGTTCCAACTGGATATGTTAATGGAACTGATGTTCAAGATCAATATCAACATTCATGGCTCTTTATCCTAGATAACCAAGATGGATTACCAGAAGTAACAACAATTGCTGAAGATGGTTCAGCTTCAATCTCTAGCGCACTTACAGTGTCACTAAATGGATCTGCTACCTCTTCTCAAACTTGGGATACTAGTTTTGAGGTTAATAATACTCGTGCGTTTACTTTTGATTTAACAAAAGCAGATTATTCAAAGACAGATAAATTAATTCCTGAAGCAGGAGAAGCTGCTGTGTATAATGCTTCAGCTTGGAACCAAATTTTAACTACTAAAGGAACTGAGCTTATTGCTTCTGGCAAGCAAGCAGATTCAGAGTCTGAAGCAAAAACTGCAGTTATGGATACAACTGCTGGAACTGATCTTGGTTTAGGAATGCCTTCTACTGACCTTTCGGCTGTCTTCTCTATTTGTGAACTTCATCAAGCTGGTGGCAATCCGATTCCAAATTCTGCAACAGATTCTCAGCGGACAATTAATTTATCTGCTTTGAACTCAACTTCTGGGACAAATAAATGTGTAGATACATCTAGTTTACCATCTACTTTAACAGATACTTCGGATCGTTCAAGTGAGCAGGCCTGGGATAGCTACAAGTCAGCGTTGTTTGATGGAGCAAATGCTTATATTCTGAAGGAAGTTTATACTCCTGCAAATTATCAAGCATTTAGCTTAAATGAATTCTGGCTATTAACATTTGAACCTTCTAATTCTAAACCAGTATTAACTCGCTATGTTCCGGTGGATTCTTATTCAGCTCTACCGGCAGCAACAATTTCTGGAAGCAATTGGGGTAAAGCTTTAGATAATACTATTAATGGTAACCCTGGCTTAACGATTGCAACAGAAACAAAACCAGCTAATGGTTCTTTCTTGATTCCAAATGATTTAACTCGTTACGAGTTGGATTTGACTAAGATTAATGTTCTAACAAAGAAACCACTAGCCAATATTGACTTTATTTTGAAAGCAGCTGATCCAGCAACAGGTGAAACTTATTCAACAGCTGATAGTCATAATTATTTATCTTGTCAAACTAAATCTACTGCAGCTGGACAAGTATTATTCACAGGTTCAAGAAATAATACAAGTAGCAATAGTTGTTTGGATAGTAGTAATAATGCTAAAGAATTAACAGCTGGATATTATATTCTAAATGAACCTAAAGTTCAAGGAATTAATGATAGTGGTCGTAGTTGGGTTATTTATATTGATAAGAATAATGTTAATAATTCCTGGTTTGCTTTGCAAAGATTTAGTGATGGAACTGGTTCAGGAACAACTCCATTAGAGATAAACTCGGCAAATTATCCATCTTCACAAACAACTAAGTTTGTTAATAGTTTCAAACAATGTAGTGCAAATACAAGTAGTTGCAATGGACAAACAGGGCTTGATGGAATTGGGGGAACTTATAATGATAGTGTAAACATTTATCAACTAAATAATTCTAAAAATCCTTTAGCTAATAGTGAGGATTTCAAGATCAATTGGGAAAAGGTTGATGCTGAAACATTTACTAGTTTAAACTTAGTTGTCTTTAAGCTTGAAGAATCTCAAGACTTAGGCTCAACTTGGATAACAATTTCTGATAATTATTCAGATAATAGTGCTGAATTATTAAATAGTAACTATTGGTATAAGATGACTGAAACAGCTGCCTTGGGTGGATATAAACTAGCTGATACTTTCTTCTTGATTAATCACACAGGAACAAGTGGAGCAAATGTTGGTTTAATTAAGACAGAAATTTGTCCATCCACCGCAACAGCGGCTAATAGTTGGGCGGGATGTGCAGCTCTTGCTAAATCAACAAATCAAAATGCGAATAATTCAAACGGTTGGTTTGTTGTAACTGATAATGCAAGTGTTCTTGGCGATGAAGAAGTAACTGTTCATGCGACAAATAAATTCCGCACACAACAATTATTACTTCGTAAAACTGATTTATTAACTGGCAAAGTCATGGAGAATGTTCAGTTTACATTAACTAGAACAAATATTGATCCAGATACAGATAAATATGGAGCAGCATATACTGCTATTACTTGTTCAGCTAAGACAAATAGTTTAGGAGAAATCGCCTTTGGAGAGTGGGCAAATTGTAAGGGTCAAGATGGGAAAGCAATTCGTTTAGTGGCTGGTAATTATATTTTGCACGAAATTACACCAGCTGGATACTTTACTGCTTCTGATTTGTTCGTTCACTTACAAAATAATGCCGGATCTTGGTATGCAGAAAATAGAACATGGAAGGGATCGCTTGATTCAACTTATTCACAAGATAGTAGAACAATGCTTTCAGGATCTCTTCAAGAAACAAGCACGACTGTTTTGACTAAGACAGGTATAGTAAATATTGAAAATGAGCCAGGATTTGTTGTTGAATGTGACCCAAGTCGTGATAATTGTAATCCAACTCCAATTACACCAACTCCTGAGACTGATGGTCAAGATTGTTCAAATGCTGACTATTTTGCAGCTCACAAATCAGAATGTGATAGTGATAATCCTAATCCAGGACCAACTCCTGAAGAGTGTCAGGATCCAGATTATGCTACAGCACATCCAGATGAGTGTGGTTCAAATCCTAATCCAAACCCAGATACAAATCCGGAATGTGCTTTGGTCGATTACGCTGGAACTCATGGAGATGAATGTGCTGAGCCGCCTGCTTATCCACCAACTGGTGACCCAACGCATGATCCTGATCCAAAGACTTATTGTGACGAAAAGCAAATAGCAAGTAGTGAATGTCAACCAGATCCAAATGATAGTAATTTTGATACAAGAAACTGGGGATTGAGAAAGACTGATAGTAGTGATAGCAAGACAATTGGTCAGATTTATGCTGTGAATGCTGCTAATTGGGCTGCTCATTTAGCAAAAGCAGATGGCGATGTAGATAAAGCAGCAGCAGCTATGAATGCGTATACTAATATGGCACTATTTACAATGTGTGATTTAGGTAAGAGTGTAAACTGGAATGGTGATATTAATTCTGATTGTAATGATACCGTTACGGCTGATAATATGGCTCACAATTTTGGTTCATTTGAATACTCTCAGATTCGGGTTTACAAGTTGACAGAGGTTCGTTCTCCTCTTGGTTATCAAGAACCATCTGGGCAAAGTTATATCTTGAAATTTGATAAGAGTGGTAATCCAGAAATAATTCGTTATTCAGCTATTGGAGTGAATTTGGGTAATGTTAATACGTGTTCAGTAACAGCTAAGACAAATAAATGTGTTGATCAAAATGGTATGCCGATCGTTAAGGCTGATATTGCTAATACTCCAAATACATTTGATTTTGGATTCTATAAAGTTGATAGATTACAATATAATGCTTTGGGTGGAGATGTAAATGCTGAGGATACTGTCGGCGGTGCTGAATTTACACTATTCCCAACGAAGGTATCAAATAATTGTTATAATTCAACAGTAGCGAATAACGGCTCTACTAAAGCTGTAAATAATTGTGTTCCAACAATGCCAAATGGATATACTGGATCTTTGAAAGGTATCCAAGGTGGCTATTCGGTTCGCTCAAGTGCAGATGGTGTTATTGCCTTTAAAGATGTTCCAGCTGGTTGGTATCTATTCCAAGAGACTCAAGCTCCTTTCCCGTTCGTTCAAAATACTACAGTTTATCTAATTCACTTTACACCTAAAGTTGTTGATTGTTCTGTTGAAAATTCAGCAACTGGTGAAAAAGAAAATACTACTTGTTTACCAATCTACAAGGTAGATACTGTCTTCAATGTGAAGACAAATAGTGATGGTTCAACTAAGAAAGTCTTTAGTCAGGCTTATACTACGACTTCAGACTTCTCATTGCAATTTGTTCTGACACCAGAAAATATGAATGACAGTAACCCAGAAAACTTCCTCTCATTGCCAGAATCATCTGATTCCACAGTTGAGCCTGACGTATCACACACATCTATCATAAGCGAAGCAGATAACAATGCTGAAGATGATGAGACTTCTCCATCTGTTTCGCCTGTTCCTAACTGCACGGATGGACCTCATTCTACTCAAGGTAATTGTCAGTTGAATGTTAAAGATCCAACTAATAAGAAAGAGAGTTCGGTCCGCAATATCATTGAAGTTAAAGATGGTTGGGGCAACGCCGCCTTCCCGAATGATAGACGTTATATCTTGAATATGGTGGCTTTAGATTTGGGTGATTGTTCAAGAATGAAGTGGCAGAGTTTAGATTCGCAAATTCAATATTCACTTTCTGTCTATACAGGAAAAGATGCTCAAGGTGTTGATTACGCAAAGAGTAGAGATTGGACAAAGAGTGATTCAATTCAAACTGAAAAGAATACTAACGGCTGGCTTACAGGTGTTAATACGTATAATTATGGGGAATATGATAATTATTTAACACCAGAAGCAACTCAGGCAGCAAACGCTTTGAATACTGAATTATTTAATGGTCCGAACTTAGAGAGAGATAAAGTATATAAGTTAGAAAATGTTAAAACTCCAAATGGATATGAGTCCGTTCAACAAATTGGCTCTTTCTATATTATTTATTTCAAGAATATGACAGATAAGACACCAACTGTTGAATATTATCAGAATGCGAATTCTGTTCCTGTTTCGGTTGTTGATCCTACTCTTGGTGCTGGAATAGGTAATATTCCAACTACAATTGATTTTGAAACACAACCTAACTTTGGTTGTCAAGATTTCTATAAGAATTATGCTTGGGATAATCTGAATTGGATGAACCAAAAAGTTCAAAATCTTAACTCTTCACAAGTCAAGAAGTCTTCAAATATAAATTCATCAACTAACAGAATTAAACTTGCATCTACTGTAGCTGATAGTGGTATGAATTATTCACTGTTTGGGCGTTTAGTAATTGTTGAGAGTTATAAGAAAGCGGCTCCTACTCCAATAGTTTGTCCAGAAGGTGAATATTTAGTTGATAGCCAATGTGTTAAAGATAAAGATATTCCGGTTAATCCAGATGTAACTCCAGATCAACCACCAATTCCAAATTGGGTTTTGGCTGTCACTGGTGCAAGTATATTAATTTTACTTCTATTGCTTGGTTTGGCTCTTTATCTTCGGTATCTTCGCTCTCGTAGATTTGGCTCTCGCAAGCACTTGTGAACTAAATAAAAGAGAGATTTTAAAAAGGTATAATATATTTATGGAACCAATAAAAATTCATAAAGGTGTAGCTGCTCCGCTTAAGAGGAGTAATGTTGATACAGATCAAATTATTTCTGCTATTTATATGAAGAGTATTTCTAGAGGAGATGGCTTTGGAAAATATTTGTTTGAATATATTAGAAAAAATGAACCTGATTTTGTTTTAAACCAACCAGCTTATCAGAATTCTTCAATTTTAGTTGCTGGTCCTGATTTCGGAACTGGTTCTTCTCGCGAACATGCTGTTTGGGCACTTTATGATTATGGATTTAGAGTTATTCTTTCTTCACGCTTTGCTGATATCTTTAGAAATAATTCCGGGAAACAAGGTTTATTAACAGCTCAACTTCGCCAAGAAGATATTGAGCAAATTTGGGAATATCTTGAAGATGAGCCTGGACGCGAAATTACTGTTGATTTAGAGAGAAAAGTTGTTGTTTTGGATGCTGAAGATATTGAGCTTCCTTTTGAAGTTGATCCTTATACTCAATATCGTTTGCTCAATGGTTTAGATGATATTGATGTAACTTTGCAGAATGAAGATTTGATTAAAGAATTTGAAAATAATCGTCCAAGTTATAAACCTAAGACTTTACCGATTAAGACAGCGGGTGATGTGAAGATTGAGTCGGCGGAGTATGATACTCGCTCCCCTATAGATCCAACTGTAGGAGTTTTTTAGCAGATTCTTTGAATTTTTTCCTGCGGGGCAGACCCTAAGGTCAGCACCGCTTAGGAATAAAATCCAAATAACCAAGCTAAAAAACACGTAGATTCTTTGAATTCCTCAGTGTAATTTATGCTATAATGTGAATACGATCGTATTCATATTAAGGAGTTTTTATGACAGCTAAAACTATATCAGTAAGATTGAAAGAGGATGAATCAATAGCTATTCGCAGATATGCTGATTTCTTAGGTCAGCCTGTTTCTTCTTTAATGAAAAAAACACTTTTAGATCAAATTGAAGATTATGAAGATTGGTGTTCTGCTGATTCAAGATATGAGGATTGGGTAAATAGGGGTAAGCCTACTATTTCGCTGGATCAATTTACTGAAGATTTTGATTTGTAAAGGTAAATCATGCCGGAGCATTGGAAAGTTGAATTTGATCCGAATTTCTATAAATATTTTAAAAAGATAGGGAGAGCTGAACAAAAACAAATTTTAAAATATTTTAAGAAGATTGATGGTTGTGAAAATCCAAGATTATTTGAAAAGAAGTTAAGACATAACTTAAAAGAATATTGGCGATATAGAGTTGGTAATTATCGCATTTTAGTAAAATTAGAGAATAACAAATGCATAGTTCTTGTTTTGGAAGTTGGTCACCGTAAGGAAGTTTATAAAAAATAATTTTTCCGCTATTTGCTCTCATATCAGAAACGAGGTAAGGTATTATTATAAAAGGCCTATCCTTCTCCCTTGTATAATGTAAGTATGTATTCATTATTGCTTCTAAATGGTGGGGTTGGAAAACGTGTTAAAGCGGCTGGCCCAAAACAATTTATCAATATTAAAGGTTTGCCGATTTTAGTTTATTCGTTAATTGCTGCTGATCAGGAAGAGCGAATTACTGAGATTGTAATGAATTATCCTGAAGGATATAAAGAACAAGTGGAAGATGTTGTTAGACGTTGGGCGATTAAGACTCCTGTAATTCTGGTTGAAGCCGGAGAAACAAGGCATGATTCTGTTCGTAAATTATTAGATGTTTCGACAAATGATAAAATTATTATTCACGAGGCGGCTCGTCCGTTAGTGACAACAGCTGATTTTTCAGAATTGATTGATAGCGAAAAAGAAAATGTTTCTTTTATGCTTCCAATTTCGTTTACAGTCGCTCCGGTTGATCCAAATAAGGAACAAGTGACTGGATATATTGAACGTGACAAACTTCGCAATGTGCAATTACCACAAAAGTTTGATAAAAAAGATTTACAAGAAGCACATGAGTGGGCTTTGAAAAATAATGAGAAGTTTACTGAAGATGCAACTTTGGTGGCTAGTTTTGGACGTGATGTTTTTTATATTACTGGCGAAGATATCAATTTTAAGATTACAACTCCGTTAGATGTTCAGATTGCAACTTTGTTATTAGAGAAAAATCGCCCTGAAGAGTAAGGCCAGAAGAGTAAGGTTAATATAAATGAAAAAGAAAATAAAAAATATCCTTATTACTGGCGCTTCAAAAGGAATTGGTTTTGAAGCTGCTAAGGTTTTTGCGGCGCTCGCAGGCGATTCAACCTTTCAAATAGAAAATATTGTTTTAGTCGCTCGTGAATCAGCTCATTTTGCTAACGCTGTTAGTGAATTAAAAGAAATTTCAGCTAATAACAATAATTGCAATATAGTTAACTACAATTTGGATGTTGCGAATCGTCAAGGAATTATTGATTTAGTGGCTGATGTGGCTAAGAATGTTGGGAATATTGATGTTTTAGTCAATAATGCAGGTTACACCTCTCCAGTCCCTTTGAATCAAATTGAGTTTGAAGATTTTGAGAAGACTATGGCGATTAATCTCTATGCTCCGTTTACTTTTGTTCAAGAGTTACTTTTTAAAGGTAATAAATTTAACACTATTGTGAATATCGGATCAACTGCAGGAGTGAATGGAAGAGCTGGATGGCTTACTTATTCAGCTTCTAAAGCTGCGATTATCAATATGTCTAAAGTTATGCGAGAAGAGCTGTCTGTCTATGGAACCAGAGTTGTTTGTCTGAGCCCAGGGCGAACTGCAACTGATTTAAGGAAGACTTTAGCTCCAGATGAGGACCCAACAACGATTATGCAACCTCAAGATGTTGCTCAGGTGATTAAAATAATGTGTTCACATGTTGGGCAGTTTATTGACAGCGAAAATATGATCGTTAGGCAGTAAAGAATTTAATAATGAGAATATTTACAAAAGATAGATTTAGACGTTTATTTAGAGCGGCGAGAAGACAGATACAAACTTTAATATTAGTTCTGCTAATTATTCTCCTTTTAGGTAAGGGATACGAGTTTTTACCAATTATTTTTTCGCTACCAATTATAGCCTGGGTAAGGTATGCAAATAATCATGTAAAATATATTAGAGTTTGCGGTATTTCCAAAAATAAAATTAACAAAGTTGATTATCCTTCTAATATATTTAAAATTGGCTCAATTGTATTTTTTATTTATGTTTTTTGTAGTTATTTTCTAGTTTTACCAGCAATGGTTTTGTGGATAATTTCTTTTTTTACGTTGTTTTTAATTTTAGCTTTTTCAGTAAAAGCAGTTTATAATTTATTGGAATATGCAAAAGAAAATGGAAATCAGAAGGAGTTAGACTATCTTTCTGGTTTAAAAATAGATTTTGCTTTATTCTATCAAGATGGAGCAAAAAATTCAGAACATCAATTAAAAATGTGGTATCCTTATTTCAAAGAATTTGCTGAAAAAAATAATAAAAAATTTGCAATTATTACCTATAATAATAATTATTATGAAGTTTTTTCAAATGAATATGGGGAAGAAGTTGCAGTTGTTAGAGCTCCAAGCTTGCGCATGATGGGTGAAGTTTTAGAAGCGACTAAAGAAAGTTTAAAAGCTATTTTTTATGTTAATAATTCTACCATTAACTCAATGATGATTGGACAAGGTCTGAATGTTAATCATATTCAATTGCTACACGGCGATTCAGATAAGCCAAGTTCATATTCAAAAGTAACAACTATGTTTGACTATATTTTTGTTGCTGGACAGGCTGGAGCAGACCGATATTATCAGCATGGCATTAATGTCAATAAAGATAAGTTCAAAATTGTCGGACGCCCACAAATTGGCGATCTGAAGGTTATTGATAAAGCTAAGCCTGTTCAAACTATTTTGTTTGCTCCGACCTGGCGGGGAAATTCAAAAGTTGCAGAGGTGTCTTCTTTAGAACAAGGGGAAGAAATTGTTAAGCAATTAGTTTCTGCTGGTTTGCGAGTGATTTTTCGACCTCATCCTTATACAAATCGTGACCATCTTTTAGATCTTCAGCAACAAAAAGTTAAAGCTTTACTTGAAGAAGATAATAAAAATCGAAAAGAAGAAGATAAGCATATTTTCGGAGAATTAGCTGAGCAAATTTGGGGAGTTAATGAGTGCACAGATAATTCAGACGCTGTAATCGGTGATTTAAGTTCAGTTCTTTCGGACTATCTTTATTCAGGAAAACCTATCTTAATGGTTTCTTCTGATGAAGATAAGCAACAATTTGTAGAGGATAATCCTTTTGCCAGAACGGCTTATATTGTAGAAAATGATTTATCTAACCTTTCGCAAACTTTGAAAACTCTCAAAAAAAACGATCCAATGTTTGAAGAAAGGCAAGTTTTAAAACATAGCTATATCGGAACAGATATTAATGGTTTCTTTAAACAAGTAAGTGAAGTTATAAAATAAGTTCGGACCAATTTGTAAAAAAATAGATCTTTATATTTCTTTTGGTGTTATAATATCATTATGAAAAATATAGTAAAAGTTAAGAATAATGTGCTAGCAGGTATCTGCTCATTGGTCTTGGTAGTAGGGGTTTCTCTTGCTTTGATACCGATGTCATGGAGTTTAACTTCAGCTAACGCTGCGGGGGCTCCTTCTTGTAAGGTGTATGATAACTATATCAAATACAATACTAAGACAATCGCTGGAACTTCAACGAAGGGAAAGTATAAAGGTAAAGGTCTTGTTCAAATAACAATTAAAAAAGGTTCTAAAACATTAGGGACTGGTAAAACTAATGCTAATGGAAAAGGAACTTTTAAGGTCGCTTTAAAATCTAAAATTAAAAAAGGTTCAAAGTTTACAATTACTTGCAAAAATTTACAAACAAAGAAAACTAAAACTTTGACTTACCAAACTGCCAAAACTCATAGTGCAAGTTTAGCTAAAGTTGCAGTTAGCAAAACTTTAGGTAAGCTTCCTGTAGCATATGGTGATTATCCTTTTAAGTTTGTTAGTAACAAAAAACCAACTCTTAATCCAATTAAGACAAAGCCAACATATACTCAATCTAGCGAAATTGGAAAATCAAAAGTTCCAACAACAAAGAATGTGATGACTACCAAGAAATATTCTACTTCAAAAGCAAAATTTACTTTCAAGTCTAAGTTTTTCTTACCTTTAGATTGGACAATTAGAGATTCAGCATTTTCTAATGCTCAGTCTGCTCAGATTGTTAATGTAAAAGGTCATCAGTATTTATATGAAGTTGTTTCATCAGTTTCACAAAATAAATTGACTTCGAATAATGCCACAAACGAAAGTGCAAAAGGTAGAATTATTCGTTATGATTATGATAAACTTTTGAAGTTAAAGGCTGATAGCACAAACTGGACAGCTTTACGTCACGCTAGTGCTAAAGTCGCTGATCACGAATTTGTTACACCAACAGAGCAAAAGGTCTTAGATTGTGTTTTAGTTGGTCCAGAATTTGCAATTGGGCATGGACAGGGATTAGCATACAATTACAAGACAGGTAGTCTTTGGATGATGTATGCAAATAAAATTGCTAATAAATCTGGAGCATATAAAGGTCAATATAAGAATACTTTATACCAAATTGATTTAAAGAAACTGTCACCTGTTAAGCAATTGAATTTCTATATGACTAAATCAATTCGCAATTCATCGGCTACTGGAAGTTCAATTACAGGTTCAAATAACTTAGCTTTTGATGAGGCTGGCAATTTCTATTTGAATGTTACTCAAAAGACACCTGGAACTGGTAATTATGCAACTCCAGCTTATGCGGAGCGTATCTATACAGGCGTTTTGAACGAAGCTACAAATCAAGTAACAGGAATGAAGGTTCTTCGTCAACATATGAAATATTCTCCTGGGTATAATGATCAAAACTTAAATTATAACCCTAAAAATAATAGATTGTATGTTGTTTCTGATTTTGCAATGTATTCAATTCCTGTAAGTAAACTTCGTTCAGGAACTGTTAAATCTTCTGATGTTCGTCTATCTGAGTTTACAACTCATCGTGAGACAGAGTCAATCACATGGGATAAATCTGGACATCCTTTAATTCTAAAGGTTCGTGGCCCAGAATTAATGTATTCTTCTACTAAAGATACTAAATAGTTAAATAAAATATTGTTTAAAACCCGTCTTTAAAAGGCGGGTTTTTACATAGTTGGGATAAGGGATGAAAAATATTTTAAAGAAGCTTTTAAAGAAACTTAATCAAAAAATACTAATTACGTTTTTATTAATTACCGCTAATTTTATAAGTATTTCGGTATATTTTAGCCCAGAAGCAAGTGCTGATGTTTTGAAAAGTAAGATCAATTCTTGGGCAGTTCAGCACGAGTGTGATCCAGATGTGTTTGGTGATGAAGATACACCAGGGGCTAAGATTAAACCTAGCGCAACAACTTTGAAGTATGGCGGGAAAATCTGGGATGTAATTGGAATTAATACTGATTCGTATGAAGAGGGAATTTCAGGACCTTCTGAATCTGTAACTTTGTTATTAGATAAAAAAAGTGCTAAGAAAACTGATAAGGTTGAATTTTCAAAATATAATACACCTGAGTATTCAAAATCTATACTTATAAAAAAATTTGCTTCTTATTATAACAAATTAGCAAATCACGAAGGAATTATTCCCAGAACCCTAGAAGGTGAGTCTGGCTTTTCAACTGATTTATATTTTGATTCAGATAAAGTATTTGGAAAAGATGTTAAAAATCAATATTTGTGGCCTCTTTCAATATTTGAAGTGAATCAACTTAAAGCTAGTGTTAGTGCTTATAATGGATCTTTTTATTGGACAAGAACCGCAGGTTCAAGCAAAAAGTTTCAAGGAGGTGTTTATATTGCTGGGTGGCAACAAATAGGCCCGTTTGAGAGCGATATTAACAATAAAGAAGAAAAACAATTAATTAGACCAGCTATGTATCTTTCTTTGTCAGTTTTATCTGATTCTCAAAAAGACAAGATTGAAAATAATAAATTTACGATTGGAACTTGTCAAAATTTACCAACAATCAAAACTGGAAAATATATTTGGGATATCGCGGGTTATAATAATAAAGATTTTTCTGGATTGGCAAAAGGTGAGTATGGAGCTAATACTGAAACTGAAAATACAGTAACTTTAGTTCTCTCCAATCAATCAAAAAATAGATTTGAATTTAAGCAAAGAAATAATAAGTCATTATATAAGGATTCTGTCGAGGGAATTTTTAACTCAATTAATAATTCAAGTGATTATTCGAAATCAGATTTGGCTTTTGCCATGAATCAAGCTTATCAATCTAGTAAGCTTGAATTAGTAGACTCTAGAATTCAACCAATTCCAAGAATAATTAGGGGAGGTAAACTTAATGATCTTGACAAGTGTCTTGAAGAGAGCAAAGATTGTTGGTACACATCAAATAATACTTACGGGGAAGATTTGCCTAGTCAGAACTTTTGGGCTTTGAGTGCTATGGAAGTAAAGGCCTTAAACGGAAGAATGCGTTTATTTTTAGATAGCTATTGGCTTCGTTCTCCTGCGACTGATTATGATACGGTAGGGATTATGGACTCGGGTTCGGTAGAAGTCGATGATTACAACTCGGTTAACGCTCTTAGGCCGGCTTTTCAAACAAAATTAACACCTGAATTGGCAAAATTAATTAATGACGCTGGAGGAGAAAAAATCTATAATGGTAGATCTGTAGAACCGCAAAAAATAATTAATCAACCAAATACAATAATTAAATTTTCTAAAGGAAGTAATAAAGTGAATGGCAAAGTAAATAGCCAAGTAGATAGTAGTCAGGTTATTGCTGAAACCGGCGTTGACATCACAAATCTTTTATTCTTGTTTATTTTGCTTTCGCTTATATGTGGAATTTTTGTCTATTTAAAAAATCTGAATTTAACAAGAGCGCCCTGCAAAAGAGAGAATATTATAAAGGTATAATGTTTAAGTGGGTTTTGTTCGTTCTGTAATTAAATTTTTGCCTTACACTTTGTATACGTACATAGTTGTTTTGGCGTTTATCGTTGCGACTGTTTTATTAAAGGGCTTTTGGTCATTTCTCGTCCCAATTTTAATGTTGGTTTTTATTCTTTGCAGGATTGCTTTTAGAGAAAAATTTAGAGTTCATATTCTTACTAATAATTATTTATTTTTACTTCCTTTGATATATTGTTTATCACACAAACATATAAATGGTATGAATAATAATTTAATGCTTGGATTGGCAATAGTCATTATGTGCACTCTGCTTGGTAAAATGCTTGTTGTTCATTTTAGAAAGAGAACTCGTTTTAGATCAAATTTATCAAAAGAAAGTTGGGCAATTGATTTTAAGTATAGCTATGTTTTAACATTTACAATAGTTATTATATTATTTTTAGAGATTTTAAGTAATGTTTTAAATAATGGAACAATCAATTTTGTATTTATCGCTATTGGGTTTTCGCTATCTATTTTAGTTTTTTTGCTCTTGGCATATATGGTTTTACAGTTGGCCTTGTCACATTTTAAGAACCAGGCTAACAATTCAGAGAATAGTACTATTGCAAAACAAATAAGAAAATATAAACCTGAATACGCTCTTTATTTTGCCGCACCTAAGAACACCGATTATCAATGGGGTCAATGGGTAAAATATTTACAACAGATTGATAAAAAGTTTATTATTGTTTGTAGAGAATTGGCAAATTATAAAGCATTTGTTAAATATGATCCTTCTTTGAAGGTTGTATATATTCAAAAGATGAGAAATTTGGATGTTGTATATGTTGATTCATTAAAAGTTGTTTTTTACGTAAATAATGGAAAAAAGAATAATGATATTGTCAGAAATGGTAATTTAGTTCATATTCTTTTGTTGCACGGCGAATCAGATAAAGCCTCATCTTTTAATCCAATTTCAAAGAATTTTACAAAACTTTATGTGGCTGGAAGGGTCGGAATGGAGAGGTACTGGAATCACGGCATTGATATTCCGCAGCAACAATTTGAAATTATTGGAAGGCCGCAAGTCGAAGAGGTAGAGATTTCCAAATCGGTATCAGAAATAAGTACTGTGCTTTATGCTCCAACGTGGCATGGAAATGATACTTATGATGATTTTTGTTCGCTCCCGAAAGGCGTTAAAATTATTCAAAATTTATTAGACAAAGAATTGACAGTAATTTTTCGCCCCCATCCTTATTCTTATAGAAACAGAGATGATCAAGTCATAATAAAGCAAATCTTTGATATGTTACGTGATAATCATCGCAAAACAGGGAAAAATCATGTTTTTGGCAGAAAGAAAATGGAGCAACTTTCAACAAATGATTGCTTTAATATGTCAGATATGTTGGTCGGAGATGCAAGTTCAGTAATTTATGATTTTCTTTATTCTGAAAAACCAATTGTGCTTGTGTCTGTTAGACATACTCTTGAAGAATTTGATAAGGAGTTTGCTGTGGCTAAAGCAGCCTATGTTGTTGATAATAAACTTACTGGACTATCAGAGATTCTTGATAATGTTATTAATCACGACACAAAGAGAGCAAAGAGAATTCAAGCAAAGCGTGATATTCTAGGAGATTTTGCTGTTGATGATCCAGAACATTATTCTAGTTATTTTGTAAATATTGCTCGTAAAGAAATTGAAAATGCAAGTGTAAATAAGGATTAAAAATATGGCATTCATCCTTTTGCATGAAGATAAACCTCTAATTCGTTTTGAGATGGAGACAGTGAATAACCCAGAAAAAATGGGAAGAAGAGATTTGTCGGTTAAAATTATTGAAACGTATAGCGATTGGGATAAATTTCATCCAATTAACTTAGAAAAAGATAATAAGGAACTTTCAAATTGGCTTAAGAAGAGAATTTTGCCAAATAATAGAGGGTACGTTGAAAATTTTTTAAATAAACTTGGTTTAAATTTGCAATATAAAGATAAAATAATAGAAATTAGTAATGGTTTGTCGCTGAATGATGTTTTTTGGGTCTGGAATGAAAAAAATGGAAAACCATTTGAATTTAAAGATGTTAATCTTTATGATAATAAATTTAGTGAAATACTAGGAGCTATGGCGTTTGATGGTGGCGGAAGTAATTATTCTGATCCACTTAAACTTGGATCTTCACCAGAGTATACAACAGGAGGAATGTTAGCCAAAGCTTGGAGATCGATAAATGGCAAAATTAGTCTTTGGAAATCAGGAACTGAGGGTTTTGCCAATGCGGGGAAAGAACCTTATTCTGAATATTATTCAGCCCAAGTTGCAAAAAAACTGGGAATTAAGTCAGTTGACTATTCGTTAGAGATGTGGAAAGAAAAACTTTGTTCAGTTTGCTCTCTTTTTACATCAAAAGATCTATCTTTTGTGAATGTTGGTAGTATGGTTAAAAAAGGTGGAATGCCAGCAGTTATTGAGTATTATAAAAGGTTTGACGCTCAAGATAGTAATAAACACTTCGTTAATGATTTGACTTGGATGATGATTTTTGATGGCGTTGTTGTTAACCACGACCGGCACTTCGGGAATTTTGGATTTTTGGTTAATAATGATTCTAACGTGATTGTTGATACTGCACCGCTTTTTGATCATGGATTGTCCCTTTTGGCTTTGGCTCTAGATGATGAGTTAGAAGATTATGATATATTTATTTCTAATCATCCTCCCATTGCTTATGACGGGTATATCGACTTTCTTAAACCTTACATTACCGATTATCAGCGCGATCAATTGTCAGAGTTAAAGAATTTTGAGTTTATAAGACATCCAAAATATAACCTTTCAGAAAAGCGCTTAGAAATTCTGGAAAAAATGATTCGAGAGAGAGCAAAACAGTTTATTGATTTGAGGAGCGAATAGATAGGTGGAGAAATGATCAAAAATCCAAAATTTTCAATTGTAATTCCGGTTTATAATGTTGGGGCTTATCTTGCTGAGTGCATTGATAGTGTTTTGGCTCAAGATATTGAAGGTGGGTTTGAGAATAATGTTGAGCTGATTTTAGTTAATGATGGCTCAACAGATAATTCAAAAGAAGTTTGTCAGAAGTATTTGAAGAAATATCCGAATAATGTTTTGTATTTTGAAAAGCCGAATTCAGGTGTGTCAGACACTCGAAATTTAGGATTAGAAAATTCACATGGCGAGTTTGTTTGGTTTATTGATGGGGATGATAAAATTTCAGATAATTGTCTTCGTTTAGCAGAAAAAATGTTTAGAGAAGATGAAGAGCTTCCAGCACTTGGAGTTCGTGTAAAATTTTTTGAAGCTAAAGAAAATTTTCACCCTAAGGATTATATTTTTGCAGAAAGTAAGATAATTGATTTACAAGAAAAATCAAATTTTGTTCAGACAGCAGGAGCAACTGTTTTGTTTAGAAGGTCTGCTATTGGTAATATTCGCTATGAAAATACATTAAAGTTTTTTGAAGATGGATTGTTTCTATTTAATGTTTTGATGTCAAATAAACTGAAGTTTGGGACTATTCGTGATGCTCTCTATATGTATCGTCGTAGACTATCAGGGACATCAGCTATGAATTCAGTAGGTAATGGCGACAAACAACGACGTGATTTTATCGCAGCTATGAATAGAATATTTGATCAGTCTGTAAAAGTTTCTCAAGACAAGAAAGTTCTACCATTTATTCAGCAGGTATTTTTGTATTTTTTGTCTTTCAAAAGTCAGAAAGTCACAGGCTTTTTAGAAGCAACATATCCTGAGTATGAAGGTGATGTTTTAGATTTGCTAGAGCGGTGCTCTTATTCTGAAATTAGAAAGTCTAGACGTTTTTCAATAACAGATCGACAAAACTTGCTTGATATTAAATATACAGCACAGACCAAAGAGGGAAGGCAAAATAAAATTGCTGATTCAAGTTGGAGAAGAAAATGCATTATAACTAAATTCAGTAATTGTAAAATTGACGATGAGATTGTTTTTCAGTTAAAAAAATTTAGAATCTATTTTTTCTCTGCTTGTCAACTAAAAAATGGTGATCTAGAATTAATTGCGAGTTTCCCTAATTTTGATTTTGAAAGTTATCCGTTTGAGGTAAAATTTAAATATGGAAAGCAAGAGATCAGACCTGAAGTATTTTCTGTTAATAATTTTGACAGATTTGAATTTTTTGACTGGAATACTCATCAAGGTAAAGCTTTAAAAATAATTATCCCCAAAGGTCAATATAAAAAATTAACGTGTGAACTTCATTTTAATAACCATTTGGGAAAGCATTATAGTTTATTAGCTGATTTATCTCATTTTACAAGTTATTTCAGATTGCCAACAACAACTCCAAACGTTTTTAGAGGTTTAAAATATGAATATTTTGATGATTCATGGTCAAAAGTCGGTAATTGGATTATAGAGTCTTGCCCAAATGATAAAGGATTAAAATTTTCTAAATACAGATATAATAAAACAAAAGTTTTAGAAAATAAATTTTTTGACAAAATACTAGAATTTGTTGATTTTAATAAAGATGTTTATTCTAAAGAAGAAATTGAAACTGCTCGGAAAATTCGTAAAAATTATTTATTCAAATTAGCTGTGAATAAATATTTACAAACAAAATTTAATTATCAACCTAAGCGAATTTGGTTAATCAATGACCGCTTTAATAGGGCAACTGATAATGGATATTATTTATATAAGTATCTCCAAAAAGTTGCAAAGAAGAACAATATTAAGCCGTATTTTGTCCTAGAGAAGGATTGTGATGATTGGAATAGACTTAAAGAAGAAGGATTTAATTTAGTTAAGTTAGGTTCAAAAAAACATATTAAGCTTTTGCTTGAGGCTGAGATTATTGCTAGTTCACACGCTAACGCTATTAATACTCAACCTTTCGGGCGTTTAGGGCAATTGTATCTAGGTCTTTACTCAGCTAAATTTATCCATCTTTGGCATGGTGTTACACATATGGATCATTCGCAGTGGCTAAATAAATTTAATAAGAATTTTTATCTCTGGACAGTCTGTTCTCCAATTGAGAGAAAATGGATTTTAGACGGGGGGTATAATTACCAACCTGGTGAGATTGTGGCTACTGGATTTCCTCGTTATGACCCTCTTGATCAAGATGTTAAAGATAAAGTTATAACGATAATGCTGACTTGGCGTAACGATTTAGCATTTGCAGATAAATTTGGCAACCCTATGTATTCAGGAAGTTTTAAAGAATCTGATTATTATAAATTTTTAAATGGATTAATCCATAATGAAAAATTGTTAGAAGCTATAAATAAATATAATTACAAATTACAACTTGCACTTCATCCTAATCATTCAGAACAGGCTGTAGATTTCAGGTCTGATAATGATAGAGTGAAAATTTTAGGAGTTTATCCAGATATTGTTGATATGTTAAACAAAACTCAGATTTTTGTTTCTGATACTTCTGGGGTGATTTTTGATGCTGCTTATGCTAAAAAGTCAGTTATTTATACTCATTTTGATTATGATAAATTAATGTCGACTCATATTTATAAAGGGACTAAATTGAATTTTGAAACTGATAATTTTGGTCCAGTTTGTAAAGATTTAGATTCAACAGTAGACACATTAATTGAAGCTATGAAAAATGGTGGGCAGATGGATAAAAAATATCTTGAGCGAAGAAATAAATTTTTTGCAGGAATTTCGAACTCAACTTTAAGTAATCCAACTCCAGAGGCACAAAATGTTTTTGAGGCGATTCAGAAGGTTATTTAGATTGCAATTTCGGGTGAAATGTAAAATTTCAAAGTATGACATCGAAAATAACAAAAAATCATAACCGCCATTATCATAACCGCCATTATTATTTTTGATATAATATAAACATGCTTGTAAATGGAGGTATTAAGTGAAATTCTACGATCGTAAGGATGAACTAAAATTATTGCTTGATATTGAAAAAAAATCGAGAAATCAGTCGCAATTAACTGTTCTTACGGGAATACGTAGAACTGGTAAGACAACTTTGTTGCAAAAAATGGAAACTTTGATTGAAGAACCGGTTTTATATTTTTTTGTAACTAGGAAAGATGAACAATTACTTTGTGATTCCTTCTTGCAAGAAGTCAAGAGAAAAATGGACATTTATATTCCGCAAAATTTTACAAGCATAGAAAACTTATTAGAATATTTAATCAATATCGCGAAGGATATGCCATTTACAATTATTATAGATGAATTCCAAGAGTTAGATTTTGTTAATCCTAGTATTTTTTCAGGAATTCAGAGGATTTGGGATTTATTTAAAAAACAGACGAAGTTGAACTTAATTGTTTGTGGTTCGGTATATTCTTTAATGAATAAAATATTTATCAACTCAAAAGAACCGCTTTTTGGAAGAGCTGATAAAATGATAAATCTTCAACCTTTTAAAACGGACTGTATTAAACAAATAGTTTTTGAAAATTTTACTAATGCTAATAATGATGATTTGCTGTTTAATTACTCTGTTACTGGTGGAGTTGCAAGATATTTAGAATTACTTGTGGATAATTTATCTAACGAAAAGTTCTCACAAGATGAAGCAATCAAATTAATTGCTAGTGATGGATCATTTTTTATTAATGAAGGACAAAATTTATTAATTAGTGAGTTTGGGAAAAATTACGGAACCTATTTTTCAATTTTGAGTTGCATTTCTAGAGGAATTAATTCACAAAATGAAATTGAAAATAAATTACATACAAATTCTATTAGCGGTTACTTATTACGGCTTCAAGAAGAGTATGATGTTATTGAGCAACTTCGTCCGCTATTTACAAACAAAAATACCAAGTTGAAAAAATATCGTATTAAAAATATTTTTCTGCATTTTTGGTTTAGATTTATCGATCAGAATCAATCTTTAATTGAAATGAGAAATTATTCGTTGTTGCAGAACATGATAAAAAAGGAGTGGTCTGTTTATTCAGGTTTAAAACTTGAAGACTATTTTCGACAAAAGGTACGAGAAAGTGAAAAATGGACAGAGGTCGGACAATGGTGGAATACAAACAAGGCGAATAAAGAACTGCTTGAAATTGACCTAGTTGCGATAAACGATATTGAAAAAGTTGCATTAATTGCTGAGATAAAAAAGAATCCCGATAAGTTCAATCAATCTTCTTTCTTGAAAAAAGTTGATCAATTAAAGAATCGTCATCTGCAAGGATATAATATCCAAACAAAATTGCTTACTTTGGAAGATATGTAAGAAAAGCCACAAATATGAAATTTAGAATTATTAAAGTTTTATTCTGTGCCATTTATTTGTTAATTCCTCTTGTTGGGTTTGGCATAGTCTTTAGTTTTGTTAATCCTGGAGTTTTCTATTACGATTTCGTTAATTCAAATGTTTCAGAAGCTTTAAATTTAAAAGCTCCATCGAACTGGCATTATTATTTATATTCTTTATATTTGCGTTTTATTTTTCATTTTACAATAAATTTCAGTATTTTAATGCTAATCCAAATAATTTTGTTTTCTTTAGCTCTAGCATATGGAGCTATTACGATAATGACGTCATTATCAAATAAAATTAAAAATCAAAAATATTTATTTTTACCATATTTGATTCCAAGTATTATGTTAATTGTAACTTCTGTCTGGCCTGCAGTTGTGGTTAATGTTGAAACATTTAATGCAGATATATTTTCGGCAATATTTTTTATTGTTTATGTTGTGCAAGTTTTTAAAATTATAGATACACGAGGTGAATACTTTAGTAAATGGACATCAATTATTTCTCATGGAACAAACATAGCTATTATGGTAAATCTACGAACACAATACATAGCAATTGTAGGACTAGTTTTTGTTTTGACAATGGTTATTTACAAAAAGAAAATTGTTGTTCAGATTGTGTCTCTATTGTTGATATTTATATTGTGCGGAAGTTGGAACGTCTATTTAAATATTGCGAATGTTCAGCCATCACCTCCAAGAGAAGTTTTATCTCAACCATTTCAAATGGTAGGTGCAGTTTATAAAAATAATGGATATATGACTGATTCGGAAAAACAATTTTTCAATAAGTTTGGTGATGAAAATTGGTGGAAGGAAAATTATATTCCTGCTTATTCGAATGCCCTCCGTCAAAATGGGGCAAAAATGCCAGAAGGAACGACTGTAGGACAATTTTTGATTAATACTTCATCTGTTTGTTCAAAAAATGTAAATATTTGTTTAAAGGCATTTTATGATCAAAGTTCAACTTTTTATAACTGGGGGTTAGGAGTAACTGATCCTAATTTCTCTCGTTTTACTCGATCTAAGGATTTACCGACCGTTGCGGGGTCGACTGGAATGTCTTGTCAAAAAGCAGGATTTAAAAATGTGTTTTTTGGACCTGTTAAAGTATACAAAACTCAAGAAAAGTATTTAAAGACTGTAACGAAGTGTTGGAAGAACAACAATATCAAATATACTGATATTCCATTAAAATCAAGAATATCCAAAAAGAAATATCAAAATTTAATGTTAAATTTTTACACTCCTTTTGATAAAACAAATTCAAGTCAAAAAAGTTTAAGAATAAATTATGAAAATTTTTGGACTCAGAGTATTAGTTTTTGGGGAAATTTTGCGTTGCCATTTTGGGTAATGTTAATTTGTATAATGGGTGTTATAATCACCAAACATTGGGAAGGTTTACTTTTGTTATTAGTTCCGTTTGGATATTGGTTAACATTAATTTGTTTCGGGACAGTTAATTATCTTTATCGTCTAGTTTTCCCTATGGCAATAATCTTACCTTTTGTCTTTGTAGCGTGTTTTTGCTTCAAAAGAGAAAATCTTAGTTATAAAAATAAGCTTAAATTTAGGAAAAGCAAGAAGGTTAAAACATCAAAATGAAAAAACGAGTTCGATTTATAGACATAGCTAGAGGAATTGCAATTTTATGTGTCATAGTAAGACATTTTCCTATTTATTATAATGTGGGGTGGTTTAGCATCGCCATAAAAGGACAGTATGATGTTTTGAATTCTTTTATCATGGCAATATTTTTTATTATTTCTGGATATTGTTTTAATGCTAATAAATTTAGATATAAAAAAATATTATTAGATGCTAAAAAGTTGTTAATTCCATATTTTGCAAATATAGTTATTTGGATTTGCGTATTGCTTTCGCCATTCGTTCTTTTAAGAGGATATAATACTTTTAAAAGAAATCCTTACAATATGTTTGAATCTGTAGTTATGGGTTTGTCTGTTACAATTAAGAAAGGCAGTATATTTAATGGCCCGGTTGAGCAAATTGGCGCAATTTGGTTTTTCTTATCTTTCTTTATCGCTTTAGTTTGTTTTAAATTAATTATGCATTTGACAAAGTTCGAAGGTCAAAGAATTTTAATTATTTCTTTTTTTACAATTTTAGGTGTAGAAACATATTATAATTGGTTGATTTTACCATTTGATATTCAGCCTGCTTTTTGCGCACTTCCTTTTATGTATTTTGGCTACATTTTAAAAAAAATTAAATTATTTGAAAAGTTTTCCATTTTAGTTTTATTTTCTTCTGGATTAATATTTCTTAGTTCGGTTTTTATTAAACATGGAATTGCTGCCGGTGGAATTCCACTTGCAAAGGTTAGTGAATATTTAATTGGTGTAGGTAGTTCAATATTTATTCTTTCCTTATCTCAGCTTATTGAAAAAATAATTCCTTTTAAATTTACAAGGCCAATTGAATTCTATGGAAGAAATTCTCTTGCTTTACTTTGTTTCCATCATATGGAGATACATATTTTTCGGTTTTCAGCAATATTAACCAGTACTTTGTGGATACACATTGTTTTATTTTTTGTTTTACCGATGCTTGCAGTTTTAGTGTTCTGGAAAGTTCCGGTTATTAATAAAATATATAATATTAGTTAATCATGGGTTTAAAAAAATACTTTAATTTAAAATTATTATTTTATATTTTATATTTACTGATACCGTTAATTATTTTTGGATTTGTTTTTGAATTACATAATCCCGGTATATTTTATATTGATTTCGGAGCTTTTACAATACCAGATACCATCGGC
>JAISHP010000034.1 GCA_031262545.1 Candidatus Ancillula hodotermitis | reverse complement strand
AACATTCTTAGACCTATTTAATTTATTTTGAAGAACCTGAAAAAGAATTGAGTTAACTAGTGATGATTTTCCTGAACCAGAAACACCTGTGATGCAACAAAAAACCTCTAGTGGAAATTTTACAGTAATATTCTTAAGATTATTCTCCTTAGCGCCAACTACAGTTAACTGCCTTTTCGCAGCAAAATGCCGGCGTGTTTTAGGAATCTCTATTTGTTTTCTACCATAAACATAATCACTTGTTAAAGAATTAGTAGCCTTAGAAAAATCTTTTGATGGTCCACAAAAAACTATATCTCCACCATATTCACCAGCCATTGGTCCAACATCAACAATCCAGTCAGCAGCCTGAATTGTTTCTTCATCGTGCTCTACGACAATTAGTGTATTGTCTAAATTTTTCAAATTCTGAAGTGCTTCAATCAGTCTAGAATTATCCCTTTGATGCAATCCGATTGAAGGTTCATCTAAAACGTAAAGAACCCCAGCTAACCCAGAACCAATTTGAGTAGCCAAACGAATTCTTTGAGCTTCTCCTCCAGAAAGAGTTGCTGCAGAACGTGATAAAGTCAGGTAATTCAAACCAACATCAAGTAGAAACTTTAGACGAGCCCGAATTTCCTTTAAGATTGGATCAGAAATTTTTACAACAGACTTTTTAAATTCCAAATCTTTAACAAAATCATAAGCTTTTTGGATTGACATATCAGTTATATCAGTAATATTTTTATCCTTAATTTTGACAGCTAAAACCTCAGGTTTTAAACGTTTACCTTTACACTTTCGGCAAGGAGTTTCTCGCATATATTCTTCATATTTATTTTTAGCCAGCTCTGATTCTGTCTCACGATATCGTCTAAGGAGCATATTTATAACTCCTTCAAATTTTGTAGAATATTGGCGAATTCTTCCCCATCTATTTCGATAAGTAATAGAAACATCATCATCGTAACCATAAAGAATAATTTTCTTATTTTGTTTAGAAATTTCTTTCCAAGGATCATTTAAACTAAATCCGAGTTCATCGGCTAGCGATTCTAAAATAGCATTATACCATTTTGAATCAGATCTCCAAGGAGCAATTGCTCCTTGGTAAATTGACAATCCAGGATCAGGGATAATTAACTCAGGGTCAATCTCCATCTTAAAACCAATTCCAGTACATTCTGGACAAGCTCCATATGGAGCATTGAATGAAAAAGTTCTAGGTTCAATCTCGTCTAATTCAAGTTCATGCTCATTTGGGCAAGATCTATTTTGAGAAAATTTACGATATTTAGGATTATCAGATGTATCTTGTTTAACATCAACCAAATCAACTATTACTCGTCCTTCTGCTATTCTTAAAGCTGTCTCAACAGAATCTGTTAACCTATCTTTGATATCATCTTTAATCACCAAACGATCAACGACTACCTCAATATTATGCTTAATTTGTTTAGATAATTTATAATTCGGATCTAAATCACCTAATTGATGTTGTTCGCCATCAATAACAATTCTAGAGAAACCATCCTGACGTAAACTTGAAAATAAATCTGCATATTCTCCTTTTCTACCCCTAACTACGGGAGCTAGTAATTGAAACTTAGTTTTTACAGGAAGTTCTTGAATTTGATCGACAATCTCCTGAACAGATTGCTTAACAATTTTCTGATCACAAATTGGGCAGAATTGAGTTCCAAGCCTCGCAAAAAGCAAACGAAGATAATCGTAAACTTCAGTTATGGTTCCCACAGTTGAGCGGGGATTTCTATTTGTCGATTTTTGGTCAATTGAAACAGCTGGAGAAAGCCCTTCAATAAAATCAACTTCTGGTTTTTCCATTTGTCCCAAAAACATGCGTGCATAAGCTGATAAACTTTCAACATAGCGTCTTTGGCCCTCAGCAAAAATCGTATCAAACGCTAATGAAGATTTTCCAGACCCAGAAACTCCGGTAAAAACAGCCATTGCCCCCCTAGGAATATCAACATTAACAGACCTTAAATTATGAACATTAGCCCCACGAACGACTAGCTTTTTATCACTCATATCTATATTATAAAACTTTATTATAAACTAAGCTTGACTTGCAACAGCCTCAGACACACTTTTAGCCACACCTTTATCAAGCGGGTCGGGAATAATATTTTCTGTATTTAGCTCACTCTCAGGAATATAATTAGCTAGAGCTTGAACTGCTGCAAGCTTCATTTCTTTCGTAACTCGTTTTGCTCTTGATTGCAAAAGTCCTTTAAAAAATCCCGGAAAAACAAGAACGTTATTAATTTGATTAGGAAAATCAGATCTACCTGTTCCAACTATATAAGCCCCACCTTTTTTGGCTTCATCTGGCATAATTTCTGGTGTTGGGTTTGCCATAGCAAAAACTACTGGTTTTTCATTCATCTTAGCTATATCACAAGACTTAAGTAAATTGGGAGCAGAAACACCGACAAATAAATCGGCGCCAACAAGAGAATCTTGTAGACTAATTCGTTTATCTGGGTAGGTATTAGGATTAACAGATTTTAATAATCCTTCTTTATCACAAATTCTAATCTCACCGATTCCAATTGATTCCAACATTTGATAAATTGCAGTTCCAGCCGCTCCAGCCCCGTTAATCACTGCGACAACATCTTTCAGATCTTTTTTCTTTAATCGGAAAGAATTCATAACCGCTGCTGCAACAACTATGGCAGTTCCATGTTGATCATCATGAAAAACCGGAATATCAACTTCATTTTGCAACTTTTTTTCAATTTCAAAACATCTTGGTGCGGCTATATCTTCTAGATTGATACCACCAAATCCTGGAGCTAAATATTTAACAGTCTTGACAATTTCATCAACATCTTGAGTGTCTAAACATATTGGAAAAGCATCAACTCCAGCAAACTCTTTAAATAATAAAGATTTACCTTCCATAACTGGCAAACCAGCAGTAGGACCAATATTCCCAAGCCCCAAAACGGCAGAACCATCAGTCACCACAGCAATAGTCCTTCCTTTAATAGTATATTTATAAGCACAATCTGGATTTTTAGCAATTTGCCTACACGGCTCTGCCACCCCTGGAGTATAAGCTATTGATAAATCTTCTTTAGAATTAACAGAAACCTTACTAACTACATCAATTTTCCCTTGAAATTTTTCACTAATTTCTAGTGCTGCTTTTGAATAATCCATATTTCCATTATCTCATTAAATGATTTATTTATATTAAATCCCGAAGATTGCTGCTAGACCCAAGATTAAAAAAGGGGCTATAATTGTAGTAATAAAAATAGTATCACGAACAGGAATTATATTTTTATTATATGCTACAGCAAAATTAAATACATTTTGGGCCGTTGGTAAAGTGCTTGAAACAACATAAGCATAAACGAGTAAATTACTTGGTTTAAATCCAAATAACGGAAGACCGAATTTAACGATAAAAAATGTCAAAATCGGCATAATCACAATTTTTAAAATCGACATACAAGCTACGCTTTTAGTTTATTTTTTATTATCAAAGAATTTACTACCATATAGTGACATACCATAAGAAATTAAAACAACTGGAATAGCAGATTCGCCAATCATATTACAAACATGATTTGGAATCATCATCCAATTAATATTTTCACTCCCAAAAAGTGATCCAACAATTCCTAAAATAACACCTAAAACTAAAGGGTTTCTAACCGGAGTTGAAATTATACGCTTTAAAGATACTTTTTTGCCATTATTTGCTTCTTTATTTGATAAATAATCTAAAATAGCAAGTGAAATGGGAGCAAGAATCGCTATTTGAAAAATCATTATAGGAATCAACATAGTTGAGTCTTTTAAAACATATGTCGCAACTGGCAGTCCAATGTTATTTGAGTTTAAATAAACACCGCTCAAACAAGCAAAAACTGCAGCAGACCCTTTTAGTTTAAGGAAAAATTTGTTAATTATTAAAAAAACAAATATAGTAGCTAAAGCTGTAACTATCCCAATTACAAAATGAATTCCCAAAACATCTTGAACATGTTTTTTTGCAATTAAATCATACATTAAGCAAGGATACGCGGCATAAAAAACATATTTATTCAAAACAAACATTCCTTTATCGCCCAAAACTTTTGTTTTTGCTAAAAGGAATCCAACAGCAATTACAATAAAAATAATACCAAAGCCTTCAATAACACCTATCATTATTTAGTTATCCTCTCAAAGACATTTTTCAATACATTTTTATCTTCAATTGTTACTATCTCTGGTTGTTGCAACTCTGTCAATAAAACAAATCTAAGATTTCCATTAATAACTTTTTTATCTTTCATCATCACATCTAAAACCTCGTCAAAAGAAGATGATGTGTTCCAACTTACCGGTAATCCAACTTTATTCAGTAGAAAATAATGCAAATCCAAAATTTCTTGATCCAGCAATCCTAAATCATAAGCCAATTCAGCAGCAAAAATCATACCGATTGCAACCCCTTCACCGTGTCTAAACTTAAAATTTTCAATTTTCTCAACAGCATGTCCAAACGTATGCCCATAATTGAGTAGCATTCTAAGGCCTGATTCTTTGAAATCTTTACTAACGATTTCTGCTTTTCTTTTAGTTGCTAAAAAGATCAAATCTGTAACACCAATTCCAGAAATAGCCTCATCTACAGAGGAAAAATCATTAATTAAATCAAGAATTTTAGGTTCAAAAACCAACCCCATTTTTATAACTTCAGCTAAACCTTCAATATATTCTCTTCTATTAAGAGTTTTGAGATAAACAGGATTGATCAAGACAGAATTTGGTGAATAAAATGAACCACAAAGATTCTTCCCAGATTTTAGGTTAATTCCTGTTTTACCACCAACAGAGGCATCAACCATAGCAAGCAATGAAGTTGGGCAATTGATAAACCTAATACCCCTCAAATATGTTGATGCTAAAAATCCAGCCAGATCAGTTACAGCACCACCAC
>JAISHP010000020.1 GCA_031262545.1 Candidatus Ancillula hodotermitis | reverse complement strand
AAGAATTTTTTTATTATCAAAATTTTGAAAAATATAAACAATCACAAGTTTAGTCTCCCGCTGGCAATAAAATAAGATATTATTTTAATATATCTACTGATAAAGATTTTAACAAGTGTTAGTCCGGTATAATGTTTATGTTAATCTTAGATAAAAGGAGAAATTATGAGTAAACGTGGTAGATTACGTAGAGATCGTAAAAAGAAGGCTGCTAATCATGGCAAAAAGCCAAATGCATAAATTTAGTGTATAATTAATAGGAAGATTTTAAAAGCGGAGGTTTACCTCCGTTTTTGCTTTTAAATAAACTGTATAATATATATATGATTGATGTTGTCTCAAGAGAGTATGAATTACCAAAGAAAGTGTCTAAAATTAGTGAACATGGTCCAGCTCGGATTGTTTCAATGTGCAATCAAAAAGGTGGTGTTGGTAAGACAACTTCAACTTTATCTCTTGCTGGTGCTTATGCTGAATTAGGTCGTAAAGTTTTAATTGTTGACTTTGATCCTCAAGGAGCTGCTACAGTAGGGTTAGGGATTAATGCTTACGAATTAGATAGCACTGTTTATGATCTTCTTGTTGATAGTAAGTTATCTATAGATGATGTAATTTATGCTACTGATTATAAAAATATTGACATAATACCAGCAAATATTGATCTTTCAGCTGCTGAGATTCAACTAGTTTCAGAGGTAGCTAGAGAATCAATTTTAAAAAATATTCTAGATCCAATTAGAGATCGTTATGATTTAATTTTAATTGATTGTCAACCTTCTCTTGGACTTTTGACTGTTAATGCTTTAACAGCCTCAGATGGTGTTTTAATACCTTTAGCCGCTGAATATTTTGCTTTGCGTGGAGTTGCTTTATTGATTGACACTATTGAAAAAGTTCAAAAAAGATTAAATCCTAATCTTGAAATTGATGGGATTTTTGCTACTTTATTTGATAATAGAACTAGTCATGCCCACGAAGTTGTTGAATCAATTTATGGAGCTTGGAATGATAAACTTTTACATACGGTAATATCTAGAACAGTTAAGTTTCCTGATTCAACAGTTGCTGCTCAGCCAATCACGGTTTTTGAACCAAAATCTAAAGGGGCTGAACAATATCGTCAATTAGTCTTAGAATTAATTGCTAAAGGAACTTTAAGATAGTTCTTAAATAAATGACAAAAAAAGAATTGACTGAAAGCGAAGACTCTGAGGCTTCTAAATCGAATTTTATTGTTGATTTGGGAGAGGATTTTAATGGTCCGTTTGATGTTTTACTTTCTTTGATTGCTAAACATAAATTAGATATTACTCATATTTCTCTTTCAAAAGTAACTGATGAATTTGTTCAATACGTTAAAGATTTAACTAAAGAGGCAGAACATCTTGAAGAACTTTCTCAGTTTGTTTTAATCGCAGCAACTTTACTTGATATTAAAACCGCTAGGTTACTTCCAGGTCAAAAGGATTTTGATGAAGAGGATTTAGAATTGCTTGAAACTCGTGATTTACTTTTTGCTAAACTTTTGCAATATAAAGCCTTTAAAGATATAGCATATGATTTTCAAGCCAAATTTGAAAAAGCCGCACAGGTTTTCCCAAGAGATGTTCCTCTTGAGGAAAAATATAATTCACTTCTACCAGATTTGATTTGGAATACAGACACAACAGAACTTGCTATGTTGGCTGCTGCTGCTTTAACAAATCAACAATATCGTAATCAGGGAGTAAACCTTGAACATATCCATTTAAGACAAGTAAATGTTGCTGAGCAAGGTGCTATAATTTGTAAAAAATTATCAGGATTGAAAAAAGGTCAACGAAAAATGTCTTTTTCAGATTTGATTTCTGACACTGAAGATAAAACAGTTATAATTGGAAGATTTTTGTCATTACTTGAGTTATATAAGATGAACGCTGTTATTTTTGTTCAAAAAAAAGCCTTGGGCGATTTGGTTGTTGATTATATAGCTGATGAAAGTTTTGATTATGAAAACAGATTGAAAGGATCGGATTTTGACACACCAGTTACCGCAAAAAGATGAAGCAGTTGTAAAGATTGATCACCCTGATGAAATAGCATTTGATGTTAATTCTCTTCCAGGAGGATTGAAGGGTGCACTTGAAGCAATTTTGATTACCTGCACAGATCCTCAATCTGTCAAAAAATTAGCATATCTTCTTTCAGTTTCTGAAAAAGAAGTTCAAGAAACCCTTGAAAAATTAAAAATTGAATATCTGGAGCAGCAAAGAGGGTTTATTTTATCTGAAGTCGGTGGAATGTGGAGATTTTATTCGGCGCCTGAATATGGCGAAATAATCTCTCAATATATTGTTGGTAATTCTGAGTCTAAACTTTCGATTGCGGCTCTAGAAACTTTGGCTATTATCGCTTATCGACAACCTATTTCTCGCTCTGAGGTAGCAAGTGTCCGTGGTGTTAATGTTGATGGTGTAAGTAGGACTTTATTACAAAGAGGATTAATAGCAGAAGCGAAAGAAAAAACAGATAATGGAGCTGTTAATTACGTAACAACTCCTTTATTCCTTGAAAAATTAGGAATTTCTTCTCTTGAACAATTAGAACCACTTGCTCCATTTTTGCCAAGTGATATATCTGATATTCCTGAGTTTGAAGATATTCGTAAACCTGTTCGTAAATCTGCAGAAGATGAAGAGTTGGCTGAGCTAGAATCTGATATTCAAGAATAAGATGTATAAAGGTTGATATTGTGCAAAAAATAAAACAAATTGAAAATAAAGTTTCTGATGATGGTAGAATTAGATTACAAAAAGTTTTAGCTGCTGCGGGAGTTGCTTCTAGAAGAGTTAGTGAGCAATTGATTTTAGACGGTAGGGTTGAAGTTGATGATAAAGTTGTTACAGAATTAGGAACGAGAGTTGATCCTCAAAAACAAGAAGTTAGATTTGATGGTGAATTAGTAAGATTAAAACCTGGTCACAAAACAATTGCTCTTTACAAACCAGTAGGAATTGTATCTACTATGAGCGATCCAGAAGGTCGCCCAACCTTATTAGATGTTGTTGGAGATAGATATGGAAGACTTTTTCATATTGGGCGCCTAGATACTGATTCTGAAGGTTTAATTTTGATGACAAATGATGGCGATTTGGCGCAAAGAATTTCACACCCAAGCTCTGAAATGCCTAAAACTTATGTAGTTAATATGACAGGTGAGTTAACAACGGGACAATTAAAAAAACTTTTAAAAGGTGTTGAATTAAAAGATGGTTTTGCCAAATTTGATAAAGCGAAGATATTGGGGACTAATGTTAATGAGTCAATGGCTGAAGTTGTGTTACATTCTGGTAAAAATCGTATTGTTCGTAGAATGTTTAAAGAAGTTGGTCATAAAGTTACAAGGCTTGTTAGAACTCAAATTGGACCAATTAGAATTGGTGAATTAAAACCAGGGCATAATCGTGTTTTACAAGAAGCTGAAGTTAAAAGTTTGGAAAGTTTTGCTCGAAATGGTAAAAAAACTGGCACCAGAAAAGAAAGAAGACAATATTTACAAAATAAGGAGACGAAATGAATAAAATAATTGCTATTGATGGACCTGCTGGAAGTGGAAAAAGTTCAACTTCGAAAGCGGTTGCAGTAAAATTAGGTTTTGCACATTTAGATACTGGGGCAATGTATCGTGCTGCAACTGTATATTGCATGAATCAGCAAGTTCCTTTTGAGGACCCCATTTCAGTTTCTTGTGCTATTTTGCAAATGTCTGCGGAAAAAGCTATTGAGATTAGTGTAAGTCCAGTTGATTTTTATTTAGTTCTAGGTGGAGTTGATGTGACTAAAAAAATTAGAGAACCTGAAGTAACAAAAAATATCCATTTTGTTAGTTCGAATTCTGAAGCTAGGCAATATATCGTGCAGATTCAAAAAGAATTAATTTCAAAATATAATCAAGAAGGAATTGTTGTTGAAGGTAGAGATGCGACCGATGTTTTAGCTCCAGATGCCAGATTGCGTTTGATTCTTACTGCTTCAGCAGAAATTAGAGCGAAGAGAAGAGCTGCTCAAATTGGTCATTCAGCAACAGATATCCAAGAGATAAAAAAAATACTGGAAAAAATAGAATATCGGGATAAAATTGATTCACAAACTAATGATTTTACAAATGCAACAAATGGTATTATTGAGCTTGATAACTCAGATATGACATTTGATGAAACAGTTGATAAAATTATTGAATTATTTGATAACAAAGTAGATTGAATGTGTAAGCTATAGTATATAATATAACTATGAGTAGTGTTAATCCAAAAAAAGTTTTAGCTATTGTTTTAGCTGGTGGAGAAGGTAAAAGACTGCGTCCGTTAACAGATTATAGAGCTAAGCCTGCAGTTCCTTTTGGAGGGACTTATCGTTTAATTGATTTTCCTTTATCAAATATTATTAATTCGGG
>JAISHP010000128.1 GCA_031262545.1 Candidatus Ancillula hodotermitis | reverse complement strand
ATGTTAGCAAATGTTCCTCTAACCATAACTTCATGATTTCCTCGTCTAGAACCATAACTATTAAAATCACGAACACTAACTCCTTGGTTTTGAAGATATTTTCCAGCCGGTGAATCCTCTTTAATTGATCCAGCTGGTGAGATGTGGTCAGTGGTTACAGAATCTCCTAACCAAGCCAAAACATATGCATCTTTAATATCCTTGACATCAGAAATTTCTCTACTCATATTATCAAAATAAGGTGCTTTTCTAACGTAAGTAGATCTAAGATCCCATTCATAAGTTTCACCAGTTTCAACCTTAAGATTTTGCCAACGAGAATCACCTTCAAAAATATCTTGATATTCTTGGTTAAATAATTCACTTGAAAGAACATTATTTTGAACAGCTTGTATTTCTTGGCGACTTGGCCAAATATCTTTAAGAAATACATCTTGTCCATTTTTATCTTGTCCAAGTGGTGTATTTTCAAAATCAAAATCAATTCTTCCTGCAATTGCGTAAGCTATAACTAAAGGTGGTGAAGCTAAAAAGTTCAATTTAACATCAGGACTAATTCTTCCTTCAAAATTCCTATTACCACTCAAAACAGCTGCAACTGATAAGTCCTGTTCCTGAATTTGGTTATGAACACTTTCTGCTAAAGGACCTGAATTACCTATACAAGTTGCACAGCCAAAACCAACTAATTGAAATCCAAGCTTATCAAGATCTTGTGTTAGGCTAGCCTTATCCAAATAAGCAGGAACAACTCTTGAACCTGGTGCAAGAGATGTTTTAACCCAAGGTTTAGAATTTAACCCTTTTTGGACAGCCTTCTTTGCTAGCAATCCAGCTCCAATTAAAACAGCCGGATTTGATGTGTTAGTGCAACTTGTTATAGATGCAATTACAACATCATTATCATGGACATCTTCTATATTTTTTGAATTATCTCTACTATTTTTAAACTCTAAATTCATATCAACCAAATTAATTCTATCTTGAGGACGTTTTGGTCCAGAAATAGAAGAAACTACAGTTGATAAATTTAAAGATAAAGTTTCAGAATATCGTGCTGGCTCACTCCAAGTTGAAGAATCTCCCCAACAGTTTTGAATCTTAGCATATTCTTCAATTTGTTTTAAATGTTCTTCCGAGCGTCCAGTCAATCGCAAATAGTCAATTGTTTGTTGATCTATTGCAAAAATTGCACAAGTTGCTCCAAATTCTGGACACATATTTGAAATAGTTGCACGGTCTGCTAGTTGTAAATTCTTTACCCCTGAACCATAAAATTCTACAAATTTTCCAACGACCCCTAATTTTCTCAACATTTCAACAATTGTCAAAACAATATCAGTTGTAGTGACAAAATCTTTTGGTTCTCCGGTAATTTCAAATCCAACTACCTCAGGAACTAACATGGAAATTGGTTGACCAAGTAGAGCAGCCTCAGCCTCTATTCCTCCAACTCCCCAACCCAGAATCCCCAGACTATTCTCCATTGTAGTATGTGAATCAGTTCCAACGCAGCTATCAAAAAATACTCCAGAATTAGAATCCTCTCTAACGACATCTGCTATTTTCTCTAAATTAATCTGATGAATAATCCCTTTTGCTGGTGGAACTACTTTAAAATTATCTAAGGAATTAGCACCCCATTTTAAAAATTGATAGCGTTCAGAGTTTCTTTGATAATCTAAATCTAAATTTTTTTCAAAAGCATCACCTGAGCCCGCATAGTCAATTTGCACAGAGTGATCAATAATCAAATTTGTTTGTTTTAAAGGATTAATTTTTTCTGGATCAATGCCTAAATCTTTAGCAGCCTCTCTCATAGTCGCTAAATCAACCACACAAGGAACCCCAGTAAAATCTTGCATAATTACTCTAGCCGGTGTAAATTGAATTTCGAATTGTTCATTTGAATTTGGTTGCCAATTTGATAATTTATCGATATGTTCTTGAGTAATATCTACCCCATCTTGATTCCGAATCAAATTTTCCAATAAAACTTTTAAACAATATGGTAAAGTTTGGACATTTTTTGTCTTTGGCAATTCAGATAACTTCATAATAACATTATACAGAATGGATAAAATCTAAATAAACCCCGTTTGTCCAACCAAAACCATCTTGAACGGTATACTCACCATCTTCTGGCATCAATTCTGGATTTATCACATTATATTTTTCTAACATCTTGTGAGTATTTTTATATGTTATTTTGCAAGTATTTATCCAAAGTTTTTTAATTTTATTAGCAAGTTGGTTAAATCCATACTTTTCCAAACCTTTTACAGCAATCCACTGTAAAGGAGCCCAACCATTAGGAGAATCCCACTGTTCTCCTGATTCAACATTTGTTGTAACTAGGCCACCCCTTTTTAATAGATTTTTTTCAGCAAATTTAGCAACTTTAGCTGCTTGCTCTTCTGATGCAAACCCTTGCCAAAGTGGCAAAAACATCGCTAGGCTTATTTTTCCAGTCTGCATCTTAGTTTTATAATTATAATCAGTATAAATTCCTAAATCATCATTCCAAAATAAATAATTATATGTTGCGATATAATTTTCATCTGATTCTGGATTTATCAAAAAAGAATTCAAATCAACAGGCAAAATGTCAAAAGTTCTAATTGATTTAAGTTGATTTGTTTCATCAAACCACCTTGAAGAAAAATCCCATCCAGATTCTGCGCCAGCTCGTAAATTTTGATAAATTACTTCATCACCTGCAGCAGTTTGAATATCTTCTTTTTCAGATTCTGGTCTTGGTCCAGTTAAATTATCACCGTAATGAAAAAATTTATAACCAGCCAAAGTTATAGAA
>JAISHP010000118.1 GCA_031262545.1 Candidatus Ancillula hodotermitis | reverse complement strand
CCCGCCTGCTTTGCAGAAGGGATTAAAATTTTATGTGAGAGTAATAAGCACAGCCCTCTTTTCTTCAAAGCTAGTAACTAACTTCCAAATAATTCTCAAATTAAATTTAAGTTTATTTGTCGTTATTTGCTTAGTTCCCATCCTTGGAGGGGTGCCCGAAGGGCGGGGTGGTTATAGTCATTCTAAATTCGATTTAGAATCTTCAATATTTCAATACAAAACTCTCATAAAATAGTAGAATGCTCATTGAAAAAATACGTATATAATATATATATGGTGCGTATTTTACATATAGCTGAATCCTATGGTAGTGGAGTAGCTTCAGCAATAAATGAATTTGTGAATAACACCCCGGAAAATGAACATTATTTATTGTTTTCAAAAGGTAGAGGAACAAGAAGGATCCCAACTTGGCCGCCTGAGGACTTATTCAAAGAAGTGTTTGATTTGCCAGTGGCTGGTTTATCAACTTTACTTAATATTGAGGCGAAAATTGGACATGTTGTTGATCAAGTTAAGCCTGACTATGTTCATTTACATTCTTCTTTTGCTGGTGTTTATGGACGATGGTGTGCACACAGGATTCACAAATCAGGTGCGAAAATTGTTTATTCTCCACATTGTTATGCATTTGAAAGAGAGAATATTTCTAAAGTCGTTCGTAAGATTTATCGTGTGATTGAAAAAGTATTTTCAAAAAGAACTGATATATATGCTGTTTGTTCTCTGCGTGAATATAATTTAACACAAGAATTGCTTAATCAGAAAAGTCAAATTGTTTCAAATACCGAAGCCTTGTCTGAAATGACAAATAATCCAAATAAGATTTTAATTAGCAAAAAATCAACGCTTGTTGTTTTTGTCCCGAATCTTCCTTCAATCCATTGCGAAGAAAAGAAAGATGTGACAAAGATGGGGAAATACGCTAAAGTTGTGACAGTTGGCCGAATTTCTTTGCAAAAAGGATATGAAATGCTTCCTGAGATTTCTGTCGAGCTTGCGCAAAAAAGATTGCAAGATATAGCAAATCTGGGCGATTCAGATGATGAAACAGAAATTAGGAATGTAAAGTTCAAACTACTTGGAGATGGGACTGAAGAAGAACGTGAAGATTTTAAGAAAAAGGGTGTAAGAGTTTCTGGTTGGTTAGATACTAAAAAATTAGTAAAGCAGATGGTTAACTCAGATATTTATATTCACACTGCGAAATGGGAAGGATTCCCGATTGCGATTAAAGACGCAATTGAGATTGGGTTACCAATTATAGCCTTAAATCGTCCATACTTGATGTCTGCCCCGAAAGAGTGGCTATTTAAATCAAAATATGACGCTGCTGATATGATTCGTGACTTGGTCCACAGTGATGAACTTCGTAGGCAGTGTGCTTATGCTTGGCAAGAAGCGTATAACGGAAATGATACGCCTCAAGCACAAAAATGTGCTTTGCAAGAGGTTTATAGTGCCTAATTCTTTTATAGAGCAGGAATCTAAATTATCCAGCCGACGTTACTATATCGGTATTTGGATTGTAACATTTTGCTTATTCGCTTTTGGGTCAATTATGATATTTTCATCAACCTCGGCTCAACAGCTCAGCAAAGGTCTACCTGTTATGCAATTTTTTGTAACTCAAGTTGCGGCTGGTCTAGCTGGTTTTTTATTTATGTTCATTTTTCAAAAATTTAATCTTAAATTTCTTGAAAAGGTAATTGCTCCGGTCGGTTTGCTACTAGCGCTTTTTCTTTTGGCTTGTGTTCCTTTTGCTGGAAAAGGTGAAAATGGAAACAAGAGTTGGCTACTTATCCCAGGAATTGGGCAGTTTCAACCTTCTGAATTTGCTAAAGTTGCAGTTGTTCTTTGGTTCGGTCTTCGTTTGGGTAGATGCATAAAAGAAGGTTCAATTAATCATATTGGACATATTTTTGCAAAATGGGAATCAATTGTTATTCTTTTGATTTTAATTTTGATTATTATAGAAAAAGATATTGGAACTTTGATAGTCTATTTAATATTTATTGTAGGCATGCTTTATCTATCAGGTTGCACTTTAAAAGTAATGATACCTATTACTATATTAGGCGTTTTTGTTGGATATATCTTAATGCATTCAAGTGATAATCGTTGGAGCAGGGTTTTAGCAACTTATTCTGGAGAGTGTAACATCTATAGCCAAGATACACTTTGTTATCAGGTCAATCAAGGTCTTTATGCTTTAGGGACTGGTGGAATTATGGGCGTTGGAGCTGGAGCAAGCCGTTCTAAGTGGGGGTGGTTACCTGAAAATAAAAATGATTTTATTATTCCTGTTATTGGTGAAGAGCTTGGACTTTGGGGAACTTTAGGAGTTTTGTTTTTTCTCGGATTATTAATATATTTTCTATTTAAAGTTGTTGCAAGACATCCAGATCCAGGAGCAAAAATGGTCACTTGTGGAGTAATATGTTGGCTGGTTGCGCAAATTATGATTAATGTTGGTGCTGTTTTGAGAATCGTTCCTGTAATCGGAGTGACCTTACCGTTTATTAGCGCTGGTGCATCTTCTTTACTTGCTATTATGATGGCATTAGGTATAGTTCTTTCTTTTGCCAGGACTGCTTCAAATGCTGATATGGAAATTGTTAAACAGAAAATGCCGAGAGGTGTTGTTGCCACAACAACAAAGCCACTCCAAACTTCTGAAATTCAAAAAATTGAAGCGAGAGCTCGGTCAGCAAATTATTCATCTGCAAAAAATCGCAGGGGATCTGAAAACACTAGTAGGCGGAGAGTGCATTGAAGATAATTAATTCTGTAGAAGAAATGCATATTTTCGGAGAAGATTTAGCTCACAAATTAAAAATTGGTGATGTCGTGTTTTTGATTGGCGGTCTAGGGGCAGGAAAAACTACTTTAACTCAAGGGATTGCAAAAGGATTGGGCGTTAAAAATAGAATTGTATCTCCGACTTTTACGGTAGCAAGAGATTACGGGATTTTGCTACATATAGATGCTTATCGATCTGTTACAGTTGGGCAAGATCTATCAGCTGTACTTGATGAATTGGAAGCGGCAGGATTACTTGAAGATTTAGTAAGTAAAATAACGGTAATCGAATGGGGTGAAACTTTTGCTGAGGTTTTAGCTCCTCACAATCGCTATGAAGTGAATATTGAAATTGGAGATAAAGAAACAGAACGAAAGGTTGATGTCCATTACTATGAGTAATTTGATTATTGATACGACTTTAGGTAGTTTTGTGGCGGTTGTGCAAGAAGACAAAGTTCTAAGTTGTAAATATAGTGAAACACAAAATAAACAAGTTGAAAATTTGGCGCCTCTGGTAAAAGAAATTTTGCAAGAAGTTGAGAGAGCTCAGATTGATCGTATTTTTGTTGGAGTTGGACCAGCACCTTTTACGGGCTTGAGGGTAGGTCTAGCACTTGCTAAAGGGGTCGCTAAAGGATTAAATATAGAATCAAAAAATATATTAGGTTTTTCTATGCATGACATTTTGGCTATAAGTCTATCTAAAACAACAATTCAAACAGATGCCAAACGCCACCAAATTTATCAATCAACTTATAATCAAGAATTTGAAAGAATTAGCCAGGATATAGTTGCTATAGACAATCTTGATGATAATTTTATGGTTAATAAATTGATTTTCCCTGATAAAATTGCTCAAACTTTAGCAAAATTAATTTCTCAAAAATCAGAAATTGTAAATTTGCCTGATTTACCACTTTATTTACGTCCAGCAGATGCGATACCAAATATTAAACCGGCAATTAAAGATTTAAGGTCAGTTGAAATTGTTCGTGGTAGAATGGATGATATTCCTGCGATATCTCATTTGGAAGAAGTTCTCTTTTCTCGGGAAAAATGGTCTGAAAACAGCATCACAGAGGCTATGAAAAGAGATGACTATGTTTTCTTTTTAATTAAAGTTGATGGTGAAATTGCTGGTGCAACTTATATATTTTTACCTATGTTTAAAGATGATCAAGTTAATTTGATGTCAGTTGGAGTTCTTCCAGAATTTCAAAGACAAGGGCTGGGGCATAAGTTACTAAAAAGAACTTTAGATTACGCTAAAGAAGTTGGCTATTCTAAGATGCTATTAGAAGTCAGAACACAAAACGAAAAAGCTAAAAGCCTCTATAAACAATATGGTTTTCACAAAATTGCTTTGGTTAAAAAATTTTATCAAGCACCGCCGGATGATGCTTTAGTTATGGAGGTTGATCTGTGAAAAAAGTTTTAGTTTCCCTTGGAACGCGCCCTGAGGCGATTAAATTGGCACCTCTAATCAACGAGTTAAATTTAGCAACTGACTTTGAATGTGTTGTTTGTAATACTGGCCAACACAAAGAAATGTTAGATCAAGTTTTAGATTTTTTTGGAATTATTCCTGACTATACATTTGATATTATGGAACCAAATCAGACTTTAGCTCATATCGTTTCTGCTGTTTTGAAAGAATTTGATAATGTTCTTGCTCAAGAAAATCCGGATATTGTGGTTGTTCAAGGTGATACACCGGCAGGTTTTGCTTCTGCGCTTGCGGCGTTCTATAGAAAGATTAAAATTGCACATCTAGAGGCAGGGTTAAGAAGTGGGGATATTTTTTCTCCTTTTCCTGAAGAAGTTGATCGGATTTATGTTTCAAGAATAACAGATTTCCACTTTACACCAACTGATATTGCGACAAACAATCTTATAAAGGAAGGGTATTTGGAAGATAAGATATACGAGGTCGGGAATACTGTTGTTGATGCACAAAATTTGGCTTTAGACAGATTGAGTACCCTAGAGCAAGAGTATTTTACTCATCCGAATTTTAATCAAACAAGTAAAACAATTGATTGGTCAAAAAAAATAATTCTAACAACTCAACATCGTCGTGAAAATCTAGGAGAAGCTCATAAACAGATTTTTGAAGCACTTGCCAAAATTGCAGATTCTCATCAAGAAGTGCAAATTGTTTTTCCTGTTCATCTAAATCCAAAAGTTCGTCTTTTGGCAGATAAAATTCTTTCAAAGCATAATAATATTATCTTAATTAATCCATTACCGTATGACGAATTGACATTTTTAATGTCAAAAAGTTATTTGATAATTACTGACTCGGGTGGGATTCAAGAAGAAGCCCCAAGTTTAAAAAAGCCTTTGTTGGTAACTAGAGAAAACACAGAACGTCCAGAAGGCGTTGATTTAGGAGTGGCAAAATTAGTGGGCAGTAATTATAATAAGATCATTGAAGAAGCTGATCGTTTGTTAACAGATACAGAATATTATCAATCTATGCAAAAAGATGTCAGCCCATATGGTGATGGATTGACTTCAAAAAAAGTTATTAACATTTTACGCTAATTTTTACTTTTTTACATTAAATTCATAAAAATACTTAAACTTTGCTTAATGCTAGTTTATAATATTCTTATGGAGAAGTTGAAAAATATTTTCTTGTCAGGTTTGGCAAGTTTGAGTTTGGTTCTAACAGCTTTTGTTGGAGTGGGTATAAATCTTGCAAAAGCAGATGTTTTAAATAATCAAGACAGAGTTAATTTAACTGATGTTGCAAACTATGGGATTTTAAAATCAGATAACCCATTTCATGTTGCAAATTATGATGAAATAAATAATCATGATTATTCTAGTTCGGAGAATGGCAAATTTGGCGCTAAAACAGCGTTACCATCTTCTTATGATACTCGTTTAACTCATCCAACTTGGATTTCTCCAGTGCGTAATCAAGGGCAATTTGGAACTTGTTGGGCTCATGCTGTAACAGCTTTGGGATATGCTTCAGGAGTTCGACAAAATTTAAAAGGTATCGCACCTCTTTCTGTTAAACAATTGGTTTATTCAGTATATAACAATGCGGGAAATTGGGGAGAGAAGCCAACTAGTGGTAAAACTGCTATGACAAGCGGTGGGAACGCTTATCAAACTTCAGCAGCTTGGGCAAATGGATATGGTCCTGTTTTGGACTCTCAATTTCCTTACCCTACAAATATGGATACAACGGTTGATTCGACACCTTTAACAAGTTTTTCGCAAATTAATCAATCTAAATTTGATTTAACAGAACGTCAATTACTGCCAGTGCCAAATGATCATAAAGGACATTTGAATTTAACTAACTTAAATTTAATTAAACAATCTGTGATTAATAATGGAGCAGTTTACGTTGCTTATAATGCTGGATCAAGTTATGAAGCTCAGACTGCAAATTATAATTCTGCTACATATGGTTGGTATAATTCTAAAACAGCAACGGCTGATCACGCTGTGACAATTGTTGGTTATGATGACAATTATTCTGCTAGTAATTTTAATACTCAAGCACCAGGGAATGGGGCGTTTATTGTTCAAAATTCTTGGGGATCAAGTTGGGGAAAACAAGGCTATTTCTATTTGTCATATTATGATAATACATTAGATGAGATAGAAGAATTGAATTTATCTAGCAAATTGACAAACGAAACCATTCAAAGTTATGATTTTTCTCAAGGTAATGGCTATCTAGCGTATTCAGGGTCAAAGTCTACTCAATTTGCTAATCAATATACATCGCCTGCAAAATATTCTCAACTAGAAAAAGTAAGTTTTTCAACTCAAGTTCCTGGAACTTCAGGGACAGTATATATTTATGCTAGTTCTGATCTTAAAGACTATGCAAAAAGTTTATCTGGTGCATTGGTTGCAAAGCAAAATTATAACTTTAACTTGACTGGTTATCATCAAATTACATTATCAAGACCAGTTGGTCTACCTGCATCAACTAAATATACTGTGGTTGTGAAAGCAAATGTCACTTCTGGAGAAGCTAAAGCTTCAGCTGAATATAAGAATAATAATAAATTTTCTTTAGGTGCTGGACAAAGCTTCTCGTATTATGAAGGTCATTGGCTCGATATGAATAAAGATTCAAAATGGGAATCTGAAGGGTATGGTAATTTTGATATAAGGACTTATTTTGTTAACGGAGCTTCAGCATCCAGAAATACAATAAAGGTTGTAAATTCAGGAACTCCTGCTTTTAAAGATTTGAAAGGGCACGGTTCTTCAGATAAAGCTGCAATTAAGTGGCTTTATAATTATGGAATTACAACTGGAATGAAAGTTGGTAAAAAACTTTATTATCAACCAAGCGGTTCTGTAACTCGTCTACAGATGGCTCTTTTCTTGTATAGATTAGCCGGTCAACCTTCAGTTTCAGGAATGGTCAAGTCTGATTCGATATTTAAGGATATGAAAAAACATGGTTCTAGCGATGTTAATGCTGTAACTTGGTTGGTTAATCAAGGAGTTACGACAGGAACAAGTGGGTCAACATATTCTCCAAACGGCCTTGTAACCCGTCAGCAAATGGCATTATTTATGTGGAGACTTTCAGGTCAAGCTGGTTCTAGTTCTTATTCAAAATTCAAAGATATTAAGAAATTGGATTCAAAATCGCAAACTGCAATTAAGTGGATGGCAAAACAGAAAGTGACTACAGGAACTGATCCTAAAGGGACAAAGTATGCTCCGACAAATTTAGTTAGTCGTGTTGCTATGGCTTTATTTATCCAAAGATTGTATAATAACGTATTGAAATCTAAAACTGCTGTTATTAATAAAGTTGGTGTAACAAATCAAGTTACTAATAGTTCTGATGAGAATCTTTTAACTCTCCAAAAAAAAAGTTAAATCAATCTGAAGAAACCAGACAAGTTTTAGCCAATCAAGTTTCACATAGTATTCTTCTAAATGCGGTTAAGCGTAATCCTTTAGTTAAAATTGCAGCTTATTCAAACACATTTAAAGATGTCCGCTATATAAGCAGTCAGTTTATGACAGATATTAAGTGGATGTATGAATATGGTGTTTCAACAGGTAATGCTTATCAGACCAGTTGGTCACAAAAATATTGGCCAAACTGGGATATTCCTTATACTGGTGGATGGTGTTTGAGCTATGTTGATAATGCGTATATTTCAGCAGGTGCGAATCAGCTTAATCATGTATATCCAACTGCAACGGCATGGTGGAATGGGGCAAAGAAGAAACATTTAGGCGTTCCCCCACTGGGAATTGAAGTTCCAATCTATTTTACTTTAGTGGGTGAACCTGCTGGACATGCTGCAATTAGAAGAGCTGATGGTAGTGTTGTGTCTGCTTCTCAATCTGGGAATCATCAGCATCCTTATGTACATAAAAGTATTCAAGATTTATTGAATTTTTACGGAACCGTTTGGGATATTAAATATATTGGCTGGGCTGAAGATGTCCGAGACAATCCAGTTGTAAATCAAGTCGCTACTCATACTGAATACTCATATAATCCAAATAGTAATGTAACCCGTCAGCAAATGGCAATGTTTCTTTATCGCTTAGCAGGAAAACCAGCATTTACACCAAGTAGTCAGGACATAAACCGTTTTACTGATCTAAACGGAGTTGATGAACAATTTAAGAAAGCAATTTACTGGTTAAATCATGAAGGTATTACGACTGGAGTGGATTCTAATCGTTTCAATCCAAATGGTTCAGTTACTCGCGCTCAGATGGCGTCATTCATGTATCGTCTAGCAAATTCACCGATTCCTGTTAGCGCCTCTGGATTCACAGATATTTCTGGTCTGGGCTCAGACTTTGCAACTGCGATTAATTGGTTAAAACAAGTGAACGTAACAACAGGACTAACTTCAACAAAATTTAATCCTAAAGGCGCAGTAACTAGAGAACAAATGGCAGCTTTTATGCATAGGTTATACTGTTATGTTTTGGGTAAGTAACCTGCCATAGCTGACTGCAGGACAAATGACGGAGCATTTTGATTTATGTCCTGTTGAGGCATGATTTTTCTGCCTCTATATCGAGTTTGAAAATCCCGCCTGCTTCGCAGAAGGGAAATAATTTTCAAACGAGAGT
>JAISHP010000106.1 GCA_031262545.1 Candidatus Ancillula hodotermitis | reverse complement strand
ATGTTTTACCTGTGATTATCACTGACCAATCAACTGGTGCAACTGATTATCAAACTACATCTTTTAAAGTTACGGCACCAGATTTGCAAGTTATAATGCCAAGCTTTAACAAAGCAGTATTGAATTATTCTACAAATTCAGCAAATCCGAGTGATTACCATATCACAATGTTAAATGTCGGTGATGCAGATATTGATAATATGGCTGTTGAGTTAAGCGATACAGAGCATTGGAATTTGGTTAAAGGGTCAACTTCAATTCCAGTTCGAACTAATATTACAGACTGGAAGATTCAACCAAAAATTGGATTAGAAAAAGGTGAGTATCATGCATCTTTAACGGTAAGTTATGGCTATCAATTAAGATTAAAGGCTCGTGCCGAAGTTGATTTTAGAGTAACTGCTGCTGATGTTAAGATTAATGTAACTGATTTTGATGAAGTAAAAGTAAATTATCAAGCACCTGAGAAAAATATTGAATTAGTTAATGATGGTGATAGTTCAGCTAAAGTTTGGGCAGAGATTTCAAACACTTCAGAATTTACATTATTTGGTGATTGTGGATCTAGTGTAAATCCAGTTGAATTACAGGCTAAGAATGCCAATAAATATTCTAAGTGTCAGATAAAGCCAGTTACAGGTTTGCATCGTGGCGAATATAGAACACAGATTTTAGTTCATAATACTTTAGACGGTTTGACTACAACTCATGACATTTTCTTTAGAGTAAGTGGAGCAAATTTAGCAGTTATTGCTCCAATCTTTAATGATGAGCTTTTGAAATATACAAATTATAATCAAGATAGCAGCGCAAAAACAATATCAATTGTAAATGCTGGTGATAATTCATCTGATATTGATGTTCATTTAAATTCGCAAATGGCCGATTCGAGTAATTTTAATTTGATTGAAGATACAACATCTAGAGGTTGTGACAATAATTCAAGTCGTGAAATAAGCGGTAAATTAGGTGATAATAATCAATGTTGGTCAATTAAACCTCTTTCGGGATTACCGGCTGGAACTTATAAAACTCAGGTTATTGTTGTCGATCAAGATAGTGGATTACAGGCAAGTAGTGATGTTAGTTTTAAAGTAACAGAACCTACTTTAGAATTGGATGTTGTTGATTTTCCTGCAACAGCACAAGATAGTGTTGGAAAAATACCTGCTGAGGCAGTAATAATAAAGAACAAAGGTGATGGTTCATCAACTCATACTCAAGTAACAGCAACAAATACTGAATCAGGTAGTGCATTTGAATTAAGTGGACCTTCGACAAGCGCAGCAAGTCAAAATCCTGTAGTTATTAAAGCACAAGATGGTATTGATGGCGGAACTTGGAAGATTAAGCCGCAATCGAATCTCAATCAGATTAAGCCAGGAACCTATTCAACAATAATCACGGCGCAAGATACTCAAACAGGTGCAATAACTTCTGCAAAAATTAATTTGACGGTAACTGGCCCAGCATTTATAGTTGAAACTAATAATATAAATAATGAAATTGTTGGATATGAAACTAGTAGTTTTGGACAAATTAATATTGATAATTTATCGGAGAATGAGGAATTATTCAATGTTGAATTAAGTAATGATACTAATTTTATATTGGGCAAGATAAAGAATAATGGTTCAAACAATCTATGTGAAAACCTTGACAGTAAAGATAGATATGCCGAATTTAGTTTAGCTGTGGATAGTCATAATTCTGAATATTGTATTAAACCAATTATAGGTTTAGCAAGAGGAACATACAATACGGATGTAAAAGTTCTTGATTTATCAAGCGGAATAGAAAAAATATCTGGAATTAGTTTTAAGGTAACATCGCCATCGTTGAATATAGCGGATAAACAAGAATCAACGGTTAATCTGCACTATGATAACCAAGATGCAACTCCTATTGAAGTTCAGAATTTAGGTGACGCAGTTGGGTATTATTATATCAATGTTTCAAATTCTGACATATTCAATTTGGAAGAAAATAAAGGTCAGGCTGATCCCATGAGTTTGAATGAAGACGTTAGGATTAAACCTAAGGATGGTTTACCAGCTGGAACATATACTTCAACAGTTATTTTGACTTATTCACCATATCAGTTCTCAGTGAATTCTTCTAATATCGGATCTGGGCAGAATGCGAATGGTAGTAAATCAATGACTGCTGATGATGTATTGAAGAATATACATCCAGAAAACGGAGCATCTATGACTCAAGTAAAAAATACAATTTTACAAGAAACAGCATTTTTATCTTTCAAAGTAACTGCACCGAGTCTTCAATTAAGCCCAATAGATTTTGGAGAAAGCGAATATCCAAATAATTCAAATCCATCTCAGCCATTAGCTATTTCAAATAATGGCGACGGTTTAGCAACAATCAAATCAGTTGAGAGTAATTCGGATAAGTTTATTGTTCGTATAGGAAGTAAAAAAGATATTTTACCAGGTGAAACAAATTCAACATTCAAAATTCAACCCAAAAATGGTTTGGAAGCAGGAAAATACCAGGCTGTAATAACAGCTGATACTGAAGAGGGGGTAAAGGCTTCGACTGTTGTTTATTTCAAAGTTACTGAGCCGATGATGTCAGTTTCTTTGCCTGCTTTAGGCATGGCTGTTGAGGGGTATAAGGATGTCGAACCAAGGTCTATTATTATGACAGAAAATGCTGATATTCCGGCAACAATTAAAAAAGTCACAGTTGACAATGCCGATTTTGAAATTAAATCTGGAGATAAATCAATTCAGGCTAAAGCAACAAATAAATCTTGGGAAATAACTCCTAAAGAAGGACTGTTAGCTGGTAATCATGATGCGATTGTGAAAGTAGAATACAATGGAGGAGAAGTCGTAGGAAATATTCGTTTTCAAGTAAAAACAGCAGAAGAAATGAGAAAAGAAATTGGGACTATGTCTGATGAAGAAATCAAGAATATGATTAATGCTGATGAGAAGCAAATTAAAGATTGGGAAGCTCAGAATGCAAAAGATAATAGTGCTAATAATAGTTTAGTAAGTAAATTGTTTGGAAATGAAAAAAATAGTAATGATAAAGTGAATAATGGCTCAAATGTAAGTAGTCAGTTGGATGCATTTGATGGATACTTCTGGTGGCCAATAATAATTATAATCATATTGTTATTATTGACAATTGCGTTATTGATAATCAAGAGTAGGAAAAAAAGAATTGTAAAACTTGCAAAGAAAGTAAATCAGAAAAATATAAAGGAAGAGAAATAAAAGGGGATATGACCAAAAATGGAAAACACTATAAATAAAATCAGTCTAAAATCAGCGCGAATAATAGCGATTCTTGCTGGATTGTTAATGATAACTGGAGTGGTTTTAGCTCTAACAATGCAAAGTAATGAGGCAAGGGCAAAAGTAGGAACATTTGGAGGAATTAAATGTTCAGAGATCCCAGGAGCTGTTTCAAATTCAGCCAATGGAATAGCGAAAAGTGATTACGCACAGCTCCAAGTTACTAATAGCCAAACTATCTTTTTTGTTCCAAATGGTGGAGGGTGTGATGAAGTTCATATTATTTCGGGAACAGGGCAAGGAACTGTTAGGTCATCAACAGGAACAAATATTTCAGGAGCTCAAGTTATGGTAATTGGCGGAGGCGGAGGCGGAGGCCTAGCAAATTCACAAGGAGGTTTTGATGCAGCCGCAGGAGGCGGAGGCGGAGGCGGTAATGTCCTTGGTGGACAAAATGCTGTAATCTCACCTAATTCACAAAAAATTGTTGTTGGACAAGGAGGAGATCCTTGGGGAGATATTAATGGGCATGATTCAATTTTTCAAGGATTAATCGCTAAAGGTGGGCTTGGTGGTAAACATGCTTATGTAAATCAGGAAGGGAATGGAAAAGAAGCTGCTGGAAATGGTGGTAATTCTGGATCAAATAAAAATGGCGGTGGAAGTAGGCATGATCACTATGGAAAAGTAACTGGTTGTCGTGTAGCTGGTGGCGGTGGCGGAGCTGGTGCTACAGGTGATGGAACAAGTGGTACAACTTCAATTTATCATAAATGGTCGACATGTAAAAGCGGAGGAACTCACGGAGATGGTGGTAAAGGAGGAACAGGACAATCTGCTAACGGCGTTGGTTTACCATTGATTTTTGATGGAATTAATGTTCATAATGCTGGAGAACAATACGGCGCTGGCGGTGGCGGTGGCGGAGCTGGTGCAGAAACAGGTGCTGGTGGTGCTCATGCTTTTAAAGGAGATGGTGGTGTATCTTGTGGTGGTGTAGGAGGTGTATCATCTTCAGATGGGAATAACGGAGATTCTGGAAGTGGTTGTGATTTTGGAGCTGGTGGCGGTGGCGGAGCTGATGATTCCGGTAGTGGTAGATTCAGAGGTGCCGGAAGTGGAGCTAATGGTGCAATTATAATTAGATTTGCAATGTTGTCTGACAATACAATTATTACTTTGAATAAGACAAAGACAATTAAAGATGTAATTTACGGTTCTGAAAAATATAACAATCCTGATCAGTCAAATTCTCAAGAAATCACAATTGAGAACGGCGGAGTTTATCCAAATAAAATTGCAAATGTAAGTCCCAAAGGAGAGAATTTCTCTTATTTTAAACTTCATGATTGTTCACCTTCAATGGGAACAACCTTGCAGGCAAAACAAAAAATGACTTGTCATATAACTGTTAATGCTCAAAATAATCCTGGTCCAGGAATATATAAAGCTAATTTACAAGTTGACCAAGTTATTAACGGAAAGCAAGTAATTGGGTATTCTGATGAATTCCCTATGACAATAATTTCACCAAGATTGACAATGACAGCATGTTCAGTTTATCAAGGACAACTTGGTCAAGGAACTGTAAATGGGTCAAATGATGCTCCTGGACCTGAAGTAGGGACCGGTCTTTATGGAAGAATACCGGATACAACAAATTGCGTTGGAAATGTTGGTAGTGCAAATGATCCTAAACCTGGATTGATTTTGCAACAACCACAGGGATTTACAGATCAGGAAGCAAAAAATGCTGGAGTAATGATTAAAGTTTCAAATGAGGATACAGAAGTTAATAAAGTTATAAATAATAATAAGGTTACAACAAAAATTGGTTATAAAGCGAAAGTATATTTTAGCTGGACTCCAGATCCAAAAAATTCAGCTAATTCAATAGAGGCAAAAAAGTATAAAATTATCAATAAGAATGGACAAGATTGTACTAATGCTAGTAATGCTTTCGAAATTGGAGTTGGAGATTCAAATCAAGATTGTATGGTTCAAATTAAAGATAATAGTTCATTCCATGCTGATGTAAATCCTTACAATGTAAAAATTTATACAGTCGAGGAGTATACTAATGATTTTGCTCCGCAGCATTTTAGCAATATTAATACTGATTTTGCAATTAAAAATTTAGTTTACTCTGTACAAGTTGTTTCCTCTGGTTTACAAATGGTTCAAAATACATTTGATAAAGTAGTTATTGGATATAAGAGACCAGATGCTCAACCTTTGGATATCAAAAATGACAAGAATCCCAATTATGATACTAGGATAATTGCGGTTTCAATTTCAAATCCATCAGCTTTTCAACTGAAATGTCAAGGTGGAACGGCAGATGGAACAGAGTTCATTCCAGGTAAAAATTGGCCAAAGAATCTAAAGTCACCTGACTACGATATGGACGATTCACAAGTAAGTGCTTTTGGACCACAAGGTTTCACAATTGATATTCATGGAGAAAATAAGAGTGCTTGTTCGATTCAGCCGAATGCTAATTTAAGAACAGGAAAATACATGACTGATGTAAGTGTAATAGATAGAATTGGGAAAACGAGTCAAGTTGTAACTTTTGTTGTGATTGGTCCTAAAATTGAAGCAGAACCTCCTCAATTTAAGACAAACGCAATCGGATATAACCGTTCAGACGCTTCAAACAAAACTATTCCAATGACAAATTCCGGACCAATTGCAGGAGATGTCTATCAAGTGACAATTTCAAATCAAGATGAATTTGATTTTAGTTGTGGAGGGAGTCTTGGCGCTGTTTTGGGAACTAATGGATCGGGTGGTTATGATAAAAATAAACAACAGTATTTTCATTTTCAAATAAAACCAGGAATTTGGAATAACGATTGTCAAATTGCACCAAAATTAGGATTAGGATTTGGAACTTATGTAACTCAATTGACTATTTGGTACAATGGACCTGCCTATTCAACTTTAGCAGATGAATCTCATTACTTGATTAATTTTCGGGTAGGATCAAGTTACTTAGTCCCAACTGCTCCAATATTTAAAGATGCTATAGTCGGTTATTCTGATATCACAGCAGAACCTTTGGAGATACGAAATACGGGAACAAGTGATGCGACCGAAATACAAATAACATTACCAGAAAATAGCCCTTTTTCATTAGAAAATAGATCAGGGTTTGATCAAAATACAGTTTCGGCAAGTAGTGAGGATAATACTTCATATTTTCTTAAACCTAAACAAAATTTAACTAGAGGGACTTATTTTTCAAATGTATTTGTAACGTATAATTATGGAGGAGTAACAATTACAGCCCAAACGTCAGTATCTTTTAGAGTTCTAAGTTCGGATATAAATATTCATACTGAATCTTGGGGAGCAACTCAAAGTAATTATAATTTGCAGATTCATCCAGTTCATATTACTAATTTAGGTGATGTCTTAGCAACAATTTCTGAAGTTAACTCTTCTGATACAAAAGATTTTGATTTGCAGTGCCCAACAGATGGTGATGGTAAATTTCAACAATTTCAAGTAAATCCATTTGATACTAACGATGACTGTAAGATTACTCCAAAAAGAAATCTTGTAGCTGGAGATTATATGACAACATTAACAGTAAGATATAGGGATTCACAGGGATTTTCGAATCAAAAAGAGCAAGTTCTTACATTTACTGTAACTGATTCAGATGTTTCTTTTGATCAGATTGATTTTGATCCAGTTGTTGTTGGGTATTCACCTCAAAGTTTACCAATTCAAATTCATAATATTGGATCAGCTGAGGCGCATTTGGATAGTTTAAGTTTTGACCAAGACGGTAAGCAATATTTTGATATAACTCCTGCATGCTTGGGAAAAAGTATTTTCTCACAAGGTATGAATGATGATTGTCAAGTTTCTCCTAAAGCAGGATTGGAACAAGGGGATTATTCAGGCAGACTAACATTGGTGGCTTCAGGTAAAACTACAACAAAATTAGTTACAATAAAGGTTCAAACTCCTAATTTATCAATTGCTACTCCAATTTTCCCTAATATGGTTTTAGGATATTCATCAATTGAGGATACTGCTATTGGGAATGGTGAAATAAAAATTACAAATAACGGAGAAGCTGATACAGATTTTAGAATCACTGCAAATAATACAGATTATGCTGGAAATACAGATATTAATAATTCATTTGTTTTGAGTTGTAACAGATTATCTGTTAAAGTAAATGAAACAAATGATACATGTAAAATAAAACCAAAATTGGGATTAAAATCAGGTGACTATATGGCATCAGTAACAATTTCTTATGGCCAAAAGTTTAGTTTAACTCAAACAGTAGTGGTAAACTTTAAAGTTTTGGGTTCACATTTAAAGGTTACAGTTCCTGTTTTCCCAAGTTTAGGGGTTGGGTATCAAAATTATATTAATGGTGCCAATGCAGGAGTCATTTCTGTAGAGAATACTGGAGAAAGTCAAACTGGTTATAAGATAGAAATAACTAGTAAAGACTTCGTACTTTTGAAAGACGGTCAAGATACAAAGAGCGATGGTTTTGCTGAGGTTGATGCATATCAGACCAATAATACCTATACCCTTTTTCCTAACTCAGGTCTGCAACCAGGAACCTATCAAACTCAGGTTATCTTGACCGATCTTTCAACTTTTGCAACTAAAGTTATGTCTGTATATTTCCAAGTATTAGTACCAACTTTGGAAATTGATGTACCAAATTATTCTGCTGTAAATTTAGGATATAATTCTTGGAATTCTATTCCTGTAAACGGGGCAATTTCTTTGACAAATGTTGGCGGTATTAAAGCTAGAAATATTAAAGTTGAAGCAACAAATGCTGATCAAAATAACCAAAATTGGCAAGGGAATGCATTTACGTTGATAGGAAGAGTTGGAGAAATATCACCGAATTCAACTGATTTAAGTGTAAAATTAATACCAAAGCATGGGTTATCTAAAGGGGATTATTATTCAACAATTACGGTAAGTTATGGTGTAGACTCGGTAAATTGCTACAAAGTGAGTGCTGTGACACATTTTGTTGTTATGGGTTCTGATACAGCAATGCAAATTGATAATTTTAAAAATTTACAGTATGGAGATAATCCAAATTTAGTTAGTCAAAAAATAAATTTATACAATAAAGGAAACTTAAATACAACTGTTCAGGTTACTATTTCTAATAATTCACAATTTGATTTAATTGGAAACTGTTCAAATATTATATTATCTGAGAATGCAAAAGATGATAATTGTTCTATAGCTCCTAAAACTAATTTATCTCGTGGTAGCTACTGGGTAACAATTTTTGCTAAAGATTTGCAAAACGGGAATATTCAAAGCAAGGAAGTTTCACTAACTGTTACTGGGGCCGAGTTTGATGTTTCGGTCCCGAATTTCCAAGATGAGGTGCAAGGTTACCAAGACTATAATACTGATTTATCAGCGAAAGCTATTGGTGTAACAAATGTAGGTGATAAAGGAACAACATTAGCAGTGTCACTAGAAGATTCCACTGATTTTGTGTTAATTGAAAAAGGGGCAAATCATTTTATAGCACCAGCTGGTCAAAAAGGGCAATTAAATCAGGATTTTAGTCTTAGACCTCAACCAAGGCTAGAAGCTGGAACTTATCAGACAAAATTGATCGTAAAAGATCTTGAGAGTAATACACAAATTACAAAGCAAATTAGTTTTACTGTAAATGCTCCATCATTAGAAATTGTAGGTCAAAAGAATTTTAATTTGCAATACAAACCATTTGGAAAATACTCCGAACAAAATTTATCAATTACTAACAATGGAAATATAGATGCAACTAATGTTTATGTTTCAATTGATGATGATGTGGCAGATAAATTCGAATTGGCATATAATGGCGGTAAAGTAACACAAATTGCTCAACATAAAACTGATACGCAAACTTGGGGAATAATGCCTCATATTGGTATTGAACCAGGAGACTATGCAGTAAAATTGACTGTCACAGATGCTGATACTAAAATTACTGATACAGAAACATTAATGTTTCATATTGTTGGGGAGGATGTTAATCCTGGGCTACCAAAGCATGATGACCAGGTAAATTATTTAGATCTAGAGGTAGAAGATATTCAATTGGATGCAGTTTTACCTGGATATAAAACAGCTCCTTCAGGGCAATTGTTAGTTCAAAATACAGGTAATGAAAATGGATATTATGAAGTGAGTTTGAGCGATAATGAGTATTTTCAACTGAATCTAAACTCAATAGAATCAGTTTTACCAGGAAAAACAGATCAAAGTATTTCGGTTAGTCCAAAAGAAAATTTACCAGTTGGAACTTATATTACTGTAGTTAATTACAAATTTGCACCAGAGAGTAATGAACTAAATGAAGAAGAAAATAACGAGTTAGTAAAAACAAAGACTGCCAATGTGAGCTTTACAGTAACATCTAATTTATCAGAAAACAAACTAATATCAAAAGATGAGATCGATAAAAAAGTTAATCAAGCTAATGAAGAAGACTTAACAAATTCTAATGATGCAAATCAGCTTAGAGTTAATTCTGGAACAAAAGGTCAAAAAGAGCTTATTAATCAATTGAATAAGGATTTGGATAAATATAAAAAGACAATAAATACAGACAGAAAAGAAGCTGACAATAGCGCAGAAGATGTTGGTAGTGAAAATGGATATTCAAAAACAGCAAAAGATTTAAGTCACGAAAATAGTTTGACCATTGCTGCCTCTCAACTTCATGCAGAAATTGGAGTATGGTTCTGGTTGCTTATAGTGATTTTTGTATTATTGATTATTGTTATTGCGTCAATAATTTTGATTCGTTTTAAGAGTAGCAGAATAAAGAAAATAACAAAGAAAGAGAATTTATAAAAGTTTTCTTTTATGTAAAAAGATTGATAAAATCAATGTTACTGAAATTAAAATAGCCAGAACAGCAAAATATCCATATTTCCAATGTAATTCAGGCATATTGTCGAAATTCATTCCGTAAACACCACCAATAACTGTCCAGATGCTCATCAAGATAGTAACAGATGTTAGACGGGTTACAATTGTATTAGTTTGTTCTCCAATTTTCGAATCGTAACTATGGAGCAACTCTTCTGTAAGTGAATAAATAGATTGAGCCAATTTTGCAAGACTGGTAGCACGATTTGCAATATTTTTAAAAAGATATTCTTCTTCTTTCAAAATGTATCCGCCTTCATCAAGTGCGATAGCATTCATAATACTTTCCAGAGCTCTTACTTGTTTCATGGTAGCGTAAATTTTTCCTCTTAAATTTCGGATTTGAGAAAAGAGTTGATCATTTGTCTTTTTGACTGTTGTGATTACTTGTAAAAGTGACTCTGTTTGGTCTTCTAGCTGCTCAAGAAAACTTGACTCAGAACTTATCAGACTGTCTAAGATAACAAAAAGTATGCGATTTAACCAAGATTTATGTGGGTTATTCTGATCGAATAGAGTATTAATTCGTTTTTCAATCATAGCCAAAGTCTCTAGAAGTTCTGGAGTCGGAGAGTCTGGGAAAATTAAAAGCAAATAATTCTGAGAAAGATAGAGATTAAGTTCTTGAAGATTAATAATTTTGGTTTCGGGATCCTCATTAGCAAAAATGAGTGAAATAAAATCATATTCTTTATAGTTAGAATAACGGACTGTTTCATCAATAATTTCACTATCAATAATAGTTGAATAATCGAAATTAAACATAGTCTGAAGTTGTTCCAAATCATGTTTTTTAGCTATAATAAATTTATCTTTAATTTCATCTTTAGATATTCCAACTTTACTTTCAGAAAAGGTTAAATTTTTAGTATCAAATATCCGCATAATTACATTATACTTAGTGTGTTAAGTAGTAGAAATAGTTATATTTTGAAGGTATAATATTGGTATGAGTAATCAAGTCTTAGATGCAATGAAAAATAGGTTCACGACGAGGTCTTTTGAGAGTCAGAAGGTTAATAGTGAGGATTTAAATTTAATATGTCAGGCAGGTTTGCAATCTCCAAGTGCGGTAAATCGCCAACCTTGGAAAATTATTGCAGTTAATAATTCAGATTTGATTGCAGAACTTGAAGGATCTGCCATGAATAAGTTATCATCTGATTCTCAATATGAAATGTTTTATAAAAATATTCAAAAACGTAAGGAGGCTGGTCAAGCGGCGACAGTTTTTTATAATACTCCTTGTATGATTTATATTTTTATTGACCCAGTAAAGGGAACAAGTTTAGAATCAGCTGAGAGAGATTGTGGAATTGTTTGTGAAAACATTACATTGGCTGCCGAGTCTTTGGGGTATGGGACTTGTATCAATGGAATGGCAAAATTACCATTCGATACTGAAAAAGAAGAATATTTTAGATCAAAATTACAAATTCCAGAAGGTTATCAATTTGGTGTTGCTGTTTTAGTAGGAAAAACGAAAAGTGGAAAAGAACCACATCCTACCCTAGAAAATAAATTAACAATTATAGAATAAATTAATGGATAAAAGTTTATGGGAAGCACCATATCTTGGTGAAAATCGGGAAATTTTTGCAACAGTAGAAGTTCCTGCTTCAAAATCTTTGTCAAATAGGTATTTGATTCTACAAGCATTATCAAAAATGGATGGAAATGAATGTATTCTTTCAAATATGCTGAAGTCTCGTGATTCAAAGTTGATGCAAAATGCAGTTTCAAAAATTTTGTCGATTAAAGAGGGTATGAAAACTGAAATTGATTGTGGATTGGCTGGAACGGTAATGCGTTTTGCACCAGTTTTAGCGGCGACAGTTTTGCCTGAGGATTCTAAAATTCGCTTTGATGGAGATAAAGAAGCATACAAGCGTCCAGTAGGACCGGTTTTAAATGCTTTGGAAAGTTTAGGTTTTCGGGTTGAGCAAGAGAATGGAGATTTCTTACCATTTACCATTTTCGGTTTTGATAAGGAAAATCAGTTTACTAAAAACAAAGCAAAAGATGTGATAGAAATTGATATTGACTCTTCTGCTTCCAGCCAATTTATTAGTGCACTTTTATTGTGTTCGCCAAAATTGGCGCAAAAAATAGGCGTTAGTAAATTGGTTATCAAGCATATAGGTAATAAATTGCCGAGTTTGCCACATATTGAAATGACAGTCCAAGTGTTACAAGAATCTGGTGTTCAGATTGATGCAAACTATTTGAATTTTACATTTGAAGTTAAAAGCGGCAAGGTCAAACTCCCAGACACCATTATTGAACCTGATTTGTCAAATGCAGGACCTTTTATTTGTGCCGCTTTGGCTAATTCTTCGGGAGGTGAAGTTAGAATTCCCAATTGGACAAACAAGACAACTCAGCCTGGTAAATATTTTCCTCAAATTTTAGAAAAATTAGGGGCTAAAACCAAAATTGAAAAAAGAGTTTTAAGTGTAAAAAGTAATGGTGTAATTAATGGCTTGGGAATTAATAATCCTTTGGATTTGTCTAAAGCTGGAGAAATAACACCTACAGTCTGTGCTTTACTTGCTTTGTCACCAAAGCCTTCGGTCGTTAAAGGGGTTGGACATCTGCGTTTGCATGAAACTGATCGGCTTGCAGCTCTTGTGAAAGAGATAAATAGAATTGGAAGAGATGCTAAAATTGGTGATGATAATGATTCGTTAGAGATAGGCGAATATCCAGAGAGTGGATTACACTCTGCAATTATAGAGACTTATAAAGATCACAGAATGGCTACTTTTGGAGCAATTTTAGGATTGAGGATTCCTGGTATCGAAGTTGAAAATATCGCCACGACTGCTAAAACTATGCCAGATTTTCCAAATATGTGGCAAAAAATGGTTTTGGGATAATTGAAATATTATGGGCTTATCAACAACAGGTTTAGAAAAAAGATACGACAAATTCGAAGTTGTTTCTGACTATACACCTAGTGGAGATCAACCTCAGGCAATTAAAGAATTAGCCCAGAGAATTAATAATGGTGAAAAAGATGTTGTTTTACTAGGGGCAACAGGAACTGGGAAATCAGCAACAACAGCATGGTTAGTTGAACAAGTTCAACGTCCAACTTTAGTTCTAGAACCAAATAAAACTTTAGCAGCCCAAATTACTCAAGAATTTAGAGATCTGTTTCCAAATAATGCTGTTGAATATTTTGTTTCATACTATGATTATTATCAACCTGAAGCATATATTCCACAAAGTGATACTTTTATTGAAAAAGATAGTTCAATAAATGATGAAGTTGAAAGGTTGAGACATTCTGCAACTGCCTCTTTGTTGACCAGAAGGGATACGATCGTTGTAGCTTCGGTTTCTTGCATTTACGGTCTTGGTGCTCCGGAAGAATATTTAAGCCAGTTGGTGAAATTAGAGGTCGGTGAGGAAATATCAAGAGATGATCTCTTGCGTAATTTTATATCTATGCAATATCAGCGAAATGATATGTCTTTTGAGAGAGGAACTTTTAGAGTAAAGGGAGACACGGTTGAAATTATTCCAGTTTATGAAGAATTGGCAATCAGAATTGAGTTTTTTGGGGATGAGGTAGATGCGATTTCAATTTTACATCCGTTGACAGGTGACAAAATTCAAGATGTTAATCATATTGAAATTTTCCCAGCTTCTCACTATGTTGCAGGTGAAGAAAGAACTAAAAAAGCGATTGAAACAATAGAAGAAGAGATGAAAGAGAGAGTGGAGTGGTTTAAAAAGCGGGGAAAGTTAGTGGAAGCTCAACGTCTGGAGATGCGAACTACTTTTGATTTAGAGATGATAAAAGAAATTGGGACTTGTAAAGGAATTGAGAACTATTCTAGACATTTTGATGGGAGAGCGCCAGGATCGGCTCCAAATACATTATTAGATTTTTTTGATGATGATTTTCTTCTGGTAATTGATGAATCACATGTGACAGTTCCACAAATCGGAGCTATGTTTGAAGGTGATGCGAGCCGAAAGAGAATGTTGATTGATTACGGTTTTCGTTTACCTTCAGCAGCCGATAATCGTCCTTTAAAATGGCCAGAATTCCAAGAGAGAATTGGGCAAACTGTTTATCTTTCAGCGACACCAGGAAACTATGAAATGGATTTACAATATGGAGGTGATGGATCAGGGGAGGAGCTGGAAAAAGTTAAAGACGGAGGTAAACCATTAAGCGGAGAAAAACCGGTTGAATTAATTATACGTCCTACTGGTTTGGTTGATCCAGAGATTGAAGTTCGTCAAACTAAAGGGCAAATTGATGACCTACTAGAAGAAATCCGGAAGAGGACTAATTATGACGAATCCAGTACCGATTCAGATTTTCAAAAAAGTAGAATTTTAGTTACAACATTAACTAAAAAAATGGCAGAAGATTTGACAGTGTATTTACGAGAAAAAGGTGTGAAGGTAGAATATTTACATTCTGATGTTGACACATTGCGTAGAGTAGAACTTTTAACTGAATTGAGACAAGGTAAATTTGACGTTTTGGTAGGAATTAATCTTTTGAGAGAAGGGCTAGATTTACCAGAAGTTAGTCTGGTGTCAATTATAGATGCTGATAAACAAGGGTTTTTGCGAAGTTATAGATCTTTAATTCAAACAATAGGTCGAGCAGCAAGAAATGTTAATGGTAAAGTGATAATGTATGCTGATAGTGTGACGCCGCAAATGAAAGAAGCAATTGATGAAACTAACCGACGCAGAAATAAACAAATCGCTTATAATAAAGAACATAATATTGATCCTAAACCGTTACAGAAGAAGATTGCAGATGTGACTGATCAAATTGCAAGGGAAGATGCTGACACACAACAACTTTTAGAAAGTTTTGTAAAAAATAAGGCAAATAAAACTAAAGGCGAGAAGAAAAAAGCAACGCAAAAAGCAGCCGCAGCGCTCGCAGGTGTTGAATATCAAGCAAGACAAGCGAAAGGTGAAGTGGGAACAGAAGGACTTGACGCTGGAGAATTAACATCATTGGTTGAAGAGTTGTCAGGGCAAATGCGAGAAGCTGCTAGTCAGTTAAATTTTGAATTAGCTGCTCGGTTGAGAGATGAGATAGCAGATATAAAGAAAACTTTACGAGGTTTGAGTAGAGCTTTAAGTTAACTTTTTCACATTAATTCACAAAAATTTTTGCTTGAAAAATCGGGAAATAAAGCAAATAATTACAAAATTTTCACATAAATTGTGAATTATTGACAATAAGACACAATTAATTAACATACTTATTCACAAAGATACATAGATGTATTAATAAATTATAAGTGTTTGATTATTTATCGGACTGTAGTTGATAAATGTATAATATTAATAAAAGATTAATGAAAGGGTAAATATGTCATTTGCAAGTGATTTACAAGTAAAAGCAAGTCAAAATAAGAAGAAAATTGTTCTTCCGGAGGGTGAAGAGGATAGAGTTTTAAAAGCAGCTGATCAAGTTTTAGCTTCTGAAGCAGTGGATTTAGTTATTGTTGGTGAAGAAGCTGAAATTAATGCTAAAGCTACTAATTTAGGTTTGAAAAATATTGCTAAAGCTGAATTTGTTAATCAAAATGATTCAGAATTAATTTCTAAATTGGCCGAGCAGTTGGCAGAAATTCGTAAGAAAAAAGGAATGACTGTTGAAGAAGCAACTGAATTGATTGAATCTAATGTTTCTTATTTTGGAACAATGCTTGTAAAGGTTGGAATGGCAGACGGAATGGTTTCTGGTGCTATTCATACTACAGCTGACACAATCCGTCCAGCTTTGCAAATTATCAAGACTAAACCTGGTCGTAAAACAGTATCAGGAGCATTCTTTATGTGCATTCCAAGTGGAGATTCAGAACAGGTTCTTTTGTATGCAGACTGTGCTGTAAATCCAAATCCAGATGCAGATACTATTGCAGATATTGCTTTGGCTTCTAATGAAACTGCGAAGCAATTTGGTTTAGATCCTAAAGTTGCATTGCTTTCTTATTCAACAGGAACTTCAGGAAAAGGTCCAGATGTAGATGCCACAAACGCAGCTATCGAGTCTCTAAAAGCAAGAATTGCTGAAGAAGGATCTGATATCGTTTTTGATGGTCCTTTGCAATATGATGCTGCAACAGATGAAAAAGTTGCACAAACAAAGATGCCAGATTCAAAGGTTGCAGGGAAAGCTAACGTTTTTGTTTTTCCTAGTTTGGTTTGTGGGAATATTACATATAAAGCAGTTCAACGTTCAGCAAATGCTTTAGCGATTGGTCCTGTATTACAAGGATTAAATGCTCCTGTTAATGATCTATCTCGTGGTGCACTAGTTGAAGATATTGTAAATACAATATATTTAACTGCTGTTCAAGCTGCATAAATAAGTAATATTATAAATTTTAAATAATCCGGCTCTATTTTTAAGAGTCGGATTTTTTATTAGTCGGATTTTTTATTTTAGGACGAAAAATTGTTTGATTGTCTTCTTCTTCGTTTCCCGGCAGAAAAACTTTTCTTTTGTCATTGTTTCTAAGAAGAATGTAGAGGCAATAAATTGAGTAAATTACACCAATCAGAAGAAAAAATCCTGTGATTGCAATAACTAAAATTGTTCCAAATGCTTGATCGCCCATAATATAATTAAAATTGAATAAGTAGTGAAGAAATATAGAGTGGGAAACCAAGCATAATTAATGGAAGAATACCAGGTAAATAAGACATTACGGTTGATTTATTTTTGCGAGTTAAGTAAGAATTCGTTAAAGCTATTGATGTGCTTGTAAAAATTATTGAAATAGGAATATCAAATTTATGAATAATAATATTTTCACCTAAAAAAGGAATACTAGGAATCAAAAATACTGAAAGAACAAAATATGTTAGAATTACAACTATAATTGTAGAAAAGATAGCTAAATTTGTGTGTGGACGTTTAGATATAAGATAAACAAAGGCAATAAAAATTAAAGGAATTAAAGAAAAAATAACTAAATTCCAAAAAGCTTGATTGTATAGTTTATAAAGTAAATACCAACTGCCTACACTTATAATAAGCAAACCATTGATAATAGTTGTTGCAAGATGTGCGATAGAATGGTGTCTTTTTGAAGAAAAAATACCAACAACAAAACATGAAATAATTAAAACTAGTAGTTGAAAAACAAACGGTTGAAAAGAGCCCTTAGTTAATTCAAGTGAATCTCCAAATTTAGGAGTTAAATAAATTGATAAACAAACAGTAATTAATGTAAGAATATTTGTGATTAAATAAGTATTTGGTGTAAAACACAAAAAAACCCCTAACAAAAGTAGGGGAAAAATTATAAAAGGAAGTTTTATTATAAAACAAACAATTAGAATAATCGGAGCTATAATTAACTCCAGAAACTCTTTAATTGTCACAACAAAACAAAGTAAAGAACTTGATTAACGAGTTTCTTTATGAACTTGTTCCTTACCGCATCTAGAGCAGTATTTCTTTAATTCTAGACGATCAGGTGTGTTACGACGATTTTTTCTTGTAATATAATTCCGCTCTTTACAAACAGTACATGCTAATGTAACTTTAGGACGGATATCAGAACTTTTACTTGCCATATATATATTATAGCGATTTATGTGAGAAAATGTCAATTTTAACAGGATTTTAGTGGGTATAATGTATATATGAATAAAATTTTGGTCACTGGTGGTGCAGGATACATTGGGTCACATACTGTTGTTGAGTTGTTAGCAGCGGGGTATGAAGTTGTTATTTTAGATAATTTCGTAAATTCTTCAGATAAATCTCTAGAGGCTATTCGTAAAGTTTCTGGAAAGAATTTTGATTTTGTCAAAGGTGATGTTAGAGATTCAGTAGTACTTGATAATATTTTTAAAGCACATGAAATTGATGCTGTAATTCATTTTGCTGGATTGAAGGCAGTTGGAGAGTCAGTTCAAAAGCCACTTGAGTATTATGATAATAACTTAATTTCAACACTTCATTTACTTGAGGCAATGAAGAAGGCTGGAGTTAAGAAATTTGTATTTTCTTCATCTGCGACAGTTTATGGTGAAACTGAAGTTTATCCTTTTGATGAAAGTTTTCCTATTGGTGGAACTACTAATCCATATGGAACTACAAAATATATGCAAGAATTGATGTTAAAAGATATTTCAGCCACATCTGATTTACAAGTAATTACATTGCGTTATTTTAATCCAGTCGGGGCACACGAAAGTGGAGAAATGGGCGAGGATCCACAAGGAATTCCAAATAATTTATGCCCATTTATTACTCAGGTTTTAGTAGGCAGAAGAGATAAGCTTTCTGTTTTTGGTGGAGATTATGACACTAAAGATGGAACATGCATTAGAGATTATATTCATGTAGTTGATTTGGCAAAAGGGCATGTTTGTGCTTTAAAGAAATTCGACTCAGGACTCAGATTAAATGAAAACGGTGGATATTTTGATGCTATCAATTTAGGAACTGGAAAAGGGTCTTCTGTTTTGGATATGATTGCTGCTTTTGAAAAAGCTGCTGGTAAAAAATTAAATTATGAAGTAGTAGATCGTAGGGCTGGTGATATTGCTGTTTGTTATGCAAAGACAGATAAAGCTCGTGAAGAGTTAGGATTTGTGGCTGAAAAAACAGTTGAAGATATGGCTCAAGATAGTTGGCGTTGGCAATCAACACACCCAAAAGGCTTTAATTCTTAAAATCAAAAATTCTTAAAATCAATTTTAACAGTAATTCCGTTAAGTAGCGAAGAATGAGCGGATGACGGGAGTCGAACCCGCCTTGCAACCTTGGGAAGGTCGCGTACTACCGATATACTACATCCGCATATATTGATATTTATTAATATTATAGCAAAAAAGCGGTATTAGCGATTTCTTAAATCGTGACAAATAATTTTAGCTATCCCTATTGCTATTTGCTCTTTTGAGTCTAGATTGGTGATTTCTCCTTGACGATTCATAATGAAAGCTTTATGTTTATTTTGCGAAAAGGAGATATCTTTTTGATCATTAGCAACAACATAGTCACAATTTGAATGCTCAAGAACATAGTGTGCGGCAGATTTAAGTTTGCCTTCTTCCGCATCTGCCAGAAGTTTAAAACCAACGAGTATTGTATCTGGCTGGTGATCTTTGATTATGTCTATAACTTTTTCAGTGTTATCAAAAAATAAAACTAGGTCTTGAAGTTTGCTTGACATTTTTCCTTTAGCTAAAGGCTGAACAACTGAATCTATTGACTTTCCGGCTTTAACCGCTTTTTCAACTTCTTCTTTTGAAGCGAAGCCACTTGGAGTAAAATCAGAAACTGCCATTAAGTGTATTACAGCATCAAATTTCTTTTTACATAATAATTTGTCAATTGTATCTTTTAATTCTGAGGAAGTTTTAATTCTGATTAATTCTTCAGGTTGAAAATTTGGCTGAATTGCGTGATTTGCGTAAAGGTAGGTAACTTTTGCACCTCGAGCTATAAATACATCAGCAATTAGTGAACCTAGCTTACCAGTAGAACGGTTAGTGATCATTCTAGCTTGATCAATCATTTCACGAGTGCCACCAGAAGTAATTAAAATTGAGGGAGAATATTTAAATTCTTCAGAATTAAGCATTAGATTGCTCCTAGATAGCCATTTTGACTCCAAGCATCATAAATTGCAACTGAAGCAGAAACGGCTAAATTTAAAGAGCGAACACCTGGAAGCATAGGGATTCTTATTTTAGAAGTAATCCTAGGGTTATCCATAATTTCTTCAGGAAGTCCAGTTGGCTCAGGCCCGAAAAGAAGAAAATCTGCAGGTGAGTATTTAAAATCCCCCATCATTTTGTCTGTGTGTGAAGTGAAAGCATAAATTTTAGAATCGGGATTATTATGATTAACATATTCTAAAAAATCGTTAAAATTGTGGTGAATTTTATAGTGAGCTAAATCATGATAATCTAATCCAGCTCGTTTTAGTTTTTTATCTTCCATATCGAAGCCAAGAGGCTCGATTAGATGCAAAGTGCAACCGGTAATAGCGGCTAATCGCATTGCATTTCCAGTATCTCCTGGAATACAAGGCTCATAAAAAACCAAATCAGGAACGGCTTTCTCCGGTGTAAATAAACGCTGATTAGCAATACTCATATTGTAGAATATTATAGCATTATGGACACAAGACAACCACCTAGAAACCAACCAAAAAGACAAAACTTTAATGGTTATTCTAAG
>JAISHP010000004.1 GCA_031262545.1 Candidatus Ancillula hodotermitis | reverse complement strand
CAAATGAAGCTCTAAGTGATGTCTAGAAATGCCGTGGTCACTAACAATAATATCACAATCAGAACCACGTCCGATAATTGTAAATTCTTTTTTTAGAGAATATCGTTTTCCATTTATCTCGATAAAAGGAAAGTTCGAATCTGCTTGATATTCACTAGGTGTTTCATAACTATTTGCATCATACTCTGAATTTACACCACTATTATATTGTCCTGGTTGATTGTTTGAATTCGGATTAGAAGGAATCTCATTAGATCTTTTTGCCTCTCCTCTAATATCTAGCTCATGACTTAAAGCATCAGTATTTTCTTCAAAAATCACGTTGATAGGACCAATATAAGCATATTGTCGCTCATCCATATATTCAGCAACAGTTCTAGCTAACTCATTAGCAAACTCAGAAGGATTCCATCCTTCAACTTTATCAAAATCTGTAGATGAAAGAAAAATAGTAAATTGATTTGGAGCAACAATTCTACCATGATCAACTTCAACAATTTTATCTTCTATTTCTTGATATAATCCTTGAACAAAATCAGAAGGTTTTAAGTCAGACGAATTCAAACGACCTACAATATCACCAACTGAACTCTCAATTTTATCAAATAAACCCATAAAAATATTATACCCTGTAATTTCATTCTAAAAAGAGCAGAATGCAAACAAAATGTAAAGTTTTGAATAAAATATATTATAAATGCTTAAAAAGGTAATCCATCTCAAATTGTGAAACTTGAGCTTGAAAGCCTGACCATTCTTCATACTTATTTTTTAGATAATGTTCAAATACGCTTTCACCTAAAACTTCCGCCACTAAGTCTGATTCTTCCATAGCTTTTATAGCCTCATTCAAAGAGTGAGGTAAAGGTTTAACACCTAAAGCTTTGCGTTCTAAACTCGACATTTGCCATAAATTATCATTAATTTCCTCTGGTAAAGGAAGTTTTTGTTCAACTCCTTGCAAACCGGCTTCCAAAAGCACAGCAAAAGCAAGATAGGGATTTACAGCAGAATCAAGAGACCTGATTTCAACCCTCTTCGTTTGTCCTTTATTTGGTTTGTAATTTGGAACGCGTATCATAGCAGAATGATTTTTAGTTCCACAACAAGCGAATCCTGGAGCTTCAGCACCAGTAGTGATCCTCTTATATGAATTAACAAATTGATTTGTAATTAACGAAATTTGATCTGAATACTTTAAAATTCCTGCAATAAAATGTTGACCTGTTTGCGAAAGATTATAAACTGGTGAATTAGCATCATAAAATAAATTATTTTCACCTTCAAAAATTGAAACATGAGTATGCATACCAGAACCAGGAAAAGCACCTAAAGGTTTAGGCATAAAAGAAGCTCGCATATTCATTTGCAAAGCAACTTCTTTAACAACTGTTCTAAAAGTTAAAATATTATCAGCAGTAGTTAAAGCGTCCGCATATCTTAAATCAATTTCATTTTGTCCAGGACCTGCTTCATGATGTGAAAACTCAACAGAAATTCCCATTTTTTCAAGCATATTAATTACGTCTCTCCTAAAATCTTGAGCACTTGAACGTGGAACGTGATCAAAATACCCACCATCATCAACAGGAATGAGATTATCTTGAGTTGCTCTGTCAACTTGATCGAACAAGTAAAATTCAATTTCAGGATGAGTGTAAAAAGTTAAGCCTTGTTCTTTTGCTTTTTTTAGTGCACGTTTTAATATGAATCTACTATCGTTTAAGCTTGGTTCACCCTCTGGTGTATAAAGATCACAAAACATTCTAGCAGTACCGTTTTGTCCATCTTCTCCACCTCTCCAAGGCAGAAGTTGAAAAGTTGATGGATCCGGTTTAGCGATCATATCTGATTCAACAATTCTTGCTAAGCCTTCGATTGAAGAACCATCAAAACCTATGCCTTCCCTTATAGCATTTTCTAATTCTGCTGGTGCAATAGCTACAGACTTCAACTGTCCTAAGACATCTGTAAACCAAAGTCTTACGAAACGGACATTTCTATCTTCAACTGTTCTTAAAGCATATTCAACTTGTTTGCTATCTACCATATTAATATTATACTTGTTAAAAACATAAAATTTACTTGTCTGTTAGATCGATTTTTATAAATAATTTTAAAATATTGGTTAATTTGACAAATGTTATTATTTGTTATATAATATAAATGTTGATGAAAATCAATAATTTATAACTTATTCATAGTTATATGCGGCGCAAGCATACCCCCCCCCTTTTCCTCGCTTGCGCCGTCTCTTCTTACATAAGATATAACTTCTTATATAATATATATATGACAAATTGTTCTATCAAAACAGCAGTAACACATAATGGAACTTTTCACGGAGATGATGTCTTTGGTTCAGCTCTTCTAAAATTACTTTATCCTGATATACAAATTATTAGAACGAGAGATGACAAGATTATTAAAGAAACAGATTTGGCTTTTGACGTTGGTAGAATTTACGACCCAAAAAAGCTTAGATTCGATCATCACCAAGAAACAGCGCCTCTTCGCGAAAATGGAATAAAATATAGTGGTTTTGGCTTACTTTGGAAGACTTTTGGTTTAAATGCGTGCCGAGGAAATCAAGAAGTTGCAGATAAAATAGATCAAAAACTAGTCCAACAAATTGACGGGCCTGACAATGGTCAAGAAGTTTTTAAAGATTATAATTATAATTTAGGTGCATCTCCATATCAAATCTACGGTTTAATTGCCAAATTTAATCCGGAAGTTGAATACGGCAAAAATAAAGATAGCAATCAAATTGATATTGAATTTTTCAAAGCTGTTGATTTTGCCAAAACTATTCTTTCACTCCTGATTGATAGAGAAATAATAGTTTCAGAAAATAAAAACAAATTAATTCAAGATGTAAAGAAGTCCGAAAATCCTAATTATTATATTTCTAATTTTACAATTGATATAGATGATATTGCTGATATGTTTCCTGACTTGATTTATTCTATTACTTATAATTCAGTTGCTGACAATTGGAAAATTTATGCTATTCACAATAGCAACGCTAAATTTAAACCACGCAAACCCTTTCCGGATGAATGGTGTGGAAAATCAGAATCTGAATTAAATTCATTAATCGGAATTGAAGATGCAGTATTTTGTCATATTAATGGTTTTCTTTTGGTAACAAAATCAAAAGAAAGTGCAATTAAAGCTGCCGAACTTTCGTTAAAAATGTGAATTTATATAATAAAATAAATAAAGAAAACAATAACTAATCCATACATTAATGGACTAACTTCTTTAAATTTACCTGTAAAGACTTTAATTAAAACATAAGTTACAAAGCCAAAGCCAATCCCATCTGTAATAGAGTATGTAAAAGGAATCATAATAATAATTATTGAAGCAGGGATAGCTGTGTCAAATTTTGAAAAATCAATTTTAACAATTTGAGCAAGCATCAAGAAACCCACAAAAACTAGAGCGGGTGTTACAGCCTCACTTGGAATTATTGCAACAAGTGAAGAAAAAAATGAAGCAATTATAAACAAAATACCTGTCGTAATAGATGCAATCCCGGTTTTTGCTCCATCGCCGATCCCAGAAGCTGATTCAGCATAAACAGTATTAGAAGAAACAGAACAAACTCCACCCAAACTAGCAGAGATAGCATCGGCAACAAATATCCTTTGAATATTTTCCGGTTCTCCATTTTTGTCATTAAGATTAGCTTCATTCGAAAGTGCTACAATCGTTCCCATTGTGTCAAAAAAATCAGTCATCATTAAACTAAAAATAAATAACAAAGCTGTTACAATACCAATATGCTGAAAAGAGCCCAAAATATTAAAATGTCCAATCAAAGAAAAATCAGGAAGAGAAAAGGCTTTACCTTCCCAAGTTGGGACAGAAGAAACCCATCCATCGGGATTGTTTACTTTTGAACCAAGATGTAAAATGCCTTCTAAAATAACAGCTAAAATAGTTGAGATTATAATTGCAATTAAAAATCCGCCTTTGATTTTCCTAGCTGAAAAAATTATAATTAAAAGTAAAGAAACGATAAATACTATTAGAGGTATAGTATGAATCTTACCTGTTGATGATAGAGTCAAAATTGTTCCTTTCCCAGTCTGAATAAATCCAGAATCAACCAAGCCTATCAAACAAATAAAAAGACCTATTCCAATCCCTATAGCATTTCGCATATCCTTCGGAATTGTATTAAAAACAGCTTTTCTAAGTCCAGTCAAAACGAGGATCAAGATTATCAAACCTTCAATTACTACTAATCCCATAATATCAGCCCATGTTGCACCTTTCAATGTCGCTGCTCCGGCTGCAACAACAGGTGATACCCCAAGACCAGCTGCCATAGAAATCGGAACTTTACCGACTACCCCCATCAAAATTGAACAAAAACCAGCGCAAATTGCAGTTGCCGCAGCAATTTTTTCCGCCGGAAGAGTTGCACCTGTTGAATCAGGACCACCTAAAATAACACCATTCAAAGCGATAATATAACACATCGCTAAAAAAGTAACAACTCCACCTCTAATTTCGGTAGAAAACTTACTACCACGCTCAGTTATCTTAAAATATCTATCAACCCTTTTAGCAATCACACCAGTTTTCATATAAAAACATTATACATATTTATCTATTGTTGAAATAATACTCAGTCTGTTAATTTTATAATCTAAAATTTATCATATAGTTCGCAGGAAGATAAACTCTTTATTTTCTATTTTCATAATTGAAAAATTTAACGGATTTTCTTCCGGGTCCAACAGAGGATCCACGAAAATCCTATTTTTCAATTATTTCAAATGAAAAT
>JAISHP010000064.1 GCA_031262545.1 Candidatus Ancillula hodotermitis | reverse complement strand
TCTATGAAGATGTATTTAGATGCGATAAATCTGAAAGCTTTGGTTGATAATTCTAAAATTAATACTATTGCAGTTATAGGTGGAGGGTATATAGGCGTTGAAACAGCTGAAACTCTGCTTAAATGTGGGAAAAAAATTAAATTGATTCATAGCCAAGAGCATTTAGTTAATACATATTATGATTCTGAATTTGCAGAACTGTTAGAAAAAAGAATCGCTCAAATTGCTGGTGATAATTTTGAGTTTATCCCTAATATCCATTTTGAAGAATTTGATTTTGATTCTAACAAGCAACTAGGAGCAGATGCTTTTGTTGTTGCAATTGGATTTGCAGCTAATTCAGGATTGGGCGGAGATAATTTGAGGCGTGAATTTGGAGCTTATCTTGTTGACGAACACCAAAGAGTGCAAGTGAATAATAGTTCTAGTAAGATTGATAACATTTTCGCAGTTGGGGATGCTGCAACTTCGCACTCAAATATAACAAATAAACCAACGTATTTAGCAATCGGTTCAAACACCCAAAGAGAAAGTCAGATTGTCGCTCAGCAAGTAATTGCAGGTGTTAAAGGAGAAAAACCAACTTTGGTTAATCGCGGCTCGCAAGGTTCAAACGCCTTATCTATTATGGGGTTAAACTTAGCAGCAACAGGATTAACTGAAATTATGGCACAAAGAAATGGATTTGATGTGGAATCTGTGACTTTTGTTGGTGAGCAACTTGCTCCATATCTTCCTAATTTGGTTCAAAAGGGGCGAAAAGAGTTGCCTGAATTAGAAAATGGTAAGATAATGATTAAAATTGTTTTTGAAAAAGAGAGTCATCGTTTAATCGGGGCACAAATGGCAACTCATATGTCAAGTTGTGATTTAATGCATATGTTTTCGTTAGCGATTTATAAGCAAATGACTATTGAAGAATTGAGAGAATTAGATATGTTTTTTCTTCCTCAGTTAAATCAGTTATATAATGTGGCAGTTCGGGCTTTGAATCGAGCTGTTAAGTAAGTTTTTTGCTATATTTTCTAGGCCCTAAAGGTATAATGTAGAGATATGACAAAAGAAAATATAGGCTTTGAGAGTCTAGACTTAGAGCCGAAATTGCTTGAGTCAATCAAGAAATTAGGTTATCAAAAACCTTCTGAAATCCAAATTCAAACTATTCCCTTGCTTTTGCAAGGTCGTGATGTTGTTGGAATTGCTCAGACAGGAACAGGGAAGACGGCGGCTTTTGGTTTACCGCTAGTCCAAAAAATTGGATTAACTTCTAAACAGAAGAAAATTAAAGCTTTAGTTTTGGCACCAACTCGTGAGCTGGCTCAGCAAAATGGTAAGGCTTTAAAAAGTTTTGATGAAGATTTAAAAGTTGCTGTAATTTATGGGGGTGCACCATATCCTGCACAATTAAAACAACTTAAAGATGGGGCAGAGGCTGTTGTTGCAACTCCTGGACGTTTAATTGATATGTTAAAAAGAAAGGCTTTGGAATTAGACCAATTGCAAACAATTGTTTTGGATGAAGCTGATGAAATGCTGAAAATGGGATTTCAAGAAGATATTGAAAAGATTTTTGAGCTAGCTCATTCAGAAAATAATCAACCTCAGGTTGCTCTTTTCTCTGCGACTATGCCTGCAGCAATTAAAAAAATTACCAAATCGTATATGACAGATCCTCTCTGGATTCAGGTTAGCTCACCTGTTTCAACTGGTGATAATATAACGCAAGAATATGTTTTTGTTCAAGGTAGAGGTAAAACTTCAGCTGCTGCTCGCTTTATCCATCTACTTCAATCACAATCTGCTTTGGCTTCTGCAATCGTTTTTACTCAAACTAAAGCTAGTGCCGAAATTGTTGGGGTTGAATTAACAAGTTTAGGCCTAAGAGCAGCAACAATTTCTGGTGATGTTCCTCAAAAAGAAAGAGAGAGAATTGTTGAAAGAATGCGCTCTGGAAAAATTCAGGTTTTGGTTGCAACTGATGTGGCTGCTCGTGGATTAGATATAGACTCAATTGAATTGGTAATTAATTACGATTTACCTAGAGAAACTGAATATTATATACATAGAATAGGTAGGACTGGACGTGCAGGGAGAGACGGAAGAGCAATTTCTTTAGTTTCACCAAAACAAAAAGGTAAATTACGTCAAATTGAAAAATTAACTGGAAAAAAGATTAAAGAAATTGATGTTCCTAGTTTAGATTTAATTAGAGCAATTCAAGCAAAAGATGTTTTAGGTAAGGCTACTAATCGAAAGGAAATTGGTAAACTAAAATTTTATAAAGCTGCTGTTTTGGAGAGTTTGCAAGAATTAGATAACGAAAAAGAATTGATTGATTTTGTTTCTGCTTTAGTAGCTCTATCGGTTGGAGATAGTGGTAAAGAACCTAAAAAGATTGAAGAACAAAAATCTTTTGAAGAAAAAGATAGCTATAGCAAGAAACCTAACCGTGGTAGACGTAGAGATTTTAAAGGCAAGAGAAGTGAGAGGGGTAAGAGTGGTTCTGGTAAGCGTTACTCAGAAAGAGACTCTTCAAGGAAAAACTCAAAATCCGATAAACGTTCTAATAGTAAACGTAAAGACAGTAAAAATAAATACAAAAAAAAGAAAAATAGATAGATAATAGTTATTTTGGGTAAATAATCAGTTGTCAATATTTTTTGTAATATAATATTTCTATGGGTTTTAGATATTTTGATTATTTTTACAATAAATTGCAAAAAGTTTCAATTGTTTTAGCAATTTTTGCTATGGTTTTGACAATGTCATTAACCTTTGTTGCGTTGAGTCTGTTTCAGGATAATACTCTAAATCAAGCGCAAGCAGCAGCAGGTGATAATGTTAGATTTGGTGACTATTCTTTTGGCGATCAGATTACTGTTGGCGGTTTAAAATTTAATATTGTTGGAGGACATACTGCCGGAACTGCCGCCGAAGATTCGATTGGGATGTGTGGATCAGGTAATGCAAATAATTGTGCAGATAATTCTGCTTTTTTGGCATTAAGTAATGATTCGGATAGTATTAAAGCTTTTAATAACTTGCCGAGCGTGACGGGCGGATCAAGTAATTCTGCTAGTTATGCATATAAATATGCTAAACTTGATATGACTACTTATACTGCTAGTAATGATTATCAAAAATCTGTAATTAAAGCAGCTTTAGATGAAAAGTTCACAGCTTGGACTGACAGTGATTTTACTGGAAAGAGTGATATTATTCCAAGAACTTTATTACAAGGGACTGCAGATACAGCTTTAGGAAGTAATTGTTCAAATTCATCTTGCTCAGATGGTAATCCGGCTAAGATTGCTGGTGAAAAATGGTGGGCTCCGAGTGTGAATGAGGTTAATGCTGATAAAGGTCAAGCTAATTATGCTGGTTTTTACTGGCTGAGATCTCCGGGTAAGGATTCAACGTATGCTGGGATTTCATATCCACAATCGAATAATGGTGCATTTAATCTAGATGGAGAAGATGCTAACGAATCGTTATATCTTCGTCCAGCGATGCTTATTTCTCTTTCATCATTAGTGTTCAAAAAGGTAATTACAGCTAACGATATAAGTAATGGTTATTGCGGGGGACTTAAAACCGAGTGTGTTCAATTCGGGAATGTCAAGTTTGATGTGATTGGAGAAAATAGCGGTGGAGTTAATTATGGAGTCTGTTCTTACCTCTCAAGAACAGACGGTTATACTGACTATACTTTGCCAGGAGAAAGTGCTGTAACAGATTCAAATGAATGTCCAGCTAATTCGGCTATGTTGCTTTTGAGTTACTCAACCAATAAAGGTGATACTTCAATATCTTCTTGGGATTCATTCTGGGCTCAGCAGCCTTTTAATGGGGTGCAGGGGTCAAGCGGTTGTGGAACGACAACTGGAAACGCATCCGGATCATATTCTCAATATAATGGTTCAGTTATGCAAGCTTGTATGGAGACGGCAGCTAATTCTCAATACAATTTGCTAAAAGGACAATACCTAAATAATGATAGTTCTAGACCTAAACTTCAGGATTTAATTATTACTCGGTCTTTGAAAGAATCACAGGAATATTATGAGAATTCACCTGCCGCTGGAACTAGTCATTGCAGTACTCCCGATAATTGTTACAATCATGCGTTTAATGCCTCTCCAAGCTCTGTCTCCAATCAACATTTGTTCCCTTTGAGCATGGCGGAGGCTTGTTCTCTTAGCAGTAAAACTTCTAATTCTGGTAATCTAGTTTTTTCTCAGTGCAACCAACAGATGGCGAGTGGTTCTAACGGTGTTTTAAATTATTTTGGTAATTACTATCTTCGTTCACCAGGGGTAGGAGATGGTTCTGCAGATGGCGTTTCCGATATAGAGTTGGCAAATTCTAATCCATCTATATCTGCAGTTGGACAAACTGGAACGACAACTGAATACGCTCGTCCAGTTATGTTTATTAAATTAAATCCAACTTCTGCTCAATTAGATCAACTTTTTGCCACAATTGATTCCGATTCAGAAAGTTTGCAAATGGTTAGCAATTTAGGGGCAAGTCAAGTGACTCTTCAAACTACGCATCAATATGCCTACGAGGATGGATCAAGCGTTGATGGTGTTTCTAGTGCGGACAATCCAACTTGTTCTTCCAGTAAACTGACTGGAACTCAGTTGATGACTGCTGGTTCTTTAGACCAATTTATTAGCGAAGATAATGATGTCGCTTTTAAAATGATTGATTGTGGAACTGATGGAAGTACAGTTTCTTCGAATATTTTAACCTTAACTATTCCGCAAAAAATTGTTCCAACAACTTATACATTTAATGTTTCTAATAACGGAGGAATTTGGAGTGCCAGCGGAGAGAATGTAGATAAGACTTTTCTTTATTCAGATTGTCAAACTACAAACTCTACAAGTTCTGATTTGACACTAGCACAATTGAAATTATGTGCTGGAATAACTGACAGTTCAGTTGGTAAAGCGTATTATCGATTTAGCGGTTGGGAAAGCATTGATGGGTATCCGGAATCGGACACTAGCGTTATTTTACCTAATTTAATTCTTACTGCAACTTTTGCTCCAACAGTAAATGTTTATCTTGATCCAAATGTTGCTGGTGGAGGAGAAAGTGGGCAATTAGCTGTTATGCATACATGTTTGAAAAATGTTGCACCTAAGAATGATACTTATGCTAGCTGTAATTTATCATCAAACAATCCAGATTTTATTCCAGAAACTGGATATCATCAAACAGGTTGGTCAAACGGTGCGTTAAGTAATTTAACTTGGCAAGATATTTTAGATACAACTTTGAGTGCTCAAGTAACTTATACAGCTCAGTGGGCAATTAATACTTATCAAGTAACTTTTAATACTAATGGTGGGTCTAGTGTGGCTTCTCAAACTGTAAATTATGGAGATCAAGTTACAGAACCAGTAGTTAATCCGACTAAGGACAATGCTGATTTTGAGGGCTGGTATAAAGATTCTGGTTTATCAGAAGTTTATGATTTTAATACACCTGTAATTTCTGCTTTTACTTTATACGCTAAATGGAAGAATTTGACTTGCTCGAATGGGGCGACGAATTATCCTGATTGTAATAATGTTCAACCTAATCCGCCACTTCAAAACTGTCCTAATCTGGCAATAAACTATCCTGATTGTGACAATTTTGGTGTTCAAAATATTAATTCTTCAAATTCTAAATCAAAAATTACTATATCTTGGAAGACTTTGGGAAATTTTAAAACTGTAAAAGTTGTGGCAGTTAATAATTATGGAGCTAAAAAGGAATTTTCAACTACAAAATCAAGTGTTTCTTTCACAGGTATGATTGCCCAGAAGTGGACAATTAAAATTTATGGTGTTAATGGTTCATCTTCTCAATTGATTAAAACTATTTCTGAAAACGTTGGATTAAAAGCTCAAAAATTTACTTCACTTAAAGATATGAAAAAATATAACAAAACATATAAACAGGCTGTAAATTGGCTAGCAAAATATGGTATTACAACTGGGGTAATGCCTGGGGTTTATGCTCCTAACAACCAAGTGACTCGTATGCAAATGGCTTTGTTTTTATATCGTTTGGCGGGTAATCCGGCTGTAGCGGATGGAGCTAAGTGTAGTTTTGATTTTAAAGATTTAAAAGGGTATGCTAAGTCTTATAAAGAAGCAGTTACTTGGCTTTGTTCAACCGGTGTTACAACTGGAACAACTGACACAACTTTTGCTCCTAACAACCAAGTGACTCGTATGCAAATGGCTCTTTTTCTCTCAAGATACGCTAAAGTTGCAAGCGATTTTAAAGTAAATGATATTCAAAACGGTAAGAATAAAATAATTAAATTTGTGGATCTTAAAGGGGTAGGTCAAGATTATAAAGATGCGATTAATTGGCTTGTTTCAACAGGGGTCACTAAAGGAGCAACTGATACAACTTATGCTCCAAGCAATTTTGTAACTCGTATGCAGATGGCTTTGTTTATGTATAGAATGTGTGTTACTGCTTCAACTCCTAACAGTGGTGATACTGGATTGGGGCTAGCAAAATAGGTGTAAAATAGTTATGAAATACGATAAAAAAATAGAAGAAGGTAGTGAAGTCTATATGCCAGCGATTCACACTCGCTTGCGTTTTGGGCAGTTAGTTGAGGAAGAAAATTTTCCTAGAGTGCAAATTTATCAAGAAACGGGAACGATTTTAGTCGCTCCTTACGTTCAAACTAAAAACCAAATTTGGATATATGCTGTTCATGAATCAAGATTTACCTTGCACAATTCAGAGACTATTAATTTGCCACAAGGTTTTATAGAAAAAGGAGAAAATCCTCTGCAGGCCGCCAAAAGGGAAATTCGTGAAGAAATGGGGATTGAAATTGTCGAAGATCAACTTTTTTTGCTGGCTCAGAATTTAGTTCCTGATGTTTCTTTCTACGACTATAGAGAAGTTACTCCAGAAAAGCCTCCGTATGGCAATAATTTTTTTGGTCTTGATGTTTCAGATTATATTATTAAGCAATCAGAATCCGAAATAAATAATAATACTCAACCGCAAATTGATTCGCAGTATTATAAAGGGTTAAAGTTGGACGAAACAGAAACAATATCTGGAGGAGAATTCTTCCCACTTGAAACTATTCTTCAAAATCCACAAACCCCTTCTGTCGCAGGAGCTGCCTTACTATTTTATAAATTGAAAAATCAGTAGGTATAATGCTGATATAGCTTGGGGAAATTTGAAAAATGGTTATAATGTTGATATGAGAATAAGTGAAGATTCTTTGAGGCTTCGTAAGGCTGTTGAGGACAAGAGCCTCAATCTGCGAGATATTGCAACTCGCTTTGGTGCTAAGAATTTGCGAGTTTTTGGCTCGGTTGCAAGAGGCGATTCTAACTTTGATAGCGATATAGATTTTATTGTTGATTCTCTGTCTCCTGAAAATGATGAAAAATACGATTGGGTAGGTTTTGTTAGCGAAATTGAAGAGACAATGAAACCAGTAAAGGTGGATGTGGTGAATCGAGAATTTGTCCGAGATCGTTGGCTTCCTTTTGTCCCAGGAAAAGATGTTTTCGTTGTATGAAAAAATTTGAAAATTTATATATTGAAGATGCGATAGAATCTGCTCAAAAGGCAATACGATATTTGAACAATGTTTCCTATGAAGAATTTATGTCTGGTGATGAAATGGTTAGAGATGCAATTCTTAGATGTGTTGAAATTGTTGGTGAAGCTTTGAAGAATATTGATAAAGAAATGAGAGATCAAAATCCTCAAATTCCTTGGAGGAGCGCTATTGGAATGCGGGATAAGGTTATTCATGATTATGGATGGGTGGAATGGAGGACAGTTTATAATACTGTAAAAGACGATTATCCTAAACTAATTGCGATGTTAAGTGAATTGGTGTGAGAGATGTTTGAGGAGAAATAATATGCAAATGTCAGATCTCTCTGAGCATAGGCGTTTCACCACTCAACTGACTGTTGATTTGGATTCAAGTGAAAAAGACTATAGGAATTTTAAAAAAATTTTGGGAATTTTTATTCATAAAATTCGGGCAGGTGTTGGATTAGAAGGATACAAAAACGCAGAAAAAAAATCGGGGCAAGGATACAAAAACTATTCTATAAAAAATGATTATGATCGTTATAGGGATTTTTCTAATGGTCATACTATGGACATGACTATTCAAAAGGGTTTTAATATTAGGAACAAATCTTGCTATATAAACTGGACTGACACTAGTTTGAATATTGTTGCGAAATGGAATCAAGATAAAAGTGATATAATTGGCCTTTTTTTTAGGAATGCAAACCTTGACATTGACGATAAAAAATCTTGGCTATTGGAGGATCTTAAGATCGAAGGACCTGATCCGAGTAAATGCATTGAAGATTTTTACAAAGAATATGATAAACAATTATCCAAGTATTTAAAAGAAAAGGACAAAAATATGGAAAAGGATAAGGTTGATGAATTTGTAGATAAGCTTAAGAATTCATATAATATTATTTTGCGAGGCGCGCCGGGTACGGGGAAGACGTATCTGGCTAAGCAGATTGCGGAGGAGATTATCAAGAAAACCACCCCGGCTCTTTGAGCCACCCCTCCGCAGGAGGGGAACTTAATCATGATTTTTTCTTGCATTATATGTTGGAGAGGGAAAGTTTTCTTAATTTGTAATACAAAATAGTGTATAATATTACAAATTAGCTAAATTTAAGATGATTATAAGGAGGATAACTATGAGTACAATCAGTTTTAGATTAGATGATCAGACTCGAGTTGTGGCAGATTCGTATTTGAGTAATTTAGGCCTTACAATGTCTGGCTACTTGAATATGGCGGTTAAGCAATTGGTTAATCAACGGGGTATTCCATTTGAGACAAAGGTGACAGATCCTTACGACTATACACGTGAGGAATATTTTGCTATGCTTGATGAAGGGATTAAAGAATACGAAAGTAACAAATTTGAGAAACATGATTTAATTGAGGTATAAAATGCAAATCACTTGGAGTACCAAAGGATGGGAACATTATACATATTGGCAGAATATAGACAGAAAAACTATAAAGAAAATTAATAAAATAGTTGCGGATATTGTTCGCAATGGTTATGAGGGGATGGGGAAACCAGAACCACTTAAAGGTGACTATTCCGGTTGGTGGAGTAGAAGAATTGATTCTAAAAACCGAATAATATATAGAGTAGATGATACATCACTTTTCATTTTGTCGTGTAAAGGACACTATGATCAGTAAAAATATTTTTGCAAGATATCAAAGGGCTTTTAGCAGAGTTTGAAAGCAAAAAATGAAAAGAAAGAGAATAAATTTCTTCAATTTGACAAAAAAAATAATTAAGTATATAATATTTAAGTAGCGACGCAAATATGCGTTCTATGCTTACGCTTTCAAGATAGTTTTTGAGAGATTGCTGTTTTCGGTGTAAGGTTTGATGAGTTGAAGTTCCAATTTCAAATTTTTGATTGAGGGATTTTGCGCTCTGATAGTTTGAGAACTCAATAGTGTATTTAGATAAACATATGCCAATTTTACAAGTATTTATATTTGT
>JAISHP010000017.1 GCA_031262545.1 Candidatus Ancillula hodotermitis | reverse complement strand
ATTTTCATTTGAAATAATTGAAAAATAGGATTTTCGTGGATCCTCTGTTGGACCCGGAAGAAAATCCGTTAAATTTTTCAATTATGAAAATAGAAAATAAAGAGTTTATCTTCCTGCGAGCTATATGATAAATTTTAGATTATAAAAATTTACAAACTGAGTGTTATTTTGACAGTTATAAGTTTTTTTGTTGATAGAGATTATTTGATGTAAAAGAATTAAATCCAAGGTGACGGTAATATTCTCTAGTTCCGATTGAACTGATAACATTTATTTTTTTATACCCACTATTTTTTGCAATTTCTGAAGCTCGAGCGATGAGTTTTTTCCCTAATCCGTGATGTTGAGATCCTCCAGAGTTGTTGTTTAGATTTTGAACTTTGCCATAGACATGGACTTCACGAATCATAGCCTCATTATCTAGTTGTTTTTGAATAGTTGATACATCTTCTGAATTGTTAAAAGCAGAATTTAAAGGCAAGGAAAGGCGCAAGAAACCAGCAATTTTATCATCTGGCGTAACCCATTCTAAAAAATGTTCCTCAGCAACTGATGTCTGATATTCATATTCATTCATCTTTAGGCTTGATAAATCAACTTCTTGTGTTCCGATTTCACGAAAACGGATTTCTTGAATTTGATTTGCTTGATGAGCTTTTTTAATTTTATTTTCAACCAGTTGTCTAAGGTTAGATTTTTTATTACCAGCCATAATGTCTTTAGCAGAGATATCACGAATCATTCTAGAAATACGACAATATCTTGGAGTGTTTTTAGTGTCTTCAACTAAAACATCAATTAATTCTTGCTCTGAATATGGTATCCAGTCGTTTGTCTTGTAGAGTTTGACTAATTCAGTTCCATCAACGAGCATACAAGGATAAAGTTTCACTTCATCTGGTAGAAATTTAGGGTCTGTAACTAATTTTAAATAATCATCAATATCGGCTTTTGGATTTGAAGTATATAGATTGAGCATAAAATGGATATGAATCTTAAATCCGAAAAGTCTGAGTAGGGAAAAAGCTTCTGCAATTTTATCTACAGATATACGGCGATGGTTATTATTTAATACGTTTTGTTGAAGGCTTTGGATCCCTATTTGAACTTTTGTACACCCAAGATGTCTGATAATAGTAAGATTTTTTTTCGTAATTGTATCGGGTCTGGTTTCGATTACCAAACCAACGACCCTATGTCTAGCAGTTTCGTTGATTTTTTGTTGTTCTTCTAATTCTTCAAATGTAGATTTTTGAATTTTAGATGCATTCAGCCACTTTGTAGTTAAATTTTCAGAATTTTTTGCAGAGGTTTGAGGTGAATTGTAAGTTAGATCCCAAGCTTTATTATAATTTATTTCACCTGAAAAAATTTTTGATTGGATATCTTTTATCTGATTTGATAACTTTTCTTTATCGTTAGTCAATCCGATATTTTCATAATATTCTTGACGTTCTTTAGCCCTACCTTCAGCAATAGGGGAGTTGTTGATGATTTTATAAGGATGATTAGGGTCTACGACTTCTTCAAATTCATTCTTTCCTCTAGCCTCATTGTCTTCAATAAATTCAGAATCATTTAGCGCACGGAAAAGTTCTTCTACAAACCAGATTTGATAATCTTCTGGATAATCGCTCCAAGTCCCGCCTAAAATTATTACTTCAATTTTGTCGGTTTTGTGTCCCATCTGTTTTAACGCTCTAAGGCGTGACATAATTTGCAGATAAGGATCAAAATAAACAAATTCTGCTCTTTGGCAAACCGGTTCATCAGTTAAATAACTTTTAGGCATTCGAATATCATTCGGGCAATAAATACAGGCTGATCCACATTTCCAGGGTTTGGTCATAACTGTAATTGTGGCGACGCCAGAAGCCGTTCTTCTTGGTTTGATTTGCAGAGCTTTTAAAAGTCCTTTTTCATCTTCTTTTGAAATTCCAAAATATTCATTTCCATGCTTTAAGTAGTAGGGAACAATTCTTTTTTTAGAGAATTTTTGATTAGCGTGAGCATCATTTTCGCCACAATCTCTAATAACTCGGTTGATAATGTGATTATCAATTTGCTTACCTTGTCTGACTAAGTCAACAAGGGCAAGGATGATTTTATCCATTAATTAATTCATTCCTAATTTGGCACGCATTAGGGCTTCTTCTTGAGCTCGCTTGGCAGGGTTTCCAGATTTACCTTTTTTCTTCTTGCCTTTGCTTTTGCGTTTTGAGCTACCTCCGCCGTGACCGCCCATTGGAGAATTGAATCCACCTAACATCTGATTAGTCATTCCGCCGAGGAGATCTTTCATTTGTGACATATCCATTTCGTCATTTTCAAGTTTTGAATCCATTTCTTGATTCATTTGATTTAGGTCAAAATTAGTGTCACTGCCATTATTTAGCATATTATTTCCGAGGGCGTTGATATCTAGACCTTTTGGCATTTGAGGAAAGTTAGCTGTTTTTTTCTTTTTTCCACCACCCATCATTTTTCTCATCATTTTTTGGGTTTGCCCGAAACGCTCAAGAAGTTGGTTAATTTGAGAAACTTCAACTCCAGCACCGCGAGCAATTCTTTGTTTTCTAGATCCGTTAATTTGCTTTGGATTAGCCCTTTCAAAAGGTGTCATTGAAGAAATTATTGCTTCTACATATTTAATCGACCCCTCATCAAAAGCTTCAATTTGTTTAGCATGAGCAGCCATTCCAGGAATCATTTTTAGGAGTGATTTAATTGAGCCCATTTTCTTGATTTGTGCAAGCTGGTCTTGAAAATCATTTAAATCAAAATCCTCGCCTTGAATAATTTTCTGGGCAGATTTTAGAGCAACTTCTTGATCGAGTTTATCTTCGGCATTTTCAAGAAGAGTTAAAATATCGCCTTGATCAAGAATTCTTGAAGCAATTCTGTCAGGGTGGAAAACTTCTAAATCTGCAAACTTTTCACCGACACCCTGGAAGAGGATTGGTTTTCCGGTTACTTTTGCTAGTGATAGGGCAGCACCGCCACGGGCATCTGAATCCATTTTGGTAAGGATTGAAGCAGAAAAACCAACTCCTTCGTCAAATGCTTTAGCAGAGTTAACAGCATCTTGACCTGTTGTTCCATCCATAACGAAAAGGACTTCATCAGGATTAACTGCTTTTTTGATGTCGGCTGCTTGTTTGATTAATTCTTCATCTATGCCTAAACGACCAGCTGTATCAATAATTAATGTGTCATAAAGTTTTTGATCAGCTTCTTTAATCGCACTTTCAGCAACTTTGACAGGTTCTTTCGAAGAATCACGACCTCCAAAAAGGCGGCTTAAACCACCAGTATTTTTTTGAAGTTGCTCACCATCTGGACCTGTTCCGGGATTTGGAGCAAAAACTGGAACGCCAGCTCTTTCTCCAACAACTTGTAATTGCTTAACTGCTCCAGGGCGTTGTAGATCTGCAGCGACAAGGAGAGGAGTGTGTCCATTTTCTTTTAACCAGTAGCCAAGTTTTCCAGCTAAAGTTGTTTTTCCGGCTCCTTGAAGACCGACAAGCATATAGATTGTAGGATTGTTTTTTGCTCTAGATAAAGGGCGATCAACTTCCTGACCTAAAACATTTTCTAATTCTGTGTTGATTAATTTAACAATTTGCTCAGCTGGTTTAATTGATTTAGAATTTTCAATATCGCTGGCTTTTTCACGAATATCATTCAAAAACTCGTCAACGACAGATACCGCGACATCGGCATCAATTAGAGCACGTTTGATATCTTCTAAAACTGTATCAATATCTTTTTGTGATAATTTACCTTTTCCTCTAAGCTTTTTAAACGCAGAAGTAAATGAACCGGAGATATTATCTAACATACATACATTATACATTTTTTGAGCTTATTTGAGCGAACTTCTTTGTTTTCGAAAAGTGCAGTGCTCAAGCACAGCCCTCTTTTCTTCAAACTTCGAATTTCATCTCAAATAATCCTCAAAAAACATTTTGAGTTTATTTGTCGTTATTTACTGCTTTTCGAAAAGTGCAGTGATAGTTAAGCTGACCGCAGGACAAATGGAGTTGAGGCATGATTTTTCTGCCTCTATATCGAACATAAAATTCCCGCCTGCTTTGCAGAAGGGATTAAAATT
>JAISHP010000051.1 GCA_031262545.1 Candidatus Ancillula hodotermitis | reverse complement strand
ATGTTCGTTGGAACAAAACGTCAAGCTCAAAATGTAATTGCTAAGCAGGCTGTTCGTGTTGGAATGCCTTATGTTAACCATCGTTGGTTAGGTGGAATGTTGACCAACTTCCAAACAATTTCAAAACGTCTTGCTCGTCTTGAAGAGTTAGAGGGAATTGACTATGAAGGTAAAAAGTCAAATTTAACTAAAAAAGAATTACTTTTATTAGAGAGAGAAAAAAATAAGCTTCAAACAGTTCTTGGAGGAATTAAGAAAACTAAAAGAACACCTGATGCTGTATTTATCGTAGATACAAACAAAGAGCATTTAGCTATTGATGAAGCTCACAAGCTAGGAATTCCTGTTATTGCTATTGCAGATACAGATTGTAACCCTGATGATATTGATTACGCTATTCCAGGTAATGATGATGCAATCGCTTCTGTTGAACTTTTAACAACGATTATTGCTGATGCTGTTGCTGATGGTCTAAAAGCAAGAACATCTGCTGTTGCTGCTACAACTACTACAGAAGGTGAAGCTCCAAAAGAAGGTGAGCCTGAGCCTTTGGCTGAGTGGGAGCAAGAACTTCTTAAGAGTGAAGCTACTAAATAGTAAAAATATAATTTTAGAAAGGAAATATTATGGCAAATTATACTGCTGCTGATATTAAAGAAATTCGTGAACTTCTAGGTTCGGGAATGATGGATGTCAAGAAAGCTCTAGATGAAGCTGATGGCGACAAACAAAAAGCAATTGAAATCTTGCGTGTAAAAGGAGCAAAAGCTGCTGCTAAACGTGGAGAAAGAGTAACTGCAGAAGGTCTTGTTGTTTCAAAAATCGTTGATGGCAAAAATGGCAAGGTAGGCTATTTGGCTGAACTTGATTGCGAAACTGACTTTGTTGCAAAATCTGATGATTTTATCAAACTTGCAAATCAAGTTATTGAAGGTGTAGTTTCTGCAGATGCTGATTCTGTAGATTCTGCTTTAAAAGCAAGTGTTGATGGAAACACTGTTGAAGAGTTGATCGGAGAAGCAGCTGGAACTAGACTTCGCGAAAATCTAAAACTTGCTAATGTTGGTAAAGTTGAAGGTGAGATCGTTGCTCAATATATGCACAAGAAAGATATGGCATTACCTCCATACGTTGGTGTTATGGTAGCAGGATCAGGAGTTAGTGAAGATAATTTGGTAAAAATTGCTCAACATCTTACTTCTAATCTTTCTGTTAATGGAACTTTCCCATACACCTCAATTGAAGATGTTCCTGCAGAGACAATTGAAGCTGAAGAGCGTGTTGCTAGAGAGAAAAATGCTGGTAAACCTGATAATATCATGCCTAAAATCATTCAAGGTTCGTTAAATAAATTCTATAAAGAAAATGTTCTTTTAGAGCAAAATCTTGTTTTTGATGACAGTGTGTCAATCAAATCTTTACTTGGAGATGGCGAAATCACAGGAATTGTTGGTTTTGTTGTTGGTGGAGAAAACAAATAAAGGAAAATAAAGGAAAAATAATGTCAAGAAGAGTTTTGCTAAAGCTATCTGGTGAAGCATTTGGTGGTGGAGAAGTTGGAGTTGATACTTCAATTATTCGCCGTTTTGCTGGAGAAATCCACGAAGCGGTTGCTGCTGGTGTTCAAGTATGTATAGTTATCGGTGGAGGTAATTTTTTCAGAGGAGAAGAACTTTCTCAAGCTGGAATTGACCGTAATCGTGGTGACTATATGGGTATGCTAGGAACTGTGATGAACTGTTTAGCTTTGCAAGATTTTCTTGAGCAAGAAGGTGTTCCAACTCGTGTCCAAACTGCAATTGCAATGGGGCAAGTTGCTGAACCTTATATTCCACTAAAGGCTGATCGCCATATGGAAAAAGGTAGAGTTGTGATTTTTGGTGCAGGAGCTGGTATGCCTTATTTTTCTACTGATACAGTTTCTATCCAAAGAGCTTTGGAAATGAATTGTGAATGTGTTTTGATGGGAAAGAATGGTGTTGATGCTGTTTATGATTCTGACCCAAGAAAAAATCCAGATGCTAAGCGTCTTTCTGAATTAACATATACAGATGCGCTTGTAAATAATTTGGCAGTTATGGATGCTGCTGCTTTAAGTTTAGGGAGAACAAATCACGTTTCTATGCGTGTTTTTGGTTTGGATACTCCTGGAAATATCACAAAAGCTCTTGTTGGAGGACTTGAAGCTAAAGGTCTAGGAACGTTAGTTCACGAGAAGTAAATTTTAAAATAAGTTTATTAAAATAAATAAAGGAATAGTTATGGTTGATGATGAATTGAAAAAAGCTAATGCAGAATTTGGCAAAGTTATTGAACATTTAAAAGAAGAATTTTCTACAATTAGAACTGGGCGTGTTAACGCTGGTCTTTTTTCTGGTGTTATGGTGAATTATTATGGAGCCCCAACGCCTTTGCAACAATTAGCTTCTATTACGGTTGCAGAAAGTCGCGTTGCGATTGTGACTCCATTTGATAAAGGTGCAATTGATGCTGCTGTTAAAGGTTTACAAGAGTCAGATTTAGGGGTAAATCCTAGTCGTGAAGGTGATATAATTAGAGTTATTATGCCAGAATTAACTCAAGAGCGTAGAAAAGAATATGTAAAACTTGCTAAAACGAGAGCTGAAGAAGCTAAAGTTTCTTTACGCAGTGTTAGACATAAGGCGATTGATGCTATTGATAAGTTAATTAAGGATAAAGAAATTGGCGAAGATGATGGTAAACGTGGCAAAGAAACTATCGATAAAGATATTAAAAAATTCTCGGAACAAATAGATACAGGATTAGGTAAAAAAGAAGCTGAAATTTTAGAAGTTTAATTTTATCTTGATTGGAAATGTCAGATTCAAGCGATTTAGAAAAAGTTCAAGACCAAAAAAATTGGATTGAACGTATTGTAACAGGAATTATCTTAGGTGCTATTGTTATAGCAGCCACTTTGGGACATCCTATCTTAATTACAAGTTTAATAATTTTGGTTTTTATCTTATCACTTTATGAAGCTAATGCTTCCTTAAAAGCTGTCGGTTTTCCTCTTCCTGTTGGGATAGTTTTAATAACCGGTGTGTTGATGTTGGTTGGCGCACTGATTGGCGGAATGTCTTCTATGTTGGCTATTCTTGGGATCGGAATTATTCTACTTTTTATATATTGCTCTTTAGATAAAGATCATCAAGTTAGAGTTAATAAATTATATTCAGGTGCTTTAGTTTTGATATGGATACCGTTTCTACTCTCTTTTTTAGTTATTCTTTCTAATACTAGTATGGGGAGATTGAAAGTCCTCTACGGCATTTTTGTGGTGGTTTTTGGTGATATTGGTGCTATGATAGTTGGTAAGTTCTTAGGTGTTCATAAAATGAGCAAGATTTCACCTGGTAAAACTTGGGAGGGGCTAGCAGGAAGTTTTCTTTTTTCAATTATTGTTTCTTATATTTATGCTTTTTCAGTTTTTCATACCGAAATTACAGGTCCTTTTAATAATACATTTAAATTTTGGGCACCAGCAGTTTTTGCAATAATTATTACAATTTTAGGAACTTTAGGAGATTTGGCTGAATCTTTGATTAAACGCGAAGCTGGAGTAAAAGATATGGGTAACGCTTTGGCTGGCCATGGAGGGTTTTTGGATAGGATTGACTCCACATTATTTGCGGCTCCAGCAATTTATTATTTACTTTTAATAATTTAAAAAGTTTATATTCTTTTAAATATTTTAATCGGCGTGGATTTTTTATTAAACTTAAATTTGTGATATACTATATATTGTGGTTGAAATAAAAAAAACCACTACATATTGTGTTTTTTGCATTATATTTAAAATTGATTTTTCAGTTGTTTTTAGGGCAAAAAATAAGGTTTGAGGAAAAATATAAACTAAAAGGAGAAAAAATGGCAGAAGATTACACCCCAAGAGGGACTAAAGTTGATGTAAGTTCAACAATTAAAGAATATTTAGATCGTTCAGATTGGCGTGTAAATGCTAATGCTAATCAAGGTTATTCTTTAGGCGGAATGATCTTGAATACTTCTGGTAAAGTCGTTGCTAACTATTGGCTAAATGATGTTTACGGTAAAGAAAACCCAGGCATCGGTGAAGCGCACAGAAATGGTGATTATCACATTCACGATCTTGATATGTTGTCAGGATATTGTGCTGGATGGTCTCTAAGACGTCTTTTAGAAGAAGGTTTGAATGGAGTTCCTGGTAAAGTTGAAGCTCGTCCTCCTAAGCATTTTTCTGCTGCAATTGGACAAATTGTCAACTTTTTGGGTTGTCTTCAAAATGAGTGGGCTGGGGCACAGGCATTTTCAAGTTTTGATACCTATATGGCTCCTTATGTTCATCTTGATAATCTTGATTACAAGCAAGTTAAGCAAGGAATTCAAGAGTTAATTTATAATCTAAATGTTCCAAGTCGTTGGGGAACTCAAACTCCTTTTACAAATTTGACATTTGATATTATCTGTCCTGAAGAAATTGGTGTTCAATATCCAATTATCGGCGGTGAAATCGCTGATTTCACTTATGGTGATTTGCAAAAAGAAATGGATATGATTAATAAGGCATATATTGAGGTCATGACTGATGGTGATGCTTCTGGAAGAGTTTTCACATTCCCGATTCCTACATATAATGTAACTAATGATTTCCCTTGGGATTCTGAAGTTGTTGATGCTTTGATGGAAATGACTGCTAAATATGGTCTTCCGTATTTCTCAAACTTTGTTTCTTCAGATATGGATCCTCATCAAATTCGCTCAATGTGCTGTCGTTTACGTCTTGATCTTTCAGAACTTTTGAAGAGAGGTAATGGTCTTTTCGGTTCAGCAGAACAAACAGGTTCTTTAGGAGTTGTCACAATCAATTGTGCACGTTTAGGTTACACTTATGCAGGAGATTTTCCTGGCTTACTTGCACAACTAGATAAGTTGTTAGTTTTGGCTAAACAGTCACTTGAGATCAAGCGTGAAGTTATTCAACATTATCTTGATGATGGACTTTTCCCTTACACAAAGCGTTATTTAGATACTTTGGATAATCATTTTTCTACTATTGGAGTAAACGGGGTGAACGAAATGGTTCGTAATTTCTTTGTTTATTCAAAAGCTACTCCTGAACAAAAGAGAGCAGGAATTAAAGTTGGAGACGATTTGGATATCACAACCGATAAGGGTGAGCAATTAGCTTTAGCTTTATTAGATCACGTTCGTGAGAAGATGATCCAATTCCAAGAGGAAACAGGTCATATGTATAATCTTGAGGCAACACCCGCAGAAGGAACAACTTATCGTTTTGCCAAGGCTGATCGTGCTGCTTTCGGTCGCTCAATTCTTCAAGCAGGAACTGATGAGAATCCATATTACACAAATTCTTCTCAACATCCTGTTGGTTGGACGGACGATCCATTTGAGTCTTTGGCACAACAAGAAAAATTGCAAACAAAATATACTGGAGGAACTGTTCATCATCTATATATGGGTGAAAGAATTTCTTCAGGTGCAGCTTGTAAGAAGATTGTTCGTCGGGCTTTGGAAAAATTTGAAACGCCATATATTTCAATAACTCCAACTTTCTCAATTTCACCAGTCAATGGCTATATTGCAGGTGAGCATTTCTTCGATCCAATTTATGACCAACAACATGGTTTAACAGACGAGTCACCGGCTGAAGATCGTGTAGCTTGTGAGGTTTGGACTAGAGTTATGGGGTATTTCCGTCCTGTCACTTCTTTCAATACAGGAAAGAAAGGTGAATTCAAAGAACGGACATATTTCAAAGAGTCAAGTGCAATGAATGCAATTGACAGATTGGATAATACTCAAGGTTTAAAGGATAATAAAGAGCCTCTTCCGGAAGGAATGACTTCTCAAATTCAGACTACGCAGGCTTTCTAATCTTATTCTTAGATTAGATATTTTAAAAGATATATTCTAAAATGGCTATTGCAGTCTATCCGGGGTCTTTTAACCCTTTTACAATTGGACACCTAGATGTCGTTCAGGCGGCATCTAGGATGTTTGATAAAATTATAATTTGTATTGCTGTAAATTTTGAAAAACAAAATTCAAATAATTTGGAAAAACGAAAAGAGCAAGTTCAATCAATTTTGGAAGAATACGGCTTGTTAAGAGAAAATAATATTGAAGTGAAGTTTACTGATCAGTTAATTGTTCAATTTTGCCATGATAATAGTGCAGATTTTTTAATTAAAGGGATTAGAAACACAATTGATTTTGAAAAAGAATATGACCAGGCTATTTCAAATCGTGCTTTATCAAAAAAACTATTTAATCAAGAAATAGAGACAGTTTGGATCCCAGCAAGACCGGAACATAGACATATTTCATCAACTCTTTTGCGAGAACTTAAAAATTACGATGTAAGTTTATAAATAGTATTTTTAGAAAGTTGTAGGCGGTGTAAACTTGAACATTAGAATCATCGAGCATTGATTAAGCGTGATATAATAATATATGTAAACAATTAAATATAGTTAGGATTTGTACCCCTAATGATTGACACGGAAGTTCAAATAAAAGTTTACTGAAATCGTGTAAGTCTTATTTGGGTGACTGAATAAGCGTCTTTGTTGCCCTACAAACCGTTCGCGGGGCGTAGGGTTTTTTGTTTTTTGGGAGAGAAGGGCGGAATGGCTAAAAATAAATCAAATTTGAAAGACAATCAGGATTATTATATTGGTTTAGATTGTGGCTCGGCTTCTGTGGGGTGGGCAGTGACCGACACTTCTTATAAGGTAGTTAAAATTAATGGAAAGTCGGCTTGGGGCTCTCGTCTTTTTGAGGAGGGTCAGACTGCTGCAGGTCACAGAACTAATCGTTCGGCTCGTTTGCGTTATAAACGCCGAAATAAAAGAATGAGACAAGTCCGTGAAATATTTGAACCAACAATCAACTCATTTGATCCGGATTTCTTTACTCGTCTTGATGAGAGCAAATATTGGAAAGAAGATAAGAGCTATGATAATTCCAATGGACATTACACTTTATTTAATGATGGCAAAGGTGGGTGGACGGATAAAAAATATTACAATAAATACCCAACTATTTTTCATCTTCGCTACGCATTGATGAGCGGTAAAAATGCCGAAGATGTAGACGCTAGACATTATTTCTTGGCGATTAATCAAATAATGAAACACAGGGGGCATTTCTTACAAGAAGGCAAGAAATTTGACTTGGGTAATGAGATTAACGAACTATTCCTTGAGTTAGGGGAGGTTTGTTCTGATGCTGATGTAGTATTCAATGAGTTTGCGATTGAAGATATCAAAAAGATTCTCTTGGAAAAAAGAAGTAAAACTGACCGCAAGAAACAATTGAAAGAATTTTTTGAGTATGCTGATGAATATGCTGAAGACAAAGACAGTAAACTAAAACCTGAAGAGATAGCGGGGTTGTTGGCTGGTTCTACTGTGCAAGTGAAAAACTTAATGAACCAAAAGGATTCTGAAGAAACTGCTAAATTTGATCTAAATGTTGAAGATGAGAGATTAGAGGAAATTAAAGGGATTGCTAATGAGTTTGATGAGATTGGTCCAAGAATCATCAACGTTTGTAAATTAATTGTTGACTGGGCGACCCTTTCTGACTTGCTTGGCGAAAACAATGAATCAATCTCCAAAGCTATGATAGATAGGTTTCAACAGCATAAGAAAGATCGTAAAGTTCTAAAAGAGTTATTTAAGAAATATCTCAGAGATAAAGAACGTAATAAATTTTGGGAAGGTACTTATGCTCAATATTGCGGTCAAACACATCGGCCATTTAGGAATAAAACTGCTCAAGAAATCAAAGCTCTTCCTAAAGGTAAAGATAAAAGAACAAATAAACCACTAAATCAAGCTGATTTTAATAAAGAAATACGCAAGATTATTGAAGGTGTCGAAAAACTTGACGTTCTTGATGAATTCGACAAGGATATTATTGAGCAAATAAAACCAAGGCTTGAGGAAAATGAATTTTTACCAAAGCAAAAGGGTATTATTGGGCGTTCAATCCCAATGCAGATTCATCGAATTGAACTTATAAAAATCTGTGAAAATGCCATCAAGAATAATATTTTATCTGATGATCAAGCCAAGAGAATAATTGAGCTCTTCGAATTCAGGATTCCTTACTATGTTGGTCACTTGAATTGGCATCAAACAAAGGGTATTTTAGAAAGGCAACAACCATGGGTTGTTTTCAATGATGGAGTTAAGCCAGACAAAGCACCATCAACTTTTGATGAGTTGAATTCAATGGTCGATAAATCTGTAACAGCAGAAGTATTTATCAAGAGGATGACAAATAAATGCACTTATTTACCTTCTCGAGATGTTTTGGCTAAAAATTCAATTATTTACTCTGAGTTCACATTATTAAATGAACTTAATAATATAAAAGTAAATGGAGACAGGATTTCGGCAAAAGATAAATTAGCGTTATTTGAAGATCTTTATGTTCGCCAAAATGTCAAATCACTAACTAAGAAACGAATTGAGAAATGGTTTAAAGAAAATAATCGTTTGGGTGTTAGTGATGTAGAAATTGGCGGGATAAACGATACTATCAAAGGCAATATGTCAAGCTTGGAAGATATGAGAAAACTGGGTTGGGATATTCATAATACCCAATTAGTTGAAAGTTTTGACCAGATTGTTGAGTGGGCGATGCTTTTGAAAGAGTCAAAAGAGATGCTTGAACAAAAATTAAAAGATTCAGGATTTGGATTATCTAAAGAAAATATTGACAAAATCTGCAAATTTAGTTATTCCGGTTGGGGAAATCTATCTAGAAAATTACTTGTTGACTTACATATTGATGTGGTAAATCTTAGAAAAGAGCGTTTAAGTTTATCTGAAGGGTTTGATACTAAAATCAATATTTTAGATGCGCTTAAATATAGCAATTACAACTTTATGGAATTGTTGGCAAAGGGTATTGGGTTTGATAAAAAAATCCACCAATTCAACGCTGATGATTCCGAAGGTGTGGAAATCTCTTGGAAATATGAGACTGTTGATAGCCTATATTGTTCACCTTCTGTAAAGAAAATGATTTGGCAAGCAATGAAAGTTGTTAAGGAAATTGTCGATTCAATTGGGCATGAACCTAAGAAAATCATGATTGAGATGGCTCGTGAAGTTGGAGAAAAAGGTAATCAGAAGAGTAGTCGCAAAAGTCAAATACAAACTATTTACAAGAGTATAAAAGGCGATTTGGCAAGAGAGAATTATTTTGTAAAAGTAAATCAAAGTTTGCTAAATCGTGAAGACAGTGACCTCAATGCTAAAAATCTTTATCTTTATTATATGCAAATGGGGAAGTGTGCATATTGTGGTAAAGATATTAATGAAGAGGATTTGTTCAATAGTCTCAAAACTGATAGAGATCATATCTATCCTCGTTCAAAGACTAAAGATGATAGTATTACTAACAATTTGGTATTAGTTCATAAAGAACATAATTCTAAAAAGTCCGATGAATATCCACTATCTGCTAAAATTCGCACCGATATGGCACTTATTTGGAAAACTTGGAAAGATAATGGTTTAATCACTTCTGAGAAGTATCAAAGATTAGTTCGTTCAACCGAATTAACTGATGATGAGTTAAATAAATTTGTCAACAGGCAGTTAGTTGATACTAGACAATCAACAAAAGCTTTGGCTGGAATTCTTGAACAGTTATTTGCGGATACTGATATCGTCTATGTTAAAGCTCCTGACGTCTCTGAATTTAGACAAAAATATGATATTGTCAAAGTTCGTGACTTGAATAATCTTCATCATGCTAAAGATGCCTACTTGAATATTGTTGTGGGCAATGTTTTGCATGAGAGGTTTACAAAACGCTATTTTTCAAAAAATAAAATTGTAAAATTATCTCAAGAAAAAGACTGGAGCCTGAATTTTCATACCATTTTCGGCGAGGATAAACATGGCATTAGTAAAAAAACTGGCAAAGAGTATGATTTTAGGAATGTGACTTTTTCTAACGGTGATGGTGAATTAATTTGGAGTTATCAACAAACTCGTTCGCAAGTTATAAGTCAAGCAAGCAAGAATGATGTCATTGTTTCAAATGAAACCAGAAAAAACAATGGTCAGTTGTTTGATTTGACCTTGTATCCAAAAGGAAAAAATAACTCTACAGGAATCAAGATCAAGGCAAGTGATAAAAACCTTCAGCAGATTGAAAAATACGGACAATTTAGTTCAATTAAATTCTCTGAACTTGCTGTGGTTGATATGGATAATGGAGATAGAGTTATTCGTGGCATTCCTTTAATGTATGACAAAAGGGAAAAGATCGCAGATTTGGAAAAATATTTAGAAGGTAAAGTTATTTGTCGTCTTCCTTTGAAAAGTTTGCTTGTCTGGAATGGTTATAGAATGAATATTACTGGTGAGAAGGCTTATAAGAACGGGTATAGTTTGACTTTGGGCAAAAAACAAACTCATTACCTCAAACGAGTAATTAAGTATTCGGACAAAATGGCAGAGGCGAAAACTAAAAAATATGTCATTTTATCGAGCAAATATGATAAAATCTCATCTGAGCAAAATATTAAATTGTATGATAAGTTTTGCGAAATAATGCAGTTGGCTGGTTATAAAAATAGACCGAATTCTCAAGGGCAATTATTGTTAGAGCATAGAGATGATTTTGTTTCACTTGATATAAATAATCAAGTTTATGTTTTGTTTCAAGTTTTGAAATTATTTAACTCTGTTCCTGGGGCGAATGCGGATTTGTTGTTGATAGGAGGAAAAGGTATGTCAGGTGCTAATGGTGCGGCTTTTAAAATCTCAGATGCTAATTCTTGTCTTCTAATTCAACAATCAGTGACCGGTCTTTTTGAAAAAAGAATTGATTTGAAAACTTACCAACCGAAATAGGTGCTATACTGTTAATTATTAAGGAGAAATATTATGGAATTAGCTAGAGATGAAGATGGAATTTTGCGAGGTTCAACTGGGGCTCCAGTTGATGATGGTTCTGATGCGTTTAACGACATGGTGCGTTCACGTGTGGAGTTTGCTAAGGATAGGGGCAATCGTATACCGCTGGAAGTTTTTATAAAAAATATGTATAAAGGAATTGAAGAACGCTATGTTCAGTGATGATGTTGAAGTTTGGTCTGTTGATACACTCAGAGAAGTAGATAGAGATATTGCTCAGCTAACTCAATGGTATGGAGAAAATGGAGATGGTAAAAAGTCTGAATTAAAATTTGCCGATTCTGTTGCCAGGGCATTGCGTTCGCTGACCACGTTCCCACGCAATCACAGAATGTGGGAAGATGAAGATACTATCCGTCGTTTTGATTTACCTTCTCATAATGTTGCGATAATCTATTTCATAGATGATGATTATTTAGAAGTTATTGCTGTGCAAGCTTTTCATACTCTAGCAGACCCAGAGAGGTATAATCGTCTAATTACCGAGAGGGTCAAAATAGCTAAAGCTCGTCATCCAAAAGGATAAAGATGTCTTGGCGCACTCTTGTGATTACCAAACGAGCAAAAGTCGATTACAAGGGTGGCTATATGGTGATACGCACCCTAGATGACGATGGCGAGAAAAGGGTACATATTTCTGAACTCGGGACTGTCATTTTTGAATCAACTGCCATTACTTTGACAGCCTATCTTTTGAATGAACTTGCAAATAATAAAGTCAAAGTTATATTTTGTGATCATCAACATAACCCTTATTCTGAAATATGTAGTCTTTATGGTTCTCATGATCAGGTTTTGACAATTAAAGAACAAATTGCCTGGAAACAACAAACTAAAAACGAGGTTTGGCAAAGAATTGTCCAGTTTAAAATTGCTAATCAAGCGGAAAATCTTAAATATATAGGCGATGATAAGAGTTATAATTCGTTAATTGAATTTGCCAAGCAAGTTGAGGAAGGCGATGTAACTAATCGAGAAGGACATGCTGCTAAAATTTACTTCAATCGTTTCTTTGGTGAGGGTTTTGTTAGGCACTCGGAAGATCATTGTAATTCAGCTCTGAATTATGGATATGCTATTCTACTTTCTTCAATCAATCGTGAGGTTAGTTCTAATGGATATCTAACTCAGCTTGGTATTTTCCATGATAATCAATTCAATAATTTCAATCTTTCTTGTGATTTGATGGAAATTTTTCGACCTGTTGTTGACAGGTTTGTTTATGATAAGAATTTTGATAAATTCGAGACAGATGAGAAAACTTCAATGACATTTTTTATGAAAGGGCAAGTAAAGTACAAAGGTCAAAAGCAATGGCTAAATAATGCCATTACTCTATTTGTTAGAGATTGCTTGACAGCTTTGACAGAAAATAGTCCAAGCCTGGTTGAAAATATAGAAAAATAACTAATTAGGGGGAAGGGGTGCGTTGTAGATTTATGCAAGTTTTAGTAATGTTTGATTTACCAGTAGAAACCGCAACTCAACGGAGAAGGTATAGGGTATTTCGCAAGAAGTTAATACAAGAAGGATTTGTTATGATGCAATATTCTATGTACCGCAAACTTGCACTTAATCACCAGCAAGCAAATAGAGTTGAGCAATTTGTGGAAAAAATTAAACCTCTTCAAGGGCAAGTGTGGATGGTCTCGATTACTGATAAACAATTCAAAAGAGGAAAGTGGATTGTGGGAGGCGAGCAAAGTATTTATATACAAAATGATGAAAGGGTGATCGTGATATGAAATTAATTCATAAGGAGTTAGAGTTTGAATTTGATTTTGAGAACAATTATATTTATCAATGCGTTATAAAAAATCCACATTTTTATAGAACTTTTATTTCCGCAATTTCAGGGGCAGACGAATCTGATTGCGTTGAGTTGGTTGATAAAGAAAAGATGCTGACATTATCTACTTGCATCTATTGTTTAACTAATCCTTTTGATATAGATTTTAAAGATCGTAAAATTATAAATAAAATATATTCTAATTTTAACGAATTGGCAATTTCATCTGAAATGGAAGCTAAAACATTCGCACTTAGATCTACCGTTAGTAAGTATTTAGATTCTTTGATAGCAAATTCTGAGGAAATGATAGAGTATTCTTTTGAGGATGATTTTACTATTGATTCACTCTTGAAAGCTGTTGGTTTTTCGGTTGATTTGTCAGGAATGAGTTTTTTGGAAAGACTAGAAGAATATACAAAGTTATTGATTGAAAAGTTAAAATATAAGATTATTTGTTTTGTCAATCTTGGTTCTTTCCTGAACTTAAAAGAATATAACGAGCTGGCTGAATATTGCAATGATAATGAATATAATGTCATCTTTTTCGACTCTTCTGATTTAAGAATTAAACCTAATTTTGCCAAGAGAATATTGGTTACTGAAGACTTGGCTGAGGTGTGGTAAATAGTGTATAATAAATAGTATGGATCAATTTTCAATCGCAGAAGTTACTGGTCTTATTTCAATTGTTGTAAGTCTTGTTGGTTTTGGCTCTGTCTTTGGCGTCATCAATACCAGAATTGGTGGTTTGGAAAAAAGAATGGACAGACTTGAACCAATTGTAGATAGGTTGTCTGAAGATGTTTCTTGGTTAAAAGGCTCTATGGTTTCTCATGGAAATTCACCTATCAAGTTGACACAATCAGGCGAGAAAATATTTATTGACCTAGAGGGTAAAAAATTTGTTGATAGTAAATTTGACAAGCTCAATAAGTTTGTTGTTGATAGTGGTGCTGCAAATGAGTATACTGTTCAAGAGCAATCAATTTCTGCTATTGGTGAAACTGCAACTTCTGAAGAAATAAATAAATTTCAGTCTTATGCTTTTAAGAACGGCTGGAAAGTTGAGCAGATTTATGAAGCACTTGGGTTATATCTTCGGGATGAGATTTTGACTCGAAGAATTGCTAACGGCTGATTTATTGTAATTAAATGTATAATATTAATGTATCTTTGATGCTGACATATCCGTGTAGTTTTCAAATTTGAGGTTTGAGAGCCGTGTCATTCATTAGGGGTACAAAACTTTAACGAGAACGACGGCGTGACCATACACGTTTGAGAGCCGTGTCATTCATTAGGGGTACAAAACCGATGACGATGAGCTCGTTGAGAGAATCGCGTTTGAGAGCCGTGTCATTCATTAGGGGTACAAAACTTGAGCCCGCTCGGTGGTCTGACTCGTATTGTTTGAGAGCCGTGTCATTCATTAGGGGTACAAAACGAGTTCTGATAAGAAGTTGTCTAACAACTCCGTTTGAGAGCCGTGTCATTCATTAGGGGTACAAAACGTAGACATAAGCGGTAAAGCCGATAAGGTGGTTTGAGAGCCGTGTCATTCATTAGGGGTACAAAACCTCTTTCCAGCTGAATCAACCACACTAATAGTTTGAGAGCCGTGTCATTCATTAGGGGTACAAAACTCAATTAGAACTTATTAAACCACGCGCGGAGTTTGAGAGCCGTGTCATTCATTAGGGGTACAAAACGTTATGTGGTGCGGCGCACCAAGATCGAG
>JAISHP010000001.1 GCA_031262545.1 Candidatus Ancillula hodotermitis | reverse complement strand
TCTTATCTTATGATGGAACTGATCTAAACCTTGGAGGATATTCTAAACTAAGCGAAGAGCATAGAGAAGTAACTACTTGGGGATTAGAGAAAGAATAACAGGAAGATTTAACACTTTTTTAAATAGAGTAACTAACCACCCCACCCTACGGGCACCCCTCCAAAGAGGGGAACTGTTCTGTCAGGAGCGCAGAAGTTCAAGTCAGCATCATTTCCGCTTCGCTGCCACCCCTCCAAAGAGGGGAACTGTTCTCCTCCTGTGGAGGAGGGGACCACGCAGTGGTGAGGTGGTTATAGCTATTTTAAACTTGAAAATATAATGCTGAACTTGATTCAGTATCAGTATAACAAGAGTGTCAGTTTCAGGATGACTGTAATTATTTTAAAGATTTACGAAGTTGGATAGCATAAATAATGGAGTTGATGCTCCAGATTAGAGAGTAAACTCCAACAACTATACAGAGAACACTGGCTGTTAAACCGCCTGCTATCCATGGAAATAAAACAAAAAAAGCTCCAACTATAATTCCGAGAATTCCGCAAGCCATCCAAGCTGTTCTTTCCCCCTTGTTAATTGCGTGGTATGCTTGTAAATTATCATTTTCACGGGCAGAAGAATATGCTGATAGATCAAAAATTCCACGAACTAAAATAATTAATCCGATAATCAATGCAAGAATACTTAATGCTGAATTTGGATTTAAGACAAAATATAATCCTAATAGTGCAATAATTATTGAAATAACTAACTTAATTGTCCAGAATACTCCAAGACCGGTAATAGCAGTATTTTTTGAATCTAATTTGTCATTAATTGCGTTAATTATTGATGCAATTCCAGCAATAAGTAATAAAACTCCAGCAATCATAACAATTGAAAGAGCTGTTGCCCAAGGTAAGAGTAAGCAAACAATACCGAATAATAAACCAAAAATACCTAATGCTAAAAAACTACCCCAAGTACGATTAAAATATTTTGTAAAATAATTCCTCATAAATACATTATAGTCTTAAAAAATGAACATAAAAAAAGGAAATGTCTACAAAAGAAGTAACACTGGGAAAAGTGTTAAAATTGTGATGAGTATAGTATAGGTCATGTAGACATTTCCTTGCTAAGATAAATATCTTAATAATAGTATATATTTTATATTACTTTGTTGCAAGATTTGATATTTTGAAAATATTAGAAAACTTTTAAAGCATAATAAAGCCGATTTATAAAGTCTCTTAGGGTGAACACGGGGTGAACAAAAAAGAAAAATTTTACAAAATCTTTATATTCTAAAGTAGTGAATATAAAAAATAAAGATATAATATATCTAGTGGGTAATATTTTAAAAGATCACATTAAATTCCACAAGCAATTGTGGGGTATGGCTGTTGTAGACTTGAAAAGGAAATTCTCAGGAGCAGCTTTAGGATGGAGTTGGGCTATTATTAAGCCAGCTTTTATGCTTTTTATCTATTGGTTCGTTTTAACAGTTGGACTTAAGACTACTAAAAAAAATGGTATTGACGAAAATATTTTCTTAACTTGGTTAGTCGTTGGATTGGCAGCTTGGTTCTTTATAAATGATGGAATTCGCTCAGGAATGGGTTCTATGAATAAATATAAATTTTTGATTAATAAAATGAAATTTCCTGTGAACATTATTCCTTCTTTTACAATTATCTCAGATTTATTAGTGCATTTAATTTTAATTATTATTGCATTTTTACTTCTTGGTGTAAGTGGGAATTTGATATTTTCTGTTTACTGGGTTCAATTACCACTATATCTAATATTGTCAATTATGTTCCTTTGGGCTTTATCGCAAGTATTAGCTCCACTAACAGTTCTTTCGAAAGATTTTTCAGCATTAATGAAGACTTTTTTACAAGGCCTTTTTTGGATGTCAGGAATTTTATTTAATATTGAATCTATCGGTTCAAAGACAATGCGTTGGCTCCTAAAAATCAATCCAGTAACTTTCTTGGTTGAAGGATATCGTCATTCGATTTGTTTGAATGAGTGGATTTGGCAAAGACCAAATATGCTTTGTGCTTTTATTGTTGAAATGATAATAATTCTCTGGCTAGGATTATTTGTCGGAAAAAGAACTCGTAAGGAGTTGGCTGATGTCATCTGATGATTTACAACAAGATTTTTCAAAAGAACCAGTAGTAATTGATATCAATCATTTAGTAAAAGAGTATAAATTATTCAAAAATGATAAGCAAAGATTAATTGATTTGTTTTTACCAGCTTCTTTTTCAAGAAAAAGAGCTAAGAAACAGCATGAAAAACAGCAGCAAGTGAAGTCTGAGATTGATTCAAAATATCAAGATTTTAAGCCTACTTATACAATAAAAAAAGCAACTAATGATATTACTTTACAAATTCGTAAAGGTGAATCTGTGGCCTTAATTGGCGAAAATGGTGCTGGCAAATCAACTATTTTGAAAATGATTACAGGTGTTGTCTATCCAACAAGTGGAACGTGTAAAGTTACTGGAAGAGTTTCAGCTCTGCTTGAATTAACGGCTGGTTTTGATGTTGAATTTACTGGAAGAGATAATATCTATTTAAAGGCAATGTTATTAGGAATTCCTAAGAAAGAAATCGCGGTTGTTGAAGAAGATATTGTTGAATTTTCAAATTTGGGTGAATATATTGATCAACCTGTTAGAACTTATTCTTCGGGAATGAAGGCACGATTAGGGTTTGCTGTTATAGCCTTTACCGAACCAGATATTTTAGTTATTGATGAGGCACTTTCGGTTGGGGATAAGAAGTTCCAGGAAAAATGCCGACAAAAAATTGATGAAATTAGATGTAGAGAAGATGTTACAGTTTTGTTTGTGACACACTCTTTGGCTACAGCCGAAGAATTTTGCGAGCGTGGAATTGTTCTTGAAAAAGGTAAATTACTTTTTGATGGTCCAATTGCCGATGCTGTTGAATTTTATGATAATCACTAAATAAATTATATATTTAGTTGAGTTTTTAGTTGGTTTAAATATAGTGATATACTATATTGTATGAGAGAAGTAAAAAATAATAATTCAATAAAACGTAAAGTTAATCCACATAGTCTGATTAAGTCACACATTGTGTTTTCTTTGGAGGATTTAATAACGATACCAACACATCATATTAAAGCTATTGGTGAGAACAATCAATCTCCAGAAGAGAATGAATATAAAGAATTGAAAATGCCTGGACTTGCAGAAAATTCAGAGCCGATTTTAGGGACACCGGCACAGTATGGAATCAAAATAGGTGTTTATATTTACGAAGGTATGGAAGATCGACATACGTTTGATAGTCTAGCAGGATTCGTCAGACCTGAGATTTATGATGAATTGAATAATTTAAAAATTATTTATTCGCATAATGTGGCTAGAAATTCAAAGGTTGCTACACCAGAAATTGTTCGTTCAAGAACTTATAGAATAAATAAATGTCGATGTGGTTTAATTATCGTTTTCCGACAAAAAGGAAAAATTACCACATATATGCTTGTTTTTGAACAAATAAAAGATCGATGGGTTTTGGTAAAATTTAACTTATTTTAATTTATAATCAAGGTAATAAATATATAATGTTAAAGTGCAAAAAGGAGAAAAGTTTATCAATTTGCTAATAACGAAATTAAAAACCAAAATAGAGTGGCAGTATTTAATTATTGTTGTGGTTTTTGGTCTATTTTTTGCACTACTTGTTCCTCCTGGATTTAATCATGATGAAAAGGAGCATTACCTTAGGGTAAATGAAATTGCGAATGGCCAAATTATTCCGCAGAATATTGGGCATCCAACTGAGTGGACTAAAATGGTTATGGGCTCGGATGTTACTGAAGATAATTTGAAAGATATTCCTAATGCGTTTTACGGAGGTGTAGTTTCTGAAGATGTGGCTAAGATGCTGGAAACAGGAGCGGCTCAGACATACAGTAAAGATTACCATTTTTCATTTCCTTGGTGGGCTAGTTCTGAATTTGATGATTCAGGCGATATTGGAATAAATTATGGAAATAAAATTGAAGTCGCTAATACAAATACAGCAATATATTCACCAATTGTGTATCTTCCGCAAGTTATTGCTGTAAAAGCGGGGCAATTATTTAATCTATCAAATAGTTTCACTTTTATTTTATCAAGATTGCTGGGATTCTTGGCTACGACTTTATTGATATTCTTAGCAATCAAATTAATACCAATTGGATCTTTAGTATTTAAACGATGTATTATGTTTTTGTGTATTTTGCCACCGATGTTAATTCAATTAACCGCAGTTTCGGCTGATGGGATGACTGTTGGAATTTGTTTATTATTTACTGCAGTGATATTAAGATATATAAAGAAGTATCAAACTAAAAACAGCAATTTGAAAAATAAAGATATTTTAGTTCTATGTGTTTTAGTATTTCTAATTGCACTTTTAAAAATTACTTATTTTCCAATAATCTGTTTACTTTTTTCCTTGCCAATTGCTTGCATTTCTTTGAGAGATAAAAATGATATTATTAAAATTTGTTCGATATTCGGATTCGGGGTTATAGTATTTTTTGTGTGGTATTTGCAAATTAATCTAATTCATGTTGGTCAATATTATTTTGGTAATAAATCAGATCCTGCCGGTCAAATTGATTGGGTTTTGGCTAGTAGTGATAATTTTAACACAGGGTTTCACGCGATCTGGAATTCTTTGTTAGATAATCGTTGGGATGATACTTCGGCCAGCCCAGTCTGGGTATCCTTGGCAAATGAAGTTCCTTTTAGAAATATAAAAGTTCCTGGATTATTGTTTGTGATGTTATATTTTGGATTTGCATTAGTTTTGGTGAAATCAAAAAAATCAGATATTAAGATGAATAAAATTTTACGAACTTTAATTTTTCTACTTGGCGCCGGCTCAATTGCGTTGATTTCCATTGCTCTTTATTTTGAGTTTACACCAGTGGGAATGAATAGTGTTTGGGGTGTTCAAGCCAGATATTATTTACCGCTAATTCCATTGATGATAATTCCGTTTTTTGTTACTTCTGCGAATAAAAAAATCTCAAAAAAGTCACTTAAAATAAAACAACCTAAAACTTTAGCAATTGAAATTATTACGGTAATTTATATTATCTCTATACTTTCTGTAACTATAGGCTGCTTGCATAGTATATATTAAAAAAGGTATAATATAAATATAACAAAGAATGTCACGGCTTAAAGGTGAATCCTTTTGAAGAGGCGGTCTCTCCAAAAGCAAATTGTAATTGAAATGGAGACATTATGACTAATATAGTTAAAAATATGATATTGTTTGAGCAGACTTCGGAGGCTGTTTCAATCGGGCATCCTGATAAAGTTGCTGATTCTATAGCTGATGCAGTTTTAGATTATTTAAGAACACTACTTCCAGATGCTCACTCGGCTGTTGAGGTGGCTTGTGCAGCTGATAAATTGTTTATTTTTGGTGAAGTTGATTCACGTTTGGTCTATGATAAAGAAGAGTTTTATAAAAGTGTTGAACATATTGCTTGGAAACGATTGGACTATATCGGGTATAAAAGAGATGAATACTCTCCAAAAATTGTGGTTGATATTGTCAAACAGTCTAGTGAAATTGATAATGCGGTTAGTGAGAATGATATTAAAAAAGAAATTGGTGCAGGCGATCAAGGAATAATGTTTGGATATGCTGTTGTAGAAACACCAGAGTGTCACAGTTTGCATTTTGTTTTAGCTCATTTATTGCAGGTGGAATTAGAAAAAGCACGCTTTGGTGCTGATAGTTTCTTGGCTAAAGTTCTTAGACCTGATGCTAAAACGCAGGTTACTGTTCAATATCAATACACTGAAGAAGGAATTAATCAACCTGCCAAAATAACAGATGTTGTTTTGAGTACTCAACATATCGAAGATGTTGATTTTAATGAATTACAAGGTTATTTAAAACATTTTTGCGAAGATGCAATTAATCATTATCTTGAAAAAAATAAGTTTACATTTAGAGTTGATGATAAAACTGTATTTCATATTAATCCAGCTGGACCTTGGAATGTGGGAGGACCTGTTTCTGATAGCGGACTCACAGGACGTAAGTTGGTCGTTGATAATTATGGAGGGAATGCCCCAATTGGTGGTGGGTCATATTCTGGAAAAGATTTGACAAAAGTCGATCGTTCAGCTGCATATTTTGCTCGATATGTTGCAAAATCCATTGTGAAGTCTGATTTGGCAGAAAAGGTTCAGGTGTCTTTAGCGTATGCTATTGGAGAGGCCTTGCCAACTATGATTAATATAGACACTTACGGAACGGAAAAAATCCCAAATCAAGAATTAAAAGAACTTGTTTTAAATAATTTTGATTTTTCGGTAAAATCACTTATTGAGTTATCTTCAAATGTTGATAATTTCGTATCAACTGGTGAACATTCTCATTATATGTCTTTTAGTCAAGACGCAGATGATGTTTTTCCTTGGGAAAAAATATTTTTGATTTCGAATTGCGAGTAATCTGAAAAAATCAAGTAATCTGAAAAAATCAAGTTATAATATTTAAGTATGAATGATGATGAAATAGTTCTTGATTTGGGGCTTGATGTTGGTTCTACTACTGTAAAAGTTGCTGTTTTAAATCCAGAAAGAAGTAATGATGGATTAGATAAGCAGATGATATACTCATCTTATAGACGTCATCATGCTGATATTCGTGGTTCAATTTTAGAAATTTTGCAAGATGCAGCATCTGGCCTAGGTCAAAAATATAAGGCTGAAGTTGCTTCAAAGATAAAGGTTAGAGCAGCGTTAACTGGATCGGCTGGTTTGGGTGTGGCGAAAGCTGCTGGAATAGAATTTGTTCAAGAAGTAATTGCTGAAACTAAGGCAATCAAAGAATATAATCCAGAAGCTGATGTGATTATAGAGCTTGGTGGAGAAGATGCTAAAATTACTTATTTACATCCAACTCCGGAACAGAGAATGAATGGAAGCTGTGCAGGAGGAACTGGATCTTTTATCGATCAAATGGCGACACTTTTGAAAACTGATGCTGCTGGGTTAAATAAATTAGCTTCTAACTATAATAACTTATATCCTATTGCAAGCCGGTGTGGAGTTTTTGCAAAAACCGATTTGCAACCGTTAATTAATGATGGTGCACCATCGGAAGATTTGGCTGCTTCTATTTTCCAAGCTGTAGCGACACAGACAATTGCCGGTTTAGCTTGTGGTCGCCCGATTCGTGGGAATGTGGTTTTTCTTGGTGGTCCTCTATACTTTATGCCTGAATTAAGGCAAGCTTTTGTCCGTTCACTGGGAGAACAAGTAGATTCATTTGATACTCCACAAAATGCTCAGTTATATGTGGCAATTGGGTCAGCCCTGTTAGCTAGAGATATTTTAGCAAAAGATAAAAAAGAGTTGCCAACTTTGGAAAAGTTAATTCAGAAATTAAAAGATTACCAAATTCAGGCTAGTGATACTGTTAGAATGCGGGCTTTGTTTGAAGATGATGAAGAATTTGCCGAATTCTCTAAGCGGCACGAGAATGATGGGGCAGTTAGTAGAAAGGCGATTGAGCAAGCTGAAGGAGCTGTTTTCCTTGGGATTGATGCTGGGTCAACAACGATTAAAGCTGTTTTGCTTGATAGTGATGATAATATGCTGTATGATTACTACGCTTCTAACGAGGGAGATCCGGTTGGACGTGCGGTTGAAATAATTAAAGATATTCGGACAAAATTGCCAAGAACTGCCATTATTGCAAATAGTTGCATTACTGGTTATGGTGAAGGATTAATCAAGGCAGCTTTGCACGTTGATGAAGGAGAGGTTGAAACTGTTGCACACTATACAGCAGCTGAACATATTTCTCCTGGCGTGACATCAATCATTGATATTGGCGGGCAAGATATGAAGTATCTTACTGTTGGTAGAACAGATGATGGACAGGGTGTGATTGAATCAATAGCTGTTAATGAGGCTTGTTCTTCGGGGTGTGGCTCATTTTTGCAAACTTTTTCCGCTGCTATGGGGCAATCAATTCAAGATTTCGCAGCAGCAGCTTTAGAATCAAAATCTCCTGTTGATTTAGGTTCAAGATGCACTGTTTTTATGAATTCTTCTGTTAAACAGGCTCAAAAGGAAGGTGCAACTTTAGCAGATATTTCAGCAGGATTGAGCTACTCGGTTGTTCGTAATGCGCTTTATAAAGTAATTAAATTGAGAGACCCTAAACAGTTAGGAACTAATGTTGTTGTTCAGGGCGGAACTTTTTTGAATAATGCAGTTTTGCGAGCTTTTGAATTGTTAACAAATCAAGAAGTAACACGTCCAACGATTTCAGGATTGATGGGGGCTTATGGTGCGGCTTTAATTGCTCAAAAGCGATTTAAGCCAGGTGCACCTTCTTCTTTGCTTGGGCTTTTAGAATTGGATAAAATTACTATTGAAACGGAGCAAACAAAGTGCCCACTTTGCCCGAACCACTGTTCTTTGACTATTTCACATTTTAACGATGGAAGTTATTATGTGACAGGAAATCGTTGCGAAAGAGGTGGTAATCCAGAAATTAAAAAATCTGAATTGCCAAACCTGTATGACTACAAATATCATAGAACGTTTGATTATAAACGTTTAACCGAAAAAAGAGCAGAAGAGCAAGATAAACCTTATCGTGGCGTAATTGGAATTCCTAGGGTTTTGAATCAATATGAGAATTTTCCATTCTGGATGACTGTCCTTTCTGAGCTTGGATTTGAAGTAAAGCTTTCTGGACGCTCAGATCACAAACTTTTTGAAAAAGGAATGGATTCTATCGCTTCGGAAAATATTTGTTATCCGGCAAAGATGGTACATGGACATATTGTTGATTTGTTGGAAAAAGGAATCAATAGAATTTTTTATCCTTGTATTACTTTTGAACAAGCAGAAACTAAAGATTCAGATAATAATTATAATTGTCCAATTGTTTGTAATTACCCGCAAGTAATTGCCAACAATGTTGAGCAATTATCTGGTGCTAGGCAAGCAAATAATATGCGAGAAAGTGAAATTAGAAACACTGGAATTGCCAAAACGTCGGCGG
>JAISHP010000154.1 GCA_031262545.1 Candidatus Ancillula hodotermitis | reverse complement strand
ATATATTATTAGTCATAGGGTTCTCCTTTTTTTTGTTTTGTTATATTAACATTTTACTGGAGAATCCTATTTATTTATTTTTCAACAGAATCTGGTATGCGTCCAATTACCTAATTTACTTGATTGAATTAGCATATAATGTATATATGAACGTTTTTTCACCAATTAAAGAATCAATTAAGGGTATTCGTCACACAAAAGGGTATGTTGGAATTGTTTTTCTAATATTTAGTTTATTGGCAATGTTGGCCAGTTTTATGTTGTCAATTGAGGCACTTTTTGAAGCAAGAAATCCTGGATCTCGTTTTTCTTGTGATATAAATGCCGTATTGAGTTGTTCGACTGTTGCTGCTAGCGATCAGGCTGAAATTCTAGGAAAAATTTTGCCATTTTTTGGGGACTTTACAGTTCCTAATGCTTTCTTAGGTATGATATTTGAAGCTGTATTTATTACCATTGCAGTTCTGTTAATTTGCGGAACTAAAATGCCTAAATGGTTTATGACTGCATCTCAAATCGGCAATTTGTGTGCTTTAATTTTTGCATATTGGCTTTTCTATCAAAGTTCTTTTGTAATTGGGGCAATGTGTCCTTGGTGTTTGCTGTTAATGGTTTCAACTACTTTTCAATTCTTTTCACAACTTCACTATAATGTTTTGGCTCAATATCTGCCATTTTCTGAGAAATTCAATAATAAATTGCAATCTTTAATTGCGAGTGGTGTTGAATTAATGATTGAAATTATTGTGATTTTAATCATTGTTTTAATTGTAGTTTTGAAATATGGACCAAGATTAATTCAAGGCTAAAATAATAAGGCTAAAATTTATTATATGTTACCGATATATTTAGCAAATCCAAGAGGTTTTTGTGCTGGGGTTACACGAGCTGTAAATACTCTATCGCAAATTGTTAAAGACGTTCGGGAAAAAAGTAAAGTTCGTCCAATTTTTGTTCTTAAAGAAATAGTTCACAACAAAGAATTAGTATCACGTTTTCAACAAGAAGGGGTAACTTTTGTTCAGGAAATTTCAGAAGTACCTGATGGTGAACTTTTAGTTTTTTCAGCACACGGCGTTTCTCCTAGAGTTCGTAAAGAAGCAAATCAAAAGAAATTAATAACCGTTGATTTAACTTGTCCTCTTGTTGCTAAGGTTCACAGCGAGGCTATTCGTTTTGCTAAAAAAGGATATGTAATTTTTTTGATTGGGCATAATGGGCACGACGAATTGCAAGGAACTCTTGGAGAAGCATTAGCATCCGGAGCAGAAGTTAAGGTTATTGAAACGGTAAAAGATGTTCATAACTTAGATAAAGATGTAGATAGAGACGAAGATAAAGAAAAGTATAAAAATAAAAAATTGATATACTTAACACAAACGACTTTATCTATTCTGGACTCGCAAAAAATAATTAATGAGCTAAAGGAAAAATTCCCAAATTTGCAAGCTCCAAATAGTTCAGATATTTGTTATGCTACAACTAACAGACAAGAAGCAGTTCAAAATTTACTTGATAAGTTAGATAAAAATAAAGCATTAATTATAGTAGTTGGTTCGCAAAATTCATCAAATACAAAGCGGCTAGCAGAAAAATCTATTCAACAAGGTTTTGAAGTTGTTCAGATTGATAATTGTCAAGAACTTGATATAGATTTACCTAGATTTGAACAAATTGGAATAACCTCTGGTGCATCTGTCCCAGAAGATTTAGTTCAAGGAGTCGTTGCTAAGTTAGAAGAGTTAGTTCCAGATTCAAAAGTTATTGAACTTGAACCTACAGAAGAACAATCAAAGAGAGAAACAACTAAATTTCCTTCTCCAAAATATAAAATTTAATTGCATAAAATCAAATATGAGAGTTATTTCGGGAAAATTTAAAGGTCAAAAAATACTTACTCCACAAAGTTCGTTAACACGTCCAACTCAAGATCGGGTAAAAGAATCCTTGTTCCAATTGTTGGAACATAGGGGGTATTTAGAAAATTCGGCAATTCTTGACTTATTTGCAGGATCGGGAGCGTTAGCAATTGAATCTCTTTCAAGAGGAGCTTTATCAGCCGATTTGATAGATAAATCAAGTGAGGCGAATAAAGTAATTAAGGCTAATGTCCGCAACCTAAAAATTATGGGTTATGTCCACCTTTGGCAAAAAGATGCAGATGTATATTTGTCACAAATAGGGAAAATGCAAAATAAACAATATGATGTAATCTTTATTGACCCACCATATGATTTTAGTGATGAAAAAATATTTCAAATTGTTAAAAAAATAAACGATAGTAAATTGCTAAAAACACAAGAAGGTGAAAGAGGAATTATTGTTATTGAAAGAGATTCAAGATCACTGGTTGATGTTCTATTGTCAAGAATAAATCAAATTAAAAATATCGAAAAGAAAAGATATTCAGACACTTCGGTGTTCTTGGTTGATTTTGACAATGAATAACCTATCTGTTATAATATTTAAGAAGCTAACTTAATAGCGATGAGTAGATTATTCTATTAAGTAATTAATTAAACGAAAGAGAGAGATAAAAATGGCATCTAAATGTGAAATTTGCGGAAAAGGTCCTGAATTCGGACATAGTGTGTCTCACTCGCATTTAAAAACAAATCGTAGATGGAATCCAAATATCCAATCGGTTAGAACTAGAGTTAACGGTACTACTAAAAAGCAAAATGTATGCGCTGCATGCATTAAAGCTGGAAAGGTGGTTCGTTAACGATTTGATTTGTGTTATTTAATCATTTCATGTACTTCCTTTAAAATAGAGACCCCGCAAAAGCGGGGTTTTTATTTTAATATTTTTTTTAGGTAGAACTGATATAATATTTAATATGGCATTGGTAAGTATTGCAGAGTTAATTGGGTCACTAGCTGTTCCGATTGTGTTATTACTTGTTTCAAAGAAAAAATTTTTTGCACAAATAATGTGGATTATTGTCCTGTATTTCGTGCTTTTTGGTTCTGGTAAATTTATTGTTTTCCACACTTCTGATGATGCTCATTTTGTTGATATTTCACGTTTACAGTTTGAAATATTCGTATTAACTATTTTTTTATTAATAATTGCGATTTTTGCTCTAATTCAGCATAGAAAGAATCTAGAGCTTCGTGTGTTTGCTACGATTCCGCTATTGATTTTTGTAACTATTTTTGATGTGGTTATGTGGCTGACAAGATCAATTCACGGATATGACTTTTCGGGATATATTCAAATATTTACTTACTTTTTAACTTGGTGCGTTGGATATTACGTTGGAAAGAACCCTAGAACCAGAGCAAAATGGACAATTGGGACTTTATCAGTTGTGGCAGTAATTTTAGTTTCAAAATTGCTTGAGCAAATTTTTAATCAATCTGGTTCAATTGGCAATGTTGAGAATACACCTTATTCATTTTACTGGAAGGATGCTTCAGAGGCTTCTGTTTTTATTGGTTTATTGATGATTTCACTAATGCCTACTTTACTGGATAAACATCGTAAGTATAGAATTATGGGATGGTCACTTTTTGCACTATTTTTTGTAATGGATATATTTACTTGGTCACGTCCAGGAATTACTGGAATGGTTTTAACATTCATTATTTTTGTTGTTATTGCCTCTTACAAAAAAGATTTGCAATTATTAAAAAATAAAAAATCTCTTTTTGCTTTGATCGTTGCTATTCTTGTTATTATTGGAATTTTTGGTTCACATTTGATTGTAAATCTTTCACCAAGAAGTGATGATGTTATTCAAAAAGATTTATTGAGCTTAGCCTGGAATAGTTGGACAAGCTCACCTTGGAATTTTTTATTTGGTAATGGTGTAAATCATTTTTCAACTGATTTGCTAAGAAACTCAAGTTACGGTTTGGCTTTAGGCTATCCTGTTCATAGCTCAGTCATGCTTTTGCTTTGTGAATTGGGATTGGTTGGAAGCTTATTGTTCTTCATTCCTATAATTTATGTTTTTGTTAAAGGCATTGGAGAGATTAGAACAAGGAATCCTTTTTCAACTACAGCTATTGCAATGTTTGGTTTTGCTGTTATTGAGCTAATCTTTGGTTTTCATATTGTTTCAGGACCAACTGGAATATTATTTTTCTTTATTTTAGGTAGAATTCTAGGAAAATTAAGACTTTACGAGGGGCATCCTGTATTTAATCTATTTAAATCAAGAATAACCTTCAGAGTTACTTTTGCCCTAGCAACTGTTATATTAATAGCAACAAGTGTTATTTTTACATATTTTTATAAATCAAACTATTCTTTAGTAATTTCACCAGCTAAAGCAGAAGTTACGGTTGTTGATACACTTCAGAATAATATCAATTCTGGCATTGATAGTGAATCAGAACAGGAAGGAATTTGATATGTGGGAATATGACAAAGATGTCATTTTGAAATGGCCGCAACTTTCTTTGAATGTTTTAGATGTTTTTTTTGAGAATGACTTGGCTAATCATCAGTCAGTTAAGCCAATGATTGAGAAATATATTCATTTTGCAGCATTACCGGTTGATGATAGCGTAATTGTTGAAAGAGGAGAGCAAAGTCTTTCAGATTTGCTCAAATCACTTCAGGAAATGAATGCTTCTGATAGACAAGATATTTTTGGTGAGAAAAATTTATCATCTTTAACAATTTTTATAGAAATTTTGATTAAATCTGGTATTCAAAACACTGTTGATTTGCAGGCGTTTTGGGGTAATGAACAAAAAATTAGTATTATCGAAAAGAGTTTACAAAAAAAAGGGTATATAAATATATTCATAATCAATGTGCTAGATAGCATATTTGGAAGGAGAGATATGAAAAAGAGGGATAAGAGTAAAGACGGACAAGCGGTTGGGGCTAAGTCGCTGATTAAATCGGTTGTTCCACAAGAGTTTATCACTTCAGTTAGAAAGGTGCAGATTTTCCCTGCAGTTTCGGGGGGTGGAATCTGGGGAATTCAGCTCGTGATTGCTTTTATTTCTAGTTTAATTTTAGCAATTGTTGGCTCTGGATTCTTAGGAATTTATGATGTCTCGATTCAGGCTCAGTGTGATCTAACAATTAAGCAATATGGAGCAGCACAAGCAGCAGCTGTTTGCTCGGCTAATCCGAATTATCAAGTAATTGGCTATGTTTTGGTTGCTCTTGCGGTAGCTTTTGCAATTTGGGCAATTTTTGCTGGTGTTAAATTAGCGATGATTGTTTTGCATAATAGTTTTGCATTGTCACACAATACGTTTGAAATGGTTCATCATGAATTTATGAAAAATGTAAAACCTTCAAGCAAAACTTCAACGCATAATATTTAAGGTTCTAGTTAAGGTTCTAGTGTAGCAAATTAAATAAGGAGCACAATGATCAAATCTAAAAAATTTAAAGCTCCCGCAACTTCCGCTAATTTAGGACCTGGATTTGATTGCTTAGGTTTAGCATTACCATTTTATGATGAATTGGAAGTTTTTTGGTCTGATAATTTAAGTGATAAATTTGATTATGATCAGTTAGTCGAACTTCAAGGTCGTTATATTGACGTTCCTAACGATAATCGAAATTTGCTATACAAATTAATTGATAATGAATTAATTCAAAATGGTTTTGGGGCAGTCAAGTTTCATTTACGTTGTGTAAATAGTATTCCACATGCTCGAGGCCTTGGTTCATCTTCGGCGGCAATAATATTATCTTTAAAAGCTGCAGATGCAATTTTGAATGATTTAACTAAAGGCACACAACGGGTGAATATTTTTTCTCGTGCTTTAGAGATTGAGGGGCATGGGGATAATGTTGCACCTTGTTTCTATGGTGGTTGTCAATTGGTTACTTTGAATTCAGAAGTAGTTCAGATTCCTGTTCACAAAAATTTGAAAGCTCTTGTTCAAGTCAATAGTGAGCCTTGTTCAACAAAAGATGCTAGAGAAGCTTTGCCAAAGCAGATATTTCGCTCTTTAGCTGTTAAAAACACAGCTTCAGTAGCAACTCTGATTATGGCGTTAATTAATGGCGATAATGAATTATTATTTCAAGGAACTGAAGATTTTGTTCATCAAGATTTTAGAAAAAATGTCTATCCTGAATCTTTGAATAGGGTAAAAAAGTTGCGTGAATTAGGAATAGCTACTGCCATCTCAGGTGCGGGGTCTACTATTATTTCATTGAAATTTGGAAATTTTGGAGATTTGAGTAAAATTGTGCATCATGAAAATAATGAAAAATGGGAGGTTTTGCATTTTGGACTCTAAAAAACTAACTGCTTGGTTTTTTGTTTGTGCATTATTTTTAATTTTTTTCTCACCAATTGTGATATCTAAAGCAGAAGATCAAAGTGAAGATCAGTTAAATCAATTAATTGAGCAAGAATCACAACGTCAAGCGCAATTAAATGGTGAGCTATCAGGGGTTAGTGATCAATTAAAATCTGTTGCCATTCAAGTTGATCAAATTCAAAATTATGATTTACCAAAAGCTCAGTTAGAATTAAGTAATGCGAATTCAGAATTGGATAGAACATCCGCAATTGCGAAAGACATTGAGGAAAGACTGACGGCTGCTAAAGAAGATAAAACTAGAATTGAAAAACAATTGGATACTGCAAAAACGGGGCGTTCAGAATCTGAAATTGCTGTAGCTTCGGCAGCAAGAGAGGATATGCAGACTCCAGATTTAGCTAATGAAGTCCAAGCAATTATGGGGGCTGGAGATAGTGATGATTTCATTAAAAATTTAGAAATGAATGATCAAATAGGGAGAATTGAAACTAGATTATTAGATAAATACACCTCTCAAACAGCTGAGTTTGGTTCAAAAGCTGACAGATTAAAAGCGGTTACTAAAAAAATTGATGATTTAAATAATCAGGCTCAAGCAAACAAAAAGGTTGCTGCGGATGCGCAATCTACTGCGCAGGCTAAGAAGAATGAGATAGCTAATTTACAATCTCAACTTGCTAGTAAACAGGCTCAATTACAATCGCAACAAACATCACTGACTGTGAGAATCAAACGTTCGGAAGCTGACCAGACAGCCTTAGATAATAGGCTACAGAAGCTTTTGGAAAAAGATTTAGGGCCAGGAGGAGCTAGTACTAGTGGATTTGATGCTGGTTATATTATTGCTGATTATAAATTTTACACACATGGAACTATGACTGTTGGGCAAATTCAGGATTTTTTAAATAGTAAGGGATCATCTTGTTCAGGGCAGTGGTGTATGAAGAATTATCATGTTTATTCAATCCATGAAGATAAAGATCAGCTTTGTTCTGGTTTTGATTCCGGAAAATACTTGTCGGCTGCCGAGGCGATTTCTGCCGTTTCGAATGCCTGTAATATCTCCGAAAAGGCTCTATTAGTGACATTGCAAAAAGAACAAGGGTTAGTTACAACTCCTTATCCAAGTCCAGGGGCATATACTTATGCGCTAGGATATGGGTGTCCTGATGGTGCACCTTGCGATCCAACTCATGGGGGGTTGTTTAGTCAGCTTTATAATGCTGCCTGGCAATTCAGGAATTATCAACATTTAGGCACAGCTTATTTTGGCAAGGTTGTCGGTGCTCATAATTATATTCGCTATAATCCAAGTTATTCTTGTGGAACAAAAGATGTTTATATTAGAAACACTGCAACTGCTTCTCTTTATGCGTATACACCTTATACTCCTAATGCCGCAGCTTTAAATGCGGGGTTCGGAACTGGAGATAGATGTTCTAGTTATGGTAATAGGAATTTTTATCTTTATTATCGTTCTTGGTTTGGTTCACCGAAATAATTATAAAAAATTTATCTAATTTGATTACTCTTTAGTAAGTGCTGTTGCTATTGCATCTTTAACAGCTTCACGAGACATAAGTTCAGTTTTTTCATCGTTACTATCAATCTTTTGAGTAGGAATCAATGGTTTAATTGAATTTTTTAATTGATTGTCAACTTCAACGGCATCAGGTAGGTTGTCTGTATTCGGAAGGCTGTCTGTTTGAACTGGGATTGAAGGAGGTATTGACTGTGGAAAATCAGAATGCCTTCTTGACCGCTTTCTTGGCTCGGAGTCTATCTTTGTAGATTCTGTCTTTGCTGAAGGGCTTGCAAAATGCTCACCTTGAGTAGCGCTGTTATCATCTGTAAGATTTTCTTTGATAGAAGTAACAGCCATCATCCGAATAAAATCAAAAGTAAGGGCTAAAGCTATACCAACAAAGATGGCTTCAAAAACGAAAAATAGATAGTGGCTTTTAGAAACTGCAGTAGGAGTTGGGGCTTTGGCTTGTTTAGTAATTGTTGCGGTCAAAAAGAAAACAGCATCTTTGCCATCTGATTTGTAATTAAACATACCAGTTGTTTCTAAGTAATTTTTGAAAACAGTTGCGGTTTCATTGGCGATTTTTGCAGCATCTTCGGGAACCGAATTAGAAGCAGAGATAACAAGTATTGATGAACTTTCATTGATCGCAGAAATTTCATTAGAAAGTTCCTGAGGAGTGAGATCTAAATCTAAATTTTTAATTACTTTTTCCATAACTTCGTCTGAAGTGACTAGCTCAATAATATTAGTCATTTGAGATTCGATATTTGATTGTGTAACTTGAATATCATCGTCTAAACCATTAGGCGGGGTATCTTTATCGTTTTCAATGTCGCTTTTGTCTGACATCGCCTTCTGATTTGGGTAAAGAACCATTCGAGAACTTGCAGAATATATTCCTTGTTCAGAAGTATCTTGTTTATACAGGTATCCGAACGTTATAGCTGCAATCCCAATTGCAATTAAAAGTGTAGAAACAAGCCACTTACGTAAGCATTTGAAATACTTAACAACCATAACCCCTACACTTTCTCATTATTAATTACAAATTTAAGTATTTTTATACAAAATATCTTATAAATACTTAATATATTATCTCACGAAAACAGTGATAAAATAAGGATATAAATAAGCTTTTTGTAAGAATCTTGTGTAAGTGGTATGCGATTTTGAATTGTGTCCCCACTCGTGGTGTAAATACTATCGTTGGAACACAATCATTGTAAAATCTGCATTAGAAATTAGTAAGGGGTAATATAAATTTTATGTTTTTTGAATCAACTATTTTGTGACTTAAGTCCTAAAATAGTCGAACTATTTTGTGACTTAAGTCCTAAAACAATATATAATATAATTATGAAGATCATAGAAAGAGAAATCGGTTACAAAATTAAAGAATTTATAGATCTTGGAAAAGCGATTGTAATAATGGGTCCAAGGCAAGTTGGAAAAACGACATTACTTAATAATATTTTTTCGCAAAGAAATGATGTTCTATGGCTAAATGGGGATGATGGGGATGTTCAATCAAATTTTGATAACGAAAATATTCAAACATTTAAAAATTATTTAAATAATAAGAAAGTGTTAATTGTAGATGAGGCACAACGCATTGAAAATATCGGTTTAAAACTAAAAATTTTACAAGATAATTTGGGAAACGAATATCAGATAATAGCGACTGGGTCAAGTTCTTTTGATTTGTCTAACAAAATAAATGAGCCAATGACAGGAAGAAAATGGGAATTAAAAATGTTTCCTGTGACTTTTAAAGAGATGGTAAAGCATACAGATTTATTAACTGAAAAAAGAATGTTAAATAATAGACTTTTATATGGCTATTATCCTGATGTAATAAACAATCCAGGTAAAGAAAAATTGATTTTAAGAGAAATTGCAAATGATAATCTTTATAAAGATATATTTAAATGGGAAAATATTAAAAAACCAACTGCTTTAATAAAATTATTAGTTGCCCTTGCTCATCAAGTTGGTTCACAAGTAAACATTTCTGAATTATCACAGTTATTGAGTTTGGATCGAAAAACAGTTGAAAGATATTTGACATTTTTAGAGCAGGCGTTTATAATTTTTAGACTAGGTACTTATAGTCAAAATTTACGAAATGAACTTAAAATGAGTGAAAAATATTATTTTTACGATGTAGGAATACGAAACTCTTTACTTGGCAATTTTGAAAATATAAATATAAGATCTGATATAGGAGAATTATTTGAGAATTTCGTTATTGCTGAATTGATAAAAACAAATGAAGATTTGTCATTTTTATTCCCAGGGTATTTTTGGAGAACAAAAGATGGGCAAGAGGTTGATTATGTTGAAGATAAAAATGGGAAAATCGTGGCTTATGAATTTAAATGGAATCCTAAAGCAAAAGGTAAAATCCCAAAACTATTTTTAGAAACATACAATCCTAAAATTGCAAAAATTTTAAATCGTGATAATTTTTACGAAGTATTAATTTAACTTAGATTATAAAAACAACGAAAGTAGGCTGGAAAAAAGAAATTTCTAGCATAGTAAATAGTGTCAATAAAAAATAAGGGGTTTCATTTTGAAAAGTCGTTTAAGTATTGTCAATTCGGCTTGTATTTAGAGGTTATAGGGTGTATAATCTATTTTAAGGTATTTTTAAGTAAGGAGGAAAAATGGCAACTGCAACTTTCGTATCTGAGGAAGATACAAATAAGCAAAATAATAATTCAGGTTTTGGATTCGGTGGGGCGCAAGCAACTCAACAACCACAGCAGACAGTTCAACAACCTCAGATGGTTCAGGTTAATCAGCCTATAAATCAAAATGGTTTTCAGCAACAAACACAATATAATCCTATTAGTGACCAACCTAATGTTTTTGCAAGTTTTGGAACAGCAATTGGAAATGGATTTAAAAAGTATGTAACTTTTCATGGTAGAGCTTCTGTAAATGAATTTTTTTGGTGGGCTTTGTTTGTGTTCTTGGTAAATGCACTGTTTCTAGGAGTTGCTGCTATTATCGCTTTCTTTTCTTTTAGCTCTTTATTTAGTAATCCACAAGACTTGATATCTTTGTTTGCACCGGAGTATGCCAGTTCATTCGGATTGGGAGTTAGTAGTTTGGCGGGTTCAGTTACAGCAATAAAAGTATTTGTAATTATAGATATAGTTGCTGATTTAGCTTTAATCGTTCCAAGCATTGCTGTTTGTATTCGCAGATTGCATGACATAAATAGAACTGGTGTTTTAGCAGTTATTCCTTGGATATTTTTGTTGATTCCAAGTGCCGCTTTGGTTGGTTGGTTATTAATTGGATATTTGATGATTCAAAAAGCTGATCCAGCTGGTTCAAGATGGGATCGTTAAAATAGTTAAATAGGCAATTATTATTAGAAAGGATCTGGAAGATGACTGATAAAGTTGAGTTGGAAAATATTGTTCTTAAAAAAATAGAAAATGGCAATATTGCTATAACTGGTAAAATAAAAAATGGCACAGATAAGGATTTAATTGGTTTCAATCTCCAGGGGATAGCTAAAAATGAAAAAGGAAATCCAGTTAAAATTTTTGGGAAAACTAAATTTACTCTAGCAATTTCTGATGTTAGAATCCCAGCCCATTCTGAATCAGATTTGGATGAAATTGATTTAAATAAAGAAAATGTTCGTTCAATTGATGTTGATATTGTTGATCCGATTTTTGATGAAGCGGCACAAATTCTTGCAACTTCTTCAATTAGTAAGAGCGAATTTCAAAAAGTAAAAAATAATTCTGAGATAAATTCGAATTCAGGAACAGATTTAGTTAATGCCACTTCTGAAAATATAGTTGTTCAAACACCAGGAACAGATATTGTTCCAAATCAAAATGGACAAGTGGCAGTTCAAAATGTGCCGAGAACACCTATGTCAAAGAAGAAAGTTCATTTAATTGTAGGAATTATTATTGCTATAGTAGTTTTGATAGTAGCGTTAATTTCTGCTTACTTTATATTGGATAAGGCTGTATGGAATCCTAAAAATGCTGTGACAGAATATGTTAATGCTTTAAATGACGGTGATTATAATAAAGCCTTGTCTTTATCTGATCCAAATATTCAAAAGCAGGTGACAGATTTTACTAAATCTATTTCTCTTGATAAGGGGGCTGAATTTCTAGGAATTACTGTTGAACAAAAGTCAGTTAATAAAAATAATGCAGTTTTGACATTCATAGGTAAAATTGATGGTGTTACTGAATCTTTTGATGTGAATTTAGTTGCAAAATCAAAGTTTTTAATATTTAAAGATTGGCAACTTCAAGAGGGTGTTGGGCAATATGTTAAGTTCAATTCACCTAGCGGAGTTAATTCATTACTTCTGAATGGAACAAAAATTCCAGCTGCAATGGATGAATTTTACCTTTTTCCTGGTAAATATGTCGTTTCAATGGAAAAAAGTAAATATTACACTATGGACGATAAAAAATTCACTGTAACTGCAAATTCAAATGAATGGACAATTGAATCAAGTGATGTTAAATTGAATGAAACAGTAGCGGAGAATGCTGCTAAAATTCATTTAACTGATTTTATGAATTATTGTGCATCTGTAAAAAGTGCAATTACTCCTGATGGCTGTCCATTTAGCTCGACTTCGGATTACTCTGATTCAGATTATTCAAATTTCTACTGGACAATCAACAGACAACCAAATGCAGAAGTTAATATAAGTGATAATGGAATTGCATTAACGTTTGATCAAGGATTAGCTGTTTTGCATTACACTTATACAAGCGATTCTTGGTTTGGTGATAATACATATTCATATGACGAGACGAGTGATTATACAATTTCTTCCGATACTTCAACAAGTGATGGGGACTTTGAAATAAAAATTAGTAATAATATGATGCAAATTTGGCATGATGGAATTGATATTACAACTTTGCACGGTCAAGCACCAGCTGATTCAAATCAAAAGAAGACTACAGTTTATGTTACAAATGAATCTAATTCTGATATTTGTATTCGGACTTCGCCTAACGCACCAGCTGGAACTTGCAAGGAAGAAAATGTTGGAGATTCTGACTATAATATTCTTCTTTATATTAAAGCAGGTGACACTTCGGTAAAACTAACCTCTGCTAATGAGTCTCAAACAGTTGATGGCTCAACTTGGATAAAAGTTACAGATGCTGCACATGAAGTAGGTTGGGTTCGCTCAGATCTAGTAAAAGCTGAATAAGGAATCTGATTTTAATCATTATCAAATGATATTAGCAGAATATTCAAGTCAGTGTTTATATCGTAGTAGTGGATCAGATTAAAAGGATTAAGTTTATAATATTTAAAAAGAAAGGAATTAGGGAATAGTGGCGGCGAGTGAAAAAGATATAAAATGGTTTAGTGAGACTTTTCAGAAAATTGTGACAAATATTGAGCAAGAGTTTATTGGTAAACCGGTAGCAGTTAAACACATCTTATCTTCAATTGTGGCGGGGGGGCATATCTTGCTTGAAGATGTTCCTGGAACTGGGAAAACAGCTTTAGCAAGAATTCTTTCTAAAACAATTGGTGGGGAAAATACTCGTGTACAGTTTACACCAGATTTGCTTCCTAGTGATATTACTGGAATTTCGGTTTATGATCAAAAAAATAAAGAGTTTGTTTTTCACCAAGGTCCAGTATTCGCCAATATTGTTTTAGCAGATGAAATTAACAGAGCGTCACCAAAAACACAGTCTGCTCTACTTGAGGTTATGGAAGAAGGTAAAGTTACTGTTGATGGAATTACTAGAGAAGTTCCCAGCCCATTTTTGGTTATAGCTACTCAAAATCCTGTTGAACAAGCTGGAACATACCGTCTACCTGAAGCTCAACTGGATAGATTTTTGATGAAAACATCAATTGGATATACTGATCATCAAACTTCTGTACAAATTATTGATGGAACTTTAAAAACACATTCGGCTAAACAGGTAGTCAAGACTGATGATATTGTTAAGATGCAAAATATTGCGGAGAATAATTATATGGATCCATCAGTTTCTGATTATATTATTCGTCTTGTTGAGGCAACTAGGGCTGCAACCCAAGTTAAATTTGGTTCTTCAATTAGAGGTGGTATTTCATTAGCTAAAGTTGCTAAAGTCTGGGCTGCTTCTGTTGGTAGAAATTTTGTAACACCAGATGATGTTAAAGAATTAGCAGTTGTTGTTCTTGGGCACAGGTTAATTCTTGAGGCTGAGGCTGAATTTGATGGCATTACTCCAGAAGCTGTAATTAATCAGATATTATTAGATGTCTCTGTTCCAACTGCGAATAAATAATAATTACAATTTCCAAAATGCTAAAGCAAGATAAATTTAAAAATGCTTGGAAAATTATTCTTCCTCCAGGCCGTTTTTGTTTGTTATTGATTGTCGCTTCTCTGATTTTGTCATTAAATTTAGGGTGGCAGTCTTTTTCAATTATTTTCTTTACTGCGTTATTTATCTTTTTATTTGCTCTTTTGTTCATCATCGGGAGTTCTGATTTTGAAGTAAGTTTTTCCGTTGCTAATCTTAGAGTTGTAGTAGGAGAAAAAGCTCTTGGCAAATTGATTGTTAAAAATACAGGAACACGACCTAGTTTTTGGACAACAATTGAAGTTAAGGTTGGTGAGCAATATTACAGTTATTCAATTCCTCCTCTTTTGCAGAATAGAGAATATAAACGGGATATTATTCTCCCAAGTGATAAAAGACAAGTTGTAGATATTGGTCCAGCTTCTTTAGTTAAAACTGACCCTTTAAGAATGGTTAGAATTGAAAAAGATTTTGGAGGTAAAGTTAAATTTTTTGTTCACCCTCAAACTGTTCAGGTTCCTTCAACAGAGGTTGGGAGAATTAAAGATTTAGAAGGGGAAGCAAGCCGGATTTTGACACAATCCGATATTCCTTTTCAAACTTTACGTGAGTATGTTCCTGGTGATCCAATAAAAAATATTCACTGGAAAACAACCGCAAAATACGGAACATTGATGGTGAAGCAGTTTGAAGAAACAAGACGTTCTAAAATTGCAATTGTTTTATCCGTTAACCCTGATGATTATTCCTCAAATGATGAATTTGAAACTGCTATTTCAGCTATTGCATCCCTCGGTGTTCAAGCCCTTTATGACAAAAGAGAAGTTGAAATTTATACGACAGAACAGAAAAATTCTGGGGGAAGTAATAAAAAGTTATCAGCTAAAAGAGTTCAGGTGAAAAAGATTGGAACTAAAATTCCACGTCAACTTTTAGATGAGTTAACTGCTGTAAAGTTAACTACTGACTCTGTTACAATAGTTGAGGCTTGTGAAAATATCGCTGAGAACAGTGATGCAACTTTTGTTATTATCGGTTGTGGGTCAATTCTTGATGTAAAGATGGTTGAAAAAGCAAGTGCTCATCTCCCTGTTGGAGTTGTTACTAGTGCTGTTCGGGTTGAAGTTGGGGTCAAGCCCAATGTGATTACTCGCTCTTCAGGAAATTCTGCGTTTTCAATTGTTACAATAGCGGAGCCTCAAGATATTCGCGAATTCGTTTTGAGGAAGGTCCTCTAGTGAAACTAATTTTATTAAAGATTATCTATGCTGCTCTTACAGGGGTTTTGTTAATTGTTAGTCTTTGGAATTTATATCAAACACCATATTTAGTATTGACTATTTTGCTTGGCTCTCTTGGGGGTGCCGGAATTACTTGGTTATACTATCAAAAATTGAAAAAACTTGGACCGATTGTGTTTGCCTTTCTATTAGTAATTACATATGCTATTTTGTGTATTCCGGCATGTCTACCAACTTTTTTACAATCGCCAATTGATTCATTAATTCGAATTGGGACTGGAACAATATTCTCATGGAAACAGTTGGTTTCCTTTTCTCCCCCTATCGGAACATTTAATGGTTTGTTAATTCCTGTTTATTTTGTAGTATTTTTTGCTAGTTTTTTGGTTATGTCTTTAGAAAGTAAGAAATTTTTTCATAGTCAGAACAATAATTATATTTTGCCTATAATTTCTTTTGTTGTTTTTGCCTTTTCCGTATCGGTAAGCTTGAGATCGACAAAAATTCTGGCATTTATACTTGGTGGAATATATTTTGTGCTTTCTGTTATTTATTTATCAATAATTGAGAGGGCTAAAATTACGGAAAAATCAGATATTAAACAAGGAAAAACTCAGTTTATTCATTCTTTACCTTTTGGAATTTGCGTTCTGGTGATATTCTCTGTAATAGCGAGTTTTGCTTCACCACTAGTAACTGGAAAGATTTATAAAAATTTGCGTATTAATCCACAAAATATTGTTCCGCCCGTTTCAAGTCAGCTAGACAGTTATCGTCTCTATTTTGCCAATCAGACGGAAACAGATCCTAACGGAAAAAGAACACAAGAGTTATTTAAGGTTTCTGATTTAAAAGGAACTATGCCAAAAAAATTAAAAGTTGCAAGTTTTTTAAATTATGATTTAGTTCATATGACTTCAAATTCGAGTTTTTATCAAACCTCTGGGAAAATTGTAGGCGTTAATGGCAATAGTTCTTTGACTATAAATCTTGAAAATTATGCATATAATTGGTTACCTGTTCCGGATGAGACACAAAGTGTAAATTTTAAAGATAACAATACGTATAAAAATTCAACAAATTTATTTTACTCAGAAAATGAGAATAGTTTTTTTGATACAGGTGATATATCGAATGCAAAATATCAAATAAAATTTGATTCTGGATCTAAATTATTTGATTTGTCTGATGTGGGTAATGCAAAGGGGAATGCTGATGATTTCAGTAATTTTATTAGCAAAAAACAAGCTCCGCAATTTTATATTTGGATGAAACAAGAAGAAAAGAATTACCCAGGACAATCAGTTAAAGATTTGCAGGCGATTTTGGAAGACTTAAATTATTATTCATATTTATCTCGCTCTCTACTGAAACCCTCTGCTGATAAAGAAGGAAAGAGTTGGCTTCCGGATCCTAGTTATATTTTTTCAGCATCTCAAACCGGAAGTAATATAGCTCATATTGATACTGATATTTTTGGTGGATTGAATGAAAATGCTCCTGATTGTTCAAGAAAAAATAAGCAATCTGCGTGTGGTCTTGCAGTGGGGGATGAAGAACAATTTTCTGTTGCTGCCTATTTGATAGCTCGCTACAAAGGGTTTAATTCTCGAGTAAGTTTGGGATTTGATATTCCTGATGATGGTGTTGTCAAAGGTGAAGATTTGACAATGTGGACTGAAGTCCAAATGTCAGATGGAAGTTGGAAAGGATTTGAAACTTCTCCGAGAATAGATAATCATATTCCTCCTAAAATATTAGATTCAAAGCCGCCAGCTTATACTACCCAAGTTGAAAGAGAAAATCTTGATTATTCTTCAGCGAATGAGGCTTCTCCCCAAACTAACGTAACTGTAAATGCAGATTCTGCTAAAATGGCAAATAATAATTCAATTGAGTTGTGGGAAATCTTTAGAATTATATTATTAATATTATTTGGAATACTTATAGTATTGTGTGTATTTGGTTTGATCCCTTTAGCTAAGTTTGCTAGAACTAAATATCGCAAAAAAGTTAAACTTGATGAAGAAAAGGCAGTTTCTGCTTGGGATGAGCTAGTTGATATTTTTATTGATTTAGGATCAACCCGCTTAAATCAGGGAACAACAAGAGTAGAATATGCTGAAGAGTTATCTTATGAATTTTTACCAAATAAGATCGATAATTTAATTAATAGTGAGCAAATTATCACTTCCATAATTAATATTGCAGATACTGCTGATTTGGCAGTTTTTGGTGAAGCTAAATTGGGTAATTCGGTCGTGGATGAGTTTGTTGAAAATGCAAATACTATTAAACCGGAACATGAGAGTTGGAAAAAGGTTGATTTTGTTAAAAAAGAATTAGCTAAACAAATGGGCTTTATGGCAAAAATTAAATTGTATTTTAGTTTACGTTCTTTGAAAAGGAGGAAATAGTGGCAAAAACAGAACTTTACAAAGAAGATAAAACAACTTTAGATACTAGTGCAACAAAACTTTTTGCTGAAACAGAACTTTACGATCCCGAAAATAAGCAAAAGGTGATAAATCGAGAATCTAAAAAGCCTAAATTAGAGCAAAAGCATATTGCTGAGCAAGCTGAGACAATTTTATCTCTAGGTAATTCTAAAGAAAACACTTACGCACCTCGGCAAATAGCGGTTAAAAAACAAGTTGAGCAAAGTCATGTATTCAGTGAATTATTTTATAATGTAGCCTCAAATTTGAGAAAGAATATTGAGGTTGGTGATCAATCAAGTTTAGCTGACCGCGCTTTCACTAAGATGTTTATAATAATATTATTTGTGTTAATTATAAGTATAATTGCTTTTATTTTGATATGGAAGGCGGTTTAAATGGTTACAAACTTACATGGGACTTCGACTGTTTTTACTTTAGGGGAAATAAATTCCTTAAATCGCCGAAAAAAAATCTTACGATTAGTGTTGATTATTTTAGGAGTAATTATTTTGATCGTAACCCCAATTTTAGTATTTCATTTTACACATCCAACACAATATCAGAATCCAGAACATAATAGTGATGATATTTGGGTTCGAAATGAAGGCGCAGGTCTTTATGGAAGAGTTAATTTAGGATCCTTGGAACTACAAACTAAGGCAACAATAGAAAAATCAAGTTCATTTTATGATTCTCAAATTCTAAGGAGCAGCCAAGAAGATTTTTTAGTGGGTTCGGGACAGATGCTGGAAATCAATCAGGCTTCACCAGCGACTGTTGATAAAGCAGCTACTGATAAATCAGAAAAAATTGTGGGCAATGCAACAAATGTAATTACCAATGGTGATTGGGTTCTTTTGCTAGATAGTTCTGGAAAAGCATATAGAACAACTGCTGAAAATTTTCAATATGCTAAAACTCTTGGAGCTATAAGTGATAATTCTAAAAAAGTTTTAGCTGCAAATATTACTGAAAAGGGGACTGTTGGTGTTCTTTATGATAATGGAGAAGTCTGGAAAATCGATTTGAACTCTAAGGCAACAAAGTTTAAATCTCAAATAAATAATTTTGCTAATAGTAAACAACAATCGGGATATTATATGTCTTTTTCTGAAGATAATTGGATAGTCTATTGGCAAGATTCTACAGGTAAGGCAAATAAATTATGGATTAACGGAGTTCAAGAAACTGATTTTGTTCCCTTGCTAAAGCTAGCTTCTCCTCTTGAAAAAAGTAAAGATATTTATTATTTATCACCTGTTCAGGTTTTACAGATAGACAAGGATGGTAATAAACAAATGCCTAAAGTATGGACGGATAATGGATATACTCCAGCTAGTATTGAAGTAAAAGACTCGAAATGTTCTAATGGTAATCCAGAAGTAATTGCTATCTGGGAATCTAATTCAGAAATTCTCTCAAGTACTTGTTATAGTGATCAAAAGGTTTTACCTTTTTCAAAAAAGGTTACGACATCAGGGGGCTTGGGTAGAAAGTCTGAATTGATAGATTCTGGAGACAAAACAGTCCTTTCGGCAAAAAATACTGGTGAAGTTTGGATAATGAATTCTGCAGAAAGTAATGACTGGATTGTTATCCAGTCTACTTTAAATAATTGGCAAACTGAATTAGATAAAAATCAGGCTAAGCAAAATATTAAAACTCCTGATAAAAATATTTGTCCGGAAGCTTCTGATACAATAAAAAGTTTTGGAGTTAGACCGGGAAAGGATAATATTGTTCCGGTTCTATTACCTGTTCTTGACCCGAACGAAGGTGATGTCTTGGTTCTTGTCGGAGATCCTGAGCAGGACAATAGTGATCTCGGTGAATTTAGGGTAATAAATAATGGACAAGCTTTAGGTGTGTATGTTCCTGCTTCTGCTAAAAAGAATGCCTCAACTCAAGTTACAATTGCAGTTTCTGACGGCGGGTCTGATTCCGCAGGAGCTTGCCGATCTCAGATAACATACGAAATTGATAATCACCCTTATTCTAGTGAGAATTTGGCACCGGCCCATATCGGAGCTGATATTCCTAACGAACATTTAAATGTGGCACTTTCTCCTGCAACCTCATCTGTAGATGCACTTAGGGGTTGGTATGACCCAGATGGCGATGATATTTTTGGGACTAGTGCAACGCAGAGTGATAAAGCAAAAGCTGTTATTTCAACTGGTGGAACTTTAACTTTCCAACCGCAGAATATGTTGGCTGGTGATGTTCAGGTTGTTGGGTATACTGTTGAAGATAGTTTAGGGGCAAAAACTCCTACATCAACTCAGTTCAAAGTTGTTGATGGACAATCAATATATTTAGACTCTATTTCGAGAGCTGGAATTGTGAATCAGCCTCAAGAAATAGATATGTCTAATTATATTCATGGCGCAAACACAAGTTGGATTTTGAGTGTGCAGAACATTCCAGATGGGGTAACAGCTAGTGTATCTCCAGATGGGCAAAAAATTACTGTTAATGCTACTAAAGCAGGAGAATATACATTTAGTTACGGAATGACAGAGGCTTCTAAATCTGGTTCAATAAATTTTGTTGTTCAAGATGATGCAGATGTTAAAAATAGTTTTGCAGTTTCTCCTATGACAGCTTTCGTGGCTAATAATGAGGATGCAATTGTAGATATTAGTAATTTAGTAACAAATGAGAAAAATGAGGATTATTCTGTAGATTCAGTGCAAATCTCACCAAACCTAAATAATTCAGGTCAGGCTGTCGGCGGACTAGAGGCTAATAAGATTAAAACATCAACCGTTAGAGTAGCAGGATATGTAGCAAATAGTGCTGCAGAATACACTAATTTAGGGCAAGTTGAAATCAATATTAGTGTAGGAGATAAAACAAAAAGGACGATTAAGGCTTATATTAATGTTATCGCAGTCAATTTGACTGAAGATAGCCAAACTATTGCTGTTTCTGATCAGGTTGCTGTTCATCCAGGCGAAACAATTGATATAGATGTTTTAGATAATGATATTACAGCTGGGGGTTCTTCAATTTTGTTAGATCCAAGAATGGTTAGCGATCAGGATACTTCAAAAGAAGGTTTTGCTTTTCCTGTGGGGGATAAAATTCGTTATTTAGCACCGATTGATGCAACTCCTGGTTCAGTTTTAACAAGAGATTATTGGGTTTACGTTAGAGGACACTCACAAACAGAGAGAGCACATGGGTATATTAATATTGTGATAGCTGATCCCTCAGTAAAGATAGCTGATTCTTATTCTGGACAAAATTCACCTGATGATGAAGAACAAGTTCAACAAAATTTGCAAGAAACAGAGTCAACAGCAATGGCACAGCCTGTTGGATTCTATAATATAGTTTATGGAGCTTTGAATGAAGATGTCCGAGTTAATCCTTTAGATAATGATGTTATACCGAATGGGGAATATGCTAAGATTGTTAAAGCTAAGTTGTTACCTCCAGAAGGGGCAAATAACAGTATGAATTCTCGAGAAATAACTGATGAAAATCAATTAAAAAATTTAAGTCTTAAAGTTGGAGAAGCTGGTAATCCAACGATTTGGGAGATGACAATTGATGTTTATTCAGATGGGACTTTAACAAAGTATGGAACAGCCAACTCAAAGGTTACTACTTATTCTGAAAGAGTAGTTTTAAGAACAGCTCGTGAAAAAAATATTCCGGATTATCCACAATTTAAAGATACTAAAGTTAAGACTTCAGAAATACAACATCGCCAGACTTATTCAACTAGCGTAGATAAGCAATTGGCATATACTGCTTCAGCTGATAGTTTTAATTATAGTGTTGTTGTTGGAGATGCAAAAGTTAGCGGAACTAATTTTTCAGGAAACATGTCATTTGATTCACAAATTGTGCTTTTTAAAGCCAGTCTGAAAAATAGCGATATTGCAACTTATGGTTTTGTTAGAGTTCCTTCTTTGTCACTTGTGATTCCTACTAAGAAATCTAATGAAATTAAACAAGTAACAGTTGGGAAAGACCCTTTGTCAATAAATATTCCAAATGAAATTGAGCCTCTTGATGGAGCAAGTTTACAAGTTGATAACGAGGTAGTTCATGAGAAGATGCGTCCACAATCTACTTGTCAATTACAAGGTGATAATTTAATTTATACGCCGAATAAGATGCAAGGGGAAACGGTTGATACGCATCTTTCAGATGTTTGTGGGGTTTATGTTCAGTGGCAAGGGGAAAATAATACTAAAACTTTAATAAACTTTCAAATTCAGATTATTCCAGAAGTGACTGAGCCGGAGATAAAAGATGGGGTAGCTTTAGCTGATTTAGCACCAAAAGAAGAATCAACAACTGATTTATTTCAATATCTTTCTTGGTGGGGGCATTCTGATGATGAAATTAGGGCTTTACAAGTAAGTTGTTCAATTGATAATGAAGTTCAAATTGGATGTACAGGGTTGAGTTTGAAACTGACTGTTCCAAGGACGGCAACAGAGTTAATTGAGCATAAAATAACTATTCAAGTCTTGAATCATCAAACAAAACCAGTTACTTGGTCAATGAGGGTTAAAGCTGCTGTTAAATTAGGGAATATAGTTGTTCCAGCTCCAAGCGACACAATAGTAATTGAAGAAGGCAAAGGAGGAAAAAGCTTTGATGCTCTGACTCAAGTTAAGAATTGGCTGGCTCGGCCAGAGTTTTATGATTTTCAAACTGGTGGAACTGTTACTTGTCTGGCAAATCAAGATCCTAAGGTAAATTGTGAAGATAAAGGGAATGGACAACTTTTCTTTACGATTAAAGCTGAGGCTAGTGATACCGGATTTATGGCAGTTGGGCGTTATCAATTTACAGACCGGGCGCCTGATAATAATCCAAATAAAGGAACTGGGACAGTTAATATTGACTATAGGGCACTACCTAAGCAACCAGCTCAGCCACAATTGGATATGGAAGCTGCTAAAAATGGGGAATTAAATTTTACGGTTGCTGAAGCATCGGCTTCTGTTCCAGAATCAACCGCGATTTGTTTGGTTGTAGATGGGAATGAAATGTGTAAACCACATACAGAAAACGGATCACAAACTTGGAGCAATGCAGACTTAGCAAGTTTAGCGAAATGGCAAACTCATTCTTTTAGAGCAGAGATTAAAAATTCGGTTGGCAGTTCACCTCTTTCCGAAGAAATTCAAGCAACTCCTTATAATAAGCTGGGTAGTCCAACTGTAAAGTGGAAACCTAATACTGATGATTCTGTTGATATTATTATAACGAATCCAGATCCTCAAACTGCGACTTACGAAATTACTGGTGCTGCTAAAGCAACAATTCAGTCAAGTGGTGATAAAACAACTTATAATATTCCAAATTTGAATCCACTTGAATTAAATACTGTTTCTGTTCAAGCAGTTTCGCATCAGGTTAGCTCTGGAAAGGAAACTTTTATCGCCTCTAGGTCTGAAATTGTTGCTGTTGAAGTCGTTGTTCCGCATTTAAAAACTTTCCCTGGAGAGATTGTTGGGAATTATACTGGAGTTAACAATAATCCGGATATGTCTTTTGGATTTCAAGCTGGAATATTAGCTGCTCCTAAAGGAATTGAGTATCAATATAAATGGGAAGGGGACTGCTACAATGACTCAGATTGGGTAGATTTAGATTTAAGTAAAAATTTGCCAAACGCAACTTGTACGAAAGATAAGCTTTATGCTTTTACGCAAAAGGATGTTAGTGAAACATTAAATATGCGAATTATGTTTAATAAAGATGCTTTCGGAGGGCAAGTTGACGAATCTTTCTCTGGTAATGGAGTTCTTTTTGACCCTGTAAAAACATCAACAAAATTGAAAGACACAACTGTTCCTACTCAAGATGAGATAAATAGTGCGTTTTACTATTGTGTTGATGGTAATGATATATTTAATCCAAGCATTAATATAAAGAATAAAAATAAAGATAATGTTAATTTTTTGCAATTCCCATATGGTAAGTATACTTTTGTTATGCCGACAATTCCTCATGATTCAAACGTAAGTAGTGTCAAAGTTCATTTGACTTTGGAAAATTCTGATTGGGAAGGTGGAGATTTTACAATCCCGGCACCAAGTAATGTAGATGATTGCACAAATTATGCCCCAACTATGAGTAGAAATAATTGGGATGATATTACTAAATTGTGGACTAATAATTTTATAATGACTTATAAGATGGAGAATGCTAATTTTACTTACAATCCCGGAATTATAAATATTGATAATTCATTTTCTATTCAGCCTCAAAACGATGACTTTAAGTGGACAATTCGTGATAATAATAACAATTCACACAAAACCGGTATTCCTGAAGTAGTATTTGGAGGAAATAATAATGGTGTCATTGGTCCTTTTAATTTAGGACAAACATTTAACACTAAAAATGAAGGAAAAATAAATAGTTATAAAGATGCTGATGGTGCTAAATTTAATTCAAGTTTACAAGTTTGTTTAATGTTTAGCGGTGAATTGAAACAATTCGGTGAACATTGCTCTCTATTAAATAGTTCTTTACAGCCGGATATGTCTTTAGGAACCCCGGCGAGCGGGGAACCTACTTGTCGCGATCATCAAAATTGGGATAAGGATCAGATGGAGTGTGGGGAAATTGTTAGTTGTAAAGTGTATCAAAAAATAACTCAAGATAGCCCTGGAGGTGATTTTAAATGCAAAGATAAAGATTGCCCAACTGGTACTACTTTAAATATGACGACTGGAAATTGTGATGAAGATAATCCAGAGCTTGACAATAAACGTCTGATACTTAAAAATACGAAGAGCTATGCTCAAAAAGGAATTCGAAAACGAAATATTTATAAAATTCAAAAAACTAAGGTTTTAAATACCAAAATTTACGCTAAAGAAGAAGCCATCGTCAAGAAAGATTGAAATAAAACGGTGAAAATTTGCAGTGTTACTGCAAATTTTCACCAGTTAAGATATATTTTTTAAATGTTTATAAAACGGGATGCTGAAAAACTTAGAGAATATGCTAAATATTTTGAAGTAATTGTTGTTAATGGACCGAGACAATCCGGAAAAACCACAATGCTCCGTGATTTATTTCACGATTATTATTACTATAATTTAGAAAACCCATCAACTTTAAGAATTATTGAAAGTGACCCTCAGGTTTTTGTTAATGAAAAATGTAATAATATAATAATTATTTAAAATTTGAACTCATATTAGAAGTGCAACATCTAACTGTTAAGTGTAATTTGCAATTTTAAAATCATTATAAAACTTTTTGATATACTTTACAATAAATTATTTAGTCAGTCCTAACGACTTGATCATATACCCAGCCAATTGATCCATCTGGAATTTTTACTTTTAGCCAAGTTCTACCATTATTAACTTTTTTTTCATTTTGATAAATCAATTTTATTGAAGTGTCTCCCTTTGTAATATAAAGTAAAACATTTTTGCTAGGGTCAGATACATCACTGGGTGATACCTGAGCTGTGATTGAATTTTGAGGTTCTCTGCGGACTACAATAGCGTAGTCGGTTTCATTTGTTACATAAATTTTTTCATTATTTTTTTTGGGATTGGAATTAGGCATTTTGTCGGAATCGATAGATGTTTGTCCTAAGGATGTTGCACTGTCTGAAGTATTTTTGGAAGACTGGTTTTCTTCCCAAATAATTTTTATTTTATAAATATCCGTAATTGTATGTATTAAGACATTTTTCTCATTAGGACAAGTTCTTTGACTGTATGTGGGAATAAAATCTTGACATTTGCTATAATCAACAGTCTTTTCAACATCATATTTGACCGGAATAAATAAAGAAGCTAAAATTCCGATTAAAATAATGACAATAACAATAAAAAAAATTAAAATAGAATTACTTTTACTTTTTTGAGGAGAACAATTAGAATTATTAATAGTTTGGGATTGAGTAATTTGATCTTTTTGTAAATTATCGAAATTTGGATTAACAATATCAACGTCAATTGAACGAACAGTTTCTTTATTTAAATCAATTTCATCCAATTCAGATTCAGAATGGGCTGGGATTCTAACATCAGAAATCGCTATAGTAAATTTAGTCTTTCCAAAAATTTTAACTGGATTTCCTTTTTCATTTTTAGCTATCCCCTGGAGATTGAAACCAATTAAATCCTTATCTGTGCCATTTTTTATTTTACCAGTTACAGCAATATTGCCATTTTCTATTTTTTTAAGAAAAATATTTTCCAACTCAACTTTATCAGTCATCTTCCATACCTTTCAGACTTTTAAATATATTAACTTAGATTATATCATAGTGTTAGACTATACACCTTAATTGGGCGTGCGTATTAATCTCATACATTTTTAAATCCTTAAAGAAAAGATGAAAAATGGACAACAGCTTAATACTTTCATATTAAATATTAAACAATTGAACCAGATTTTGGGACAAGTCTACTTTTCAAATAACAAAATTTTGCATAAATAATTAAGATTTTAAATTTTAAGGTGTATAACATTAACAATTAACAAAATGTTAATAAAAAATGAATATAATAAATAACAAATTAAGGAGAAAGGGGAAGGTTATGAGCATAAGTACATTTACTGTTCAACCTGAACAAGTTCATCAGTTGTCACAAGATATTGCAACTGGTGCAAATAAAGTCCAAGCAGAGCTGGAGACATTAGACGGAAAAGTAAAAACTTTGATGTCACAATGGTCTGGTGCTGCTCAGGAAGCATATCATACTTCTCAGGCAAAATGGTTACAGACATTAGGAGAATTGAGAGAATTATTAACAAAAATCTCAACTGCCACAGATCAAATAGGAAGTCTATATAGTTCAACAGATAATAAATCTGCACAGTTATTTGGATAAAAAAGAAAGGATAAAGAATTATGGCAACTATAGCAGCCGAAGAAGGCGCAATTGAAAAAGGAAAACAAGCTGTAGAAGAAGCAAAGACAAATATTGATTCTCAGTTAAAACAGGTTGGTTCTGAAATTGAATCAATGCAGAGCTATTGGAAGGGTGATGCAGCTGGTGCTTTTACCAATATGATGGATCAGTTTAATGGAAAAACTCAAGAGTTGAATAATGAATTAACTAAATTTGCTAATAAACTTCAACAAACGAGACAGTCTCAAGAGAGAACAGAACAAGAGCATGAGCAGGCAACAAAGAGTTTGCTTGGGCAACTCAGCGGAATTTAAAAATTAAAAAAAGGCGGTTTTCCCGCCTTTTTTATTTTAAATAAAAATGTAGTATCTTAGGGGGTTATTGGTGGTAATTGAGATTGATACTGAGAATGTCTTGAGTGATATAACAAATATAAAAAAGTTGTATAGTGATATTAGTGGAATTATGGTTAATTTAAATTCTAACGATAATTGGCTAAAAAATGCTTGGACTGGCAAAGCATCTGATGCATATTTTGTAGCAAAATCAGATTTTACCACAAAAATGAATAATTGGATTACAAATTCTGGTAAAGGTTTTGATACTGTAAATAAACTTGTTGCTGAGTATGAAACAATTGATAAAAAATGGTCAAAGGAGTTTGATTTTTGATGGGTAAATTTTTAATCGATACTGATAGAGTCAATAAATTAGGCTCTGAAATAGGAAAGTTTTCTGAAGAATTTTCAAATGTTGGAATGAAGCGAAGTTCTACAGATCTAAAGCTGGGCGGTTTAATTAATCCTGCATATTCGTTTGTTGTTAATGGTAACGAAACATTAAACGATGTTAATGATTTATTTCAACAAATTTCAAACAAAATCAACCAAAAAATTTCAGCATATGTTAAAGATGTGACTCAATTTGAAAATGATTCTAGAAATAACATTGATACCGCAAGTAAAGGGGTCATTGGTGAGTAATGTTGCAGAATTAAGATCGGTATTATCACCTGTTAGACAGGTTTTGCAAATTTTTGGACAAGGAAACCTTGTTGATAAAATTGTAGATTATTTTAATGGTGACACTTCTGATATTCAGTTATTCATTGATAAATCTAACTTAATGAGTAGTAAAACTAACGAAATTTCTAATTCTGTAAATAAAGAATTATCGATGGTTGAAAGTTATTGGCAAGGAGAAACTGGCGTCGCATTTCAGAAAAGTATGGGAAATTTTAAAACAATATTAGCAGACTATTCTTTTTCTTGCAGGTTGTATAGTGATACAGTAAATCAAATTATTGAACTTGATAAACAGACTTATGAATACGTTTTTCAGGTAGCAGAAAGTTTAGGAAATCAGGTATTGAAAATTGTTCAGGACTTTTCTATACCAGTAACGGGGTGGATGTCATCCTTTTCGGATGGGAAAGAGTTGATTCAGGCAGCTGTGACCGCTGTTCAAAATTTATTAGTAGAAATTGAAAAAACAGCTCAACTTATTGGTCAAATTGTTTTATACGAAAGTGAGATAAATAATACTAAAACTAGAGCTAATGACATGCTGAATAAATTAAATGCAGTCGAAATAGCAAGTTTTTCAGGAGAAGCTAAAGCGGAAGTTTGGGGTTCAAGTGGATCGGTTAGCAAAGATTTTGGGAATGGGGTCAAGGCGTCTGCAGAAGGTGACATTGATGTTCTTAGCGCTAAAGCAGTAGCTGATGGGAAAATGTGGGTTGACGATCAAGGAAATTTATGTTGTGATGGAAGTGCCGAGGCAGAAGCAATATTAGTTCAGTGTAAAGGGAAAGCAAATTTTACTATTGCTGGCGTTTCTTTTGATGCTGAGGGAAAAGCTTCGGTTGGGGCATCTGCTGCTGCTGCTATGTCGGCAAGTATAGGTAAGTATGGTTTTAAATTGAGTGCGAAAGCTGAAGCGCAAATTGGAGCCAGTGCGGAAGGCTCTGTTGGTTATAAAATTGGTTCTGGATTTTTATCAGCAGGAGAAAACATAAAAGGTGAGGCTTTTGCTGGGGCAAAAGCAAGTGCTGAAGGGAAAATAGATTCTGACATTTCAGATGGAAGTGTTGGCGCTTCTGGTGGATTAAATGCTTTTGCTGGTGCCGAGGCAAGCGCTACTCCTTCAGCACAAGTTGGACCTGTCGATGCTTCTTGTAAAATAGGTGTAAAAGCTGGGGCTGGAGTTGAGCTTAACGGAGATGTTGGTTTAGACGACGGTCATTTAAAAATTGATTTAGATATCGGGGCGGCAGTTGCAGTGGGTGTTGAAATAAAACCGTCAATAGATATTGATATCGGAGGGACTGTTAAGTGGGCAGAGCAAACCGGGCAAGATGTTTGGAATGGTGTTTCAGACGGAGTTCAATGGCTATTTGGGAACTAAAATAAGGAGTTAAGATGAGTTTAGTATTATTGATTTTTATTTGTGTCGCTTTATTTATTGTAATAATAATTGGAGTAATAACTTTTGTTGTAATAAAGGTAATTAATGGGGATTCTGGTTTATCTAAAAATATTGAGAAATTCGCTAATGAGCATAATTTTCGTTTCCAAAAAGGTATGTCTGTAAATTTAAGTAATCGCATGTTAGAGAACAAAAAATGGCATGAAGAGGGATATAAATTACCATTCACACAAGAAGATTTGAAAAAATTTCGCGAATCATCAAGAAATCTAAATCATTCGTATGTTTATGTTGACAAGTATGCTAATTTTAGTGTATATCCATTTCAAGCTGGTTTAAATCAGGTTGTTGCAAATATTATTGAAGGTAATTATGGTGGTTTGAATTTTTGTGCATATACTCATGGATTTGAAAAATTAACAAAATACCCAGCAGCTTTGGCGGGTCCTGCAGTGCTTAGCTTTGGTGGAAATGGATCAAGTGAGGGACTAATAATTCATGGTGTAGTTATTTTGCAGGTTGGAGAATTAGAAAATATCCAAGAGCAGCACCGCTTTAATTGCGAAGACGGATATATCTATTACGAAAAAGGTTGTTTGATCAAAATTACAGAGAAGAAACTTAGGACTGAGCAAATTTTATCTGGACTTGATGAATTGATAAAAATATATGCCTCTATAATGAAAAGAAAGTAAAAATGAAAATAATTAGTAAAAACGTTAATTTAGATGACAATAAGCAAATTAGAGTTACTATTCAGGTCCCTGAAAAGTGGATTCAAGAGGATTTTGAAGGAGTTGAACTTATGGTTATTGAAAAACGTAGTGAAGTTTTTTCTCCAAATTTAAATTTAACTGTGGTTAAAGATGCTAATTCTAATTTACAAAATGCAGAAATTGCAGTTCATAATCACGTAAATAAACTTTTGAAATTTGAGCCTATTACAGATAGAGAAGTTGATATGAATAATCACAAATGGAGTATTATAGAATATTCATTTGAAGATGAAATTGCTGGAGATTGTTTACAGATTGTCGCTTCTACCATTGTCACTAGGGGAAAAAATTTATATGTTTTTAGATTTACAGGCATATGTTTGTCTACAGAAGCTAGAAGAGATTTCGGCACTTTAAGGCAAATTGTAATTTCGGCAAGAATTGAATAAATTATATTTTAACATTATAAAAAAGAAAGAAAGAGAATGACTTTACAAGATTATATTTTAACTTTGCGTGCAGAAGCTGATAAAATAAAAGAAAAGACTGAAAAACAGAGAAAAAAGAATGATGAGGAAAAACAAAAAAATAAAGATTATTATGAGCAACTTCGTAGGGATAGAATTAATGGTAAATATGGAGTGCAATGGCAGAAATTGCAAAACCGAATAGATATGGGGCAAACGTCACAAAGAGATATTTTTTCTGGGGAAGATAAATCTATAGAGGCACAAAAGGTAAGGGAGTACAGGGATAAAAATTTCTTATCTTTGCGCAAAAAAATAGAAGAAGAAAAGAATAAAGAGCAATGATTCTAGCTGAATATGAACTTTTTCAAACATTAATAAGTGGATATGGTCACTATCGATTGAAAACTTTGTTCCTGTTGCGGGGTGGGTAGTGGCCGGAATTGATACAGCCGCAAGTGCAATTACAATTGGAACAACAATTTAGGATTTAATTAATTATATTGAACAAATAATTAAAATGATTGCAAATCTTGTAGATTATCTTAGTGAATTAATAAATTTAGAAGAAGAGATTGAATAATTAGATTCTGAATTAAGCAGACTTTTTTTTACGTTCGCAAAGAGCAGCAAAAGAAGCATATTTTTCTACTCAAAGAAAATGGAATGATACAATGGCCAAATTGGATAAAATACTCAAGGTCGTAGCAGAAACTGAAGATGAAATCTATCAAGCTTACGAAAATTTGGACAATCAAGGTGAAGAATTGTTTTCTTGAATATCTGTGGATTAAGTAATATTTAAGGTGTATAACATTAATAATAATTTAATATAGATAGGTCGGCAGTATGTTAGAAAGGGGGAAGTTGTGAGTCAGAAAATAACATGGAATCCCGATGCTGCTAGGAAGATTATTAATAATTTGAATTCAATTAATTCAAAGTTGAATAATATTGGGCATGTAGACGTAAATAGTAGCGAGTGGGCAGGAATTGGAGAAGAGCAATCAGTTTATAATTCTGTAGTTAATTTATTTGGAGATTCAGATATGTCTTTTAATGGGGCTTTGTCAGAAATTAAGAATTATAATAATGCGATTTTGCAAAATTTTGAGGAAATAGAAAAGAACAATCAAAAAACTGAAAATGCGATTCAGGAATCTATAAGTAAATTGGTATAGGAGTAATCATGACTTATGAAGATAGTTTTAATTCAGTGAGAAAAAGGCTTTATCTTAGGGTAAATAATTTAGATAGTATAAATAATTATTGTAATGACATCGTTGAAGCTAATGGCTTGATTGATAATATTAAAAATCAATTATCATATTTTGAGGGTTCTTGGAAAGAAGGCTTTGTAAATAACCTAAATCAATTGCAGTCAAATATTAGGAATTTTAGAGATACGATTAGTAAAGTAAATGATATTCTTGATAATGGTGGGTACGGTTTATGTTATGAAGGTGGCGGAATAAATAATGCAAGAAAAGATATTACATATGTAGATACTAGTAGCATTCCGGGGAGTAACAATTCTTGGGCAAAGTTTAAAGCAACTTTTAATACTCAATATGCAACTGTGGCAGGAAAATCAATTAATTTGTCGGGAGATACGAATGGGCAAGAGTGGTATTCTTGGGCTGAAGATACTGCTCAAAGAGCGTATAATGAAGTTTCTGGTAATTTGAGAGATAAGGTTTTCCAAGATATTATGAATGCTTATCAATCTGCATGTGTAACTTCTTCTACAGGATTGAACGGATTATTGCAGGAGGTAACTACAATAAAATCAAATTTAATTAGCGCTAAAAGCCAAATGGATTTATCAAAACTTCAAAATTCTATCTCGGGAGCTGGGTCTTTGGGCGCAATTGCTGGGGGAACTTTAGCTGGTGCTAGTACGGTGTCTGTAGGAAAAATGCCAACAATAAAGACAGTAGATTATAGTAAATATGGTGGATTGGGTGGAGTTTCTGGGATTAATGTTGATAGCAATGATGATTCTTACATTAAAGAACTTGAAGACAAACGACGTCAACAAGAAAATGAAATGAAAGAAGAAGAGGAAAAGAGGCGTCAAGAAGAGGAGAAAAGAGAGAAGGAAGAGCAAGAAGCGGCTGCTGAAAGAGAAAGACAACGAGAAGCAGAACAAGAAGCGTGGGAAGAAGAACAAAAAAGACAACGAGAAGAGTATGAGAAATGGCTGAAAGACCATCAAAGTCAAGTAGATCCTCCTGATTATCAAACGTGGATAAACAATAACAATCAAGATAAAAATAGTTTTGATTCTAGTAATAATAATTATGATTTTGGATTTAATTCAAATATAATAACTCCTTCAACATCGGCAGATGGAAATGTAAGTGGATATAGTCAGGATTTAGGGAGTTCCGGGTTTACTACAAATTCTGGTCTAGGGTTTTCTGGTGTAGCTAGTAGTAATATTAGCAATGGATTTGGGAATACATCTAAAACAGCTGGCTTAGCTGCTGCTGGTCTGACAGGGGTTGGAGGATTAGGTCTGGCTGGCAAGAGTGCAATTAGTGGTATGTCTGCTGGATCTGGATTGACAGGTTCTGGTTTTGCAAATTCTGGGACAAGTAGTCTAGGGTCGTCTTCCTCTTCGGCTGCATCTAGTTCTTCAGGAGCAAAAACTGGAATGATGGCTGCTGGAGGTGGGCGAGGAGCAGGAAAAGAAAAAGAAAAGAAAGTTGTGCGTCACGGCTTGGCTTACATTGCTCCTGAACTTGAAGAAGATGATTTTGAAAGCTACGTAAAAGGGGATGGTGCTAAATCTGGAGGGAGAAGCTAATGGCTGATAATGATTTTGGATTTGGGAGCATTTCTAAGCCCGACCAGAAGAGAGATACTGATCAAGATGATTCGGCTTATGAGAAAATTAAAGATGCTTATGATGTTGGACACGGTGTAGGAGAATTAAATACCAAAAATAGTAGTAGCACTGTAGCAGATGATTTACGTAAAACTGGAAATAGAATTTATAATCAAAGTAATAATTTCGATTCTCGTTCAAGTGTAGGCTCAAAAAAAATATCAAATAGTGTTGGTGTGGGGACTACCGCTATTCATGGATCTGCTGGTGTTGAAAATGGAATAAAGGCTTATGAAGATTTTAGTAGCGCAGCAAGTGGTAAGGATAAAAATGGTAGAGAATTATCTGATTCAGAAATTGAAAACTTAAAACTTAAGGGGACTGGTGCTGCGGCTAGTGGAATAAAAGACCTTACTGACTTCGGAGTAGATTTATACGCTTGGTCTAAAGTAAGTAAAGATGGGCGTAAAACATTTAAAAAACAGCGTGAATTAATAGAAGGCGTTTTAGATGCAAAAAATTTAAGTAAAACTGCAAAAAAGGTTATCGGGATAGGGAAAAAACTTTCAGGAATAGCAGGTGGAATTCAGTTGGCATTTAATGCCATAGATTGGGCATGGAAAAACATTTTTCAACAACAAGAATCACCGATAGACACTTATATTCGTAAACCTTTTGCTGGTGATTGGGATAAAATGAATTCAGTAGCGGGTGAATGGGTTAATATTGGTGAAAATTTATATCTCGCAGCTGAAGAAATAAATAAATTTCTTGAAGACATTGAGAATAACCCTGAGAAATGGCAAGGAGAAGCAGCAAATGCCTATTTGGATATGGAGTCTAAAGATTTTCAACCTATAGGAGATTTGATAAAATCAGCAAATGAAATTTCAACTGCAACTTATGCAGCAGCCGATTTAGCAGAAACACTATTGGATAATATTATTGATATTATAAGCACTATTATAGAAGACGTTACTACCATTGCAGGCTGGGCGGCGACAGTCGCAGGTATTCCTGCTGCAATTGTAAAAGGAATAGGTCTGATATGTGATATTATTTCTATGATAACTGAAATTGCTGAGATGATAAGTAATTTTGTGACATGTGTGTCAAATTACCAGAGTGTGATTAGTGAGATTCAGTCAACGAGTTCGGAAATAGGGCAATTGTGAAACAGAAAAATTGGCATAAGTTTTGGTCTATTTTTTGGGATGGCTTTGCAAGATTTTGTCTAGTTTTTTTGATAATAGGTACTATTTTATTTTTTTCTTCATATAATCAGTTAAATAAAGAATACAACGAAGCTTATAATTATACAGTATCTGCCTCTGGTAAAATATTATCGTATAATAATGTTTCAACAAGGCATTTCGGTATGCAACGGGTTGGAGGACGATATGTCACTCATAGTTGTAAAATAGAATATGAATATACTGTAGATGGGCAAAAATATCAAGGTTCTGAAAACTTGAGTGGGTATTGTAGCTCACAATCATTTAATCAGCCAGATGCAGATAAAAAGGTGAATATACATTACAACCCAAATAAAATTTCGGATTCGGCTTACGCTCTAGTAAATGAGTATAGATTTAAATATGATCTCATAGAAGATATAGTACTAGGGGTTTTTATTACAATTCTTTTGACAGTATTGCTAATTTTTGTTACTAGAGTAGCAATAAAAAATGGACTAAAATCATCAAAGCCAAAAGTTAAGAATGGCAAGAGAAAAAAAAGTGTAAAAACAAAGTTGTTTGATTTTGTTTTCTTTTTTATCTATGTGCCCTTAGAGTATTTAAAGGCATATATCATAGTAGCTCCTGTTGCTAGTATTAAAAATGGGATAAAAGCTGCAAAAGAAGAGATAAAAGAAAAGGATTCAAATATTATTATTAGATTAATTAAAGCTATAATTCAAGGATGCGTTGGTTTTGTATATTTGACTGCTGAACTATTGATATTTATTACGCTTATTGTAGGGAGTTTTGCCACAGCTTCAGGTATTGTAGAATTACAAAATTTAGTTAAAACTATAAATATGTTTTTATTGATATATATATTATTGGTAGCTATTTTGGCAATAATTGGCTCTTTATTAGGTTTGGGTAACGTCATAAAAGTTAATTTAGGCAAAAATTCAAGAAAACAATATTTAAAGAGAAAAGAAGAGCTAGACAAAAAGGATGTGTTCTAATGAGTGACCAGATAACATATGACAAACAATTTTTGAAGAACAATGTTATTAATAAAGTCGGAGATTGCAAGACAAAAGTTGATGGAATTAAATCTGATATGCAAAAACAAGAATTATCGGGTGGAGATTGGGGGTTGGTTATGAAACCAATTGGAGGAATGTATCAGGTTTGTCAAAAAGGAATGGTGAGTTTGATGGAACAATTATCACAAAAACTAGAAGAGCATAAAGGTAAGCTTGAGCAGTATCAAAAATATGTTGAGCAAGATGAGCAAAATAAAATTGATTTGATTAGTCAATATAAAGATGCGATTAGTCAGTTTGAGTAAATAAATTAACAAGGAGAAGTTATGTCAGCTTTTGATGATTACATTGCCGGGATAGAAAATTTAAAAAAAGATTTAGTTAAAGAAAACGAAAAATATAAAGAAAAACTTGCTGAAAAAAAAGAAGTAAATAAAAAAGCTTATGAAGAAGCTGCTGAAAAACGCAGGATAGGGGATATGGGTTCTGATTGGAGGATTTTGCAAAAACGTATTGATCGTGGGGAAACGACATATAATGATATCTTATCTGGTAAGGATAAATCTGAAGAAGGAAAAAGGATTAATAAAGAAATTCACGAAAAATTTGATAAGATAAACCAAGGTATTGTAGATTATAGAGAAAAAAATAAAGAAGAAGGTGAAAGATACGATAATTTGATAAAAAAATATCAAGAAAGTATGCATAAATTATCAAATCTTGAGGGATTGACAAGCGGATTTTAATCTGATGTTTACCTTTGTTGCTATTGATTCAAATCATATTATTAGGTTAGGTTTTTTAATCTTTGGGATTGGTGTGCTTGCTGTTTTAATAGTATTGTTTGGATTTAATTTTATGAATTTTATAAAAGTAAAAAAGGCAGAGGTTCAATTTGATGGCATTGAGTCAGCTTTGAAATATTTGAAAGATAAAAAAATCAATCAGATGCAATCTTTAGCTTTTTTAAGAACTCGGCATGATATTTTCTTCGGAGCTATCTTAGTTGATGCTTTAGCTAAAGAGGTTATTTCAATGAGAGAAACATATTTAAGATTTAAAAATGATAAAGATCAAACTAAATTGCTTGAGATAAAAAAATCTGAAGTTAATGCAGATTTAGGTGATTTTTCAACCTATGCATTAAAATTAAGTCCTTCAAAACTTAAAGAAATAACTGGAAATCAAGCCGAAATCATTAAAGTTTTGTTTACAGATTTTTCAAAAAATATTGATCATTCTAAGTCAAAAAATAAGTCAAAAAAATTAACAAAAACTTTGTCAAAAGAAGAAATTTATTTGTCCGTTGAATTGCAAAATATGATTAAAAGAACACAAATAATTATTTTAATTAACCAGATGAGTCTTGCAGTAAAAAATGTGCAAAATAATTTTTTCAAATTCCAAATTGGAGGAAAAGGGGCAAGTAGTTCTAAACAAAGTGTGTGGCAAATAGCAACAGGATTTTGTTTTGCAGCGGTAGTTTGTGTTATTTTAGTCTTCCTTGGAAGTTTGGTTAGTTTTCTATTTGTGATTCCAAGAATGTCGTTAAATAATATTTCAACATTAATTAATTTGACTAATTGGGTAGTGACAGCATGCTGCGTTTTGTTATTGCTTTCAATACTTTTTGCATTAATTGGTGTTGGGATATTTGCGGGAATAGCCTTATCTGAGAATATTAATTTTAGGCAAATTAAAGATTACTATAGGCGTGAAATTGTTGTTCGTTCACGGGGGAATATAGTTAATGGCAAGGCTGTTGAGGAAGAAATGTCTGAAGATGAGCAAAATGATATGCATGAAGTAATTAATGAAAGTATTAAATATAGAAATCCATACATGGCTATTTATACAGAAAAAGGTGCTAAAATAAAAGCGGTTTTGCAGAAAATTCAAGATTTAGGATTTGTAATTAGTGAGAAAGGTGATACTACTGCACTATGGTATGCGCTATTTATTGATGGAGAAGTTAAAAGGATTAATTTTGTTGAACTAAAAATGGAGTGTTCTATTTTGACAGGAGGAGAAGAAAAGGTTCCTGTAAAATATCTATTCAGTATTGATTTGGATGATTCTAATTATGCGGATGCTATGTATGAGTGGTTTGAAGAGATACAGAAACAAGATGCTGAAAATTATCGATATTTGACATATAGAACACATTCAGCTTTAGGAATATAGGTTTGATTTATAATATTGTTAAGAAAGTTTACAGGATTGAGAAGTTGTGGGGTTTTTGAATGTTTAAATTAAGAATTGTTTTTGGAGGAGAAGTTAAGTTTGTAGAAATCTCTCAACAATCTGTTTCTGCAGGAATAAGCTTGGAGCAAATTTTGCCTGATATCGTTTCACAATTAGGTTTGCAAGATAAAACAGTTTCTTTTGAAGGCTATAGTTTCCAGGATTTGAGTGGTAAACAAATTTCAGAGAATACTACAATTCAAAACTTGTCGGTTATAGAAATCGTTCCAAACGCTTTAGCTTCAAAAACAGTTAGCGCAAAAAATAAGCGTTATGATGATGTAGTCGAATTAGTTGGAGATTTGGCTAATAACACAATTCAGCCTTGGACTGCTAAATCAACGGAACGTTCAACATTGATTATGGGGTCTTTGCTATTACTTGTTGCAGCTGCGATGTTTTCGCTTTCGTATCCTAACGTTGAAATCGGGGCTTGTTCTGCGGCACTCGCAATCTTATTGCCGATTTTGTCCATTATTGGCGAAAAGCAAAAACAATTTAAGTTAGTACCACTAGTTTGGATTCTGACTTCAGGAATTTTTTGGGTAATTGCCGGGCATCATTTGATGTCAAGTTTAGATGGTGGAGAATATTCTGATTTTGGAATGCTATTTGGGATTTTGACAGTTGTTCCTTTGATTTTGGTAAGGGGTAAAAAAGAATATATTGCTACACCTATATTATTTACCGTAATTTGGTTGATAATCTCTCTGACAGATTTGTTTACTGATTCTCGAAAAATTGTAATCTCTTTTTTGGTGGTTATCTTATTGATTTTTGTAGTTTTTCTGGATAGAATCGTTCTTTCAACAAGTAAAATTAAAATGCAGATGCCTGTTGATGATCAGAGATTATTCGATGATCCAGAGCCAATTGACAATAATTTTGTTGCAAAGCAATTTTATTCAAGAAGTCATTTGCTTTCGGCTTTAAGCTTAGGAATTTGTTTATGCCTTTTAACGTTTATTCCTCAATTGACTTCAAGTAAAGAACCCTTTGGGTTAGCGTTAATTTTATGTGCTTTTACTTTAATCGCTGTTTTGAGCCGTCGGTTTATTTCTCACAGAGATTGTTCGATTTTAGTTTTTTCGGCGATAGCATCTGTTCTATTAGCAGTATATTTTGCGAATTCTTTCCATCCTGATTGGCAAATATGGCTGGCTGTTGCTGTTGTGATTTCGTCTTTTGTGAGTTTATTCTTTATTTTGTTTGGATATAATCAAAAATACTCTCCTTTTAGATCCCAACTATTGGGAATTTTGGAATTGATTTTGGGGGTTGCTATAATTCCTTTAGGTGTCTTAGCAAGCGGATTATTGGGAAGTTTGATGTAGTGAATTATGGCTAATAAAAAAGATTATTCAGATGCACAGCATTTTAGTCGGAAACGCCTGGTTACAGCTTTCGTTTCTGGTCGTCCAAATGGAAGAGAGTTAGAACCAAAAAATTATTTGCGCTCCTTTATTGCTGGAGTAGCAATTGTGATTTTACTGATTGCCGGGTCGTTGATTTATGGATTAGTAAAACCCGGATTGGCAAGTGGTTGGAATAATAATAAATTAATTATAACCAATAATGGGGCAAGATATATCACAAAAAATTCAGTTTTATATCCAGTGATTAATCTTTCTTCCGCAAAGTTGGCTATTCCAAGCTCGGAATTTCAAAAAATAACAACAGATGAAGATAAATTGGTGGGATTTCAACATGGTCAAACATTAGGAATTCAAGGGGCACCAGAAACTATACCTTCATCTTCAAATCTTGTCAAGAGTGATTGGAATTCATGTATTGTTAATTCTGAAAATATAACAGCTATTGGGACTAAAAATTCTTCAAAATTAGAATCTAAGCAGGGGCAAATTTTTACAGTAGACAGTAATACTTATTATTTAATTTTAGGCGATGGGTCAAGATATGTTTTTGTTAAAGCAAATTTAGATAGTGTTTTAACAAAACTAGGTTTTACCAAGGTAAATATTGTTAAGGTAACTACTGATTGGATAAATCTCTTTGACACGAGTGGAAAACTTGATGACCAAGTCATTAATACTTTAAAATCAAATGGAATTTCCGAGAAAAAGATTGGAGTATCAACTGTCTTTTGTGGATCCGTAGATCAAGTTGAAGGATCTCCTAGAACAATTTTAACAACTTCGGATAATTTGGTTCCTGACCCTCTATTTCCAATGGGTAAAGCTGCAGTTTTTCAGGCTGATAGTCAAGTTTTTCTTTTGGATGATAAACTAGTTAGTTACGCGATCTTGGATGCTCTTTCAAATGATGGGGAAATGTTAAAACGATTGGGGTATAGCACGAGTGATATTTTGAACGTTCCTAGATTCTGGAGTTCTTTATTTAAAAATGGACCGGTATTAAGCGAAAGTGCGGCGACTAGTCCGGCAAATTCTGCAGTTACAAATGCGGCAGATTCAACTTCAAGTGATGCTAATATAAATTTAAAAAATCAAGAAACAAGTTGTCAGGCTGATAATAAAATAAAAAATGTCCCAGATTATATGAACCGACTAAAGTATACTAGTGTGCAGAAATTCTCAACTGGAAAAGGTGTTAGAATAGCAGTTATTGATTCGGGAGTTGATAAAACTAATCCTCATTTATCTTCTGCAATTGAAAGTGGTGGTGTAGATTTAGTTTCTGATGATGGTAATAAAGATGGAACTACAGATGAGGAAGGTCATGGAACCGTTGTTGCTGGTCTGATTGCGGGTAGAGAGGTTGATGGTTCGGCTTTGATTGGTTTAGCGAAAGATTCAACAATTTTACCAGTTCGCGTTTTTGTATCCAGTTCTGCAAATGGGGCAAATAATGGTGGTCCAACTCCAGAAAAAATAGCTGCTGGAATTCGTTATGCTGTCAATGCCGGAGTGAATATTATAAATCTTTCTATGTCTACAAATGTTAATTCTGATGATCTCAAAGACGCTGTTGAATATGCAAGTAGTAAAGGTGTTTTAATTGTGGCTAGTTCAGGCAATAGGACAACTAGTCAAGACCAAACAGATAGTTTGCGCTACCCAGCGGCTTATTCTGGTGTTCTTGGAGTTGCTGCAGTTAATAACGAGCTGGAACCTACTAATGATTCAATTCATAATTCCGCTGTTGATATTGCAGCTCCAGGTCAGGCAATTGCAGCGCCTATGAAAAGAGGGATTGACTGTTCGTATTCAAAGGATGCGGCTAGTTCTAGTTTTGCTACGGCTTTTGTGAGCGCAACAGCAGCACTGTTAAAATCTGAAACCCCCAGTTTATCTAATAGTGAAATAATTTGGAGATTAGAAGCTGCGTCAAGTCGGAGTAATGAAGATCAAAGAGATAATCAAGTTGGTTGGGGTGTATTGAATCCACTTGAATCAATGTCAATTATTCAAGGTTCAGGGAATCGGGGACCTGTTTTAGCGAAATATCAAAATGCCAAAGTTGAGTCTATTGCAGGATTGGCTTTTGACAGTTCAAAAGTGCAAGTTAAAACTGATGTTATCCATCAAGTTGCTGTAATAAGTTTTCCTGTAACGATGTTTATTTTGTTGATTTTGGGATTGATTTGGAAGGCTAAAAAACAGTCAATTAAGGAAATAAAAGAGGATAACAATAATGATTAACATTTATTTTTCATTTTTTGTCTTGTTGGTAATTTGTTTGGTCTTGGGTTTTTTGACATTTTCTGCAAAACCTAAATTTAGAAAAGGTTTCAAATTTCTGCTAGCTTATACTCTTTCAGTTGTAACTACACTTTACTTATGTATTATTTTTGGACTACCATCCTTGATTGCTGTTGTTGTTATATCCGGACTAAGTCCGATGATAATAAGAACTTTGCCGTATTTTTCGATTCAAGTAAATGAGAGCTTGCTCTTAGATTATTCTATCTCTCCGCCTCCTTTAGAAGTTGTTCGTCCAACTGTTATTAGTGAAAAAACTCAGATCTTGGATAAGGATCGTGCCATTTTATTATATAATCGGTCTTCATTCGCCTACAAAGCTGCAATTTATACTCTTTCAATTACTTGCTTGCTTTCGACAATGGCAATATTGACGATTTATAGTGCACATTCTTTATTTTCCCTTTTCCCGATTATTCTCTCAGCCGTTTTTATGTTGATGTCACGAACGGTTGCTGGGCAGGCTCAGAAAAACATGATTCAATTGATGTCTATATTATTAATTTTAGAATTCTTTTTTTACGCTCAATGTCCTAGGCCTGAAAAATTTATAGTAGTTGTAGCTATAATTGTATTAGCACTTATATATTTAATAACGTCGTTAATTGTAAAAAATGATAGCTATTCAATTGGATTATCAAGGTTTGGTGATATTTTAGAATTTATTTTAATTATTGCTGTGATTCCTTATGGATTTTTTACAGCAGGATTGATTGATATTTTTAGGGATTTGGTGATTTAAATGAAACAAGAAAATTTGACTATGCCGGAGCCGGTTAAACCTGTATCGGTGCAAATGCAGACACCTCCAGAGTTAGAACCAGGAGATGGGATTTCAACTTTATTGACTTCTTTATTGCCTATGCTTGGATCTGTTGGGTCAATAGTTATGACGAGTTTGACAAATACTGGGATTACTGGTTATATTACTAGTGGAATGTTTTTGTTAACTTCCTTAGGTTTTGTTGGTGTTAATGGTTGGAGGCAGAGATCTCAAAAAAAAGCCAAAATGTTGGATAACAGAAAAGCTTACTTAAATTACTTATCTAAACTTAGAGAGACTGTTCGAGATGTTGCTTACCGCCAGCGTAGGTTTGCTTTGTGGAATAATCCAGAACCAAGTTCTCTATCTGTAATAGCTAAAGAAGGTAGTAGGGTTTGGGAGCGCACAACAGAATCTGATATGTTTTTGGGTTTAAGACTAGGGACAGCTAGTCAAAAATTACAGTTTAAAATTGAGCCTCCTGAAATAGCTGATGTAAGTAAACTTGACCCAGTTCCAGCTTCAATGGCTCATAAGTTTCTTTTAACACATTCTACTGTTGATAATATTCCTTACCCAATTACTTTAGAAACGTCGCCTATTTTAGAGGTTATTGGAGATAACGCTGAGCTCTGTAGAGGTCTAGTTCGTTCAGTTTTGACAGAACTTGCTACATTTGCTTCGCCGGATAATTTAAAAATTTGCTTACTTGTTGATTCTGAATCTTCACTTTCTTGGAATTATTTAACTAATTTACCACATTTGAAAAATAAAAATGGTGAAAATAATATAATTACTGATATTTCGGATTTAGAAGAAGTTTTACAAAATACTGAGCGAGATTCTGATACAGCGTTAATTGTCATTTCGGATGGTGAGAGAACAGAAAAAATTTCTAATGCCCTTTCACAATTAGGAGTCAGCGAAGTAAAGATAATTTCAATTCCTGAAAAATGGGATGAGCTTAATTCAAATCATATTGTGAGGGTTGATATTTTAAATAGTAACGAAGCGGAAGTTTTAAGAGTTGGATATAAAACTGTTAAAATCAAGCCAGACCAACTTTCTGTTGTTGGTTCTGGTGTGGTTGTTGAATTGCTTAATCGCTTAGCTACTGTGGGAGATGAATCTGAAGGGACTGTTTCTTCAAAGACTAAGAATGATATTTTGGCACTGATGGGTCTTGATAGTATTTATAATTTGAATTTCGAAGAACTTTGGCGTTTAAAACTCGGTGAAGAAAGATTAAACGTTCCAATTGGTATGACACCAGAAGGAGATGTTGTTAATCTGGATATAAAAGAGGCTGCTCAAGGTGGGATGGGACCAAATGGTGCCATGGTTGGAACAGTTGGTTCTGGTAAATCAGAAGTTATCAAGACTATAATTTTAGCTTTGATGATGAAACATTCATCAGAGCAATTAAATTTTGTTTTGATTGACTTTAAAGGAGGATCAACATATTTCGGATTAGAGAATGCTCCACATGTTTCGGCAATTATCACTAATCTAGAAGGTGCATCAAATTTGGTAGACCGCCTTCAAGAAGCTTTAGAAGGTGAAGTTTCAAGACGTCAAGAAGTTTTAGCTGAAGCACAAAAACATGTTGAGACTTCAGTTTCTGATGTTTTAAAATATGAGAAGGAAAGGCGTGAAGGTCATCACGACGATTGGGAAATTCTTCCAGCTCTATTTATTATCGCTGATGAGTTTTCGGCTTTGTTGGATGCTAAGCCAGAATTTGCAAACACTTTTCAATATTTAGGTAAAGTTGGACGTTCGCTAGATATTCATATTCTAATTGCTTCACAGCGATTTGAAGAATCACGCTTGAAAGGTTTGGAAACAAATTTAGCATATCGCATAGGTTTAAGAACAGAGACGCCGTCAGATTCTCAAGCTATTATTGGTAAGCAAGATTCAGCTTTTCTTCCTCGCGAGGCGGGATGGGGGATTATTCACCCTGATCAGGTGCATTGGGAAAAATTTAGAGCAACTTATGTTTCAGGAACGGTTAAAGGCGATAAACAAAAGCGTAATTTATTTGATATTGCGATTCAACAAATGACTGGGAAATCAATACCAGCTCATAAGGTGTGGTTAGATCCACTTGAAATTCCTTCAGCAATTGATGAGTTATACAGTGCTTATGGAGATCGTCTGGCAAAAATTACAAAAAATAGTAAAAAACTAGAGGTAATTTTAGGTCTTGTTGATATGCCTAGAGAACAACGAAGAGATCCTTTATTATTTGATCTAAAAGGTCAAAATGGTAATATAGCAATTGTTGGAGGACCTATGTCTGGAAAGTCGGTTGCTTGCCGAACGTTAATTACCTCTTTGGCGTATAATTATTCTCCAGAACAGGTCTCTTTTTATTATTTAGATTTCGGTGGTGGAGATGCTGTCGGTTTAAAAGCATTAGAGCATATGGCTACAGTCGCAACTAAGACAGAAAAAGAAAAAGTAGAGCGGACTATTGCAGAATTAATGCAAATTTTAGAAGAGCGTGAACAGCAAAATATAGAAACAGGTAAGAAAGATTTTTCTGATCTTTTCTTAATTATTGATGGTTGGGCAAATTTTAAAACTGATTACGAGGATTTTCAAGATAAAATTGCAGAATTAGCAAGCAACGGTCTAACTTTTGGAATTCATATTGTAATTACGGCAGGGCGTTGGATGGATATTCGAGCAAATGTTAAAGATTATCTAGGTTCTAGACTGGAATTGCGTTTGGGTGAGCCAAGTGATTCAGAAGTTGATCGTAAAGAAGCACGTAATGTTCCAACTATTGCGGGGCGTGGACTCACGGATACTAATTTTGGTAAAGTGATTTCTAAAGATGAAAATGGACGTCCGGTTGGGAAACATATGATGTTTGCTTTTCCTAAATTGCAAAATGATAAACAGGACATTGTAGAATTCCTTAATCAAAAATATCCTGGTAAGAAAGGTCAGAAATTACAAATGTTACCTGAACTTTTAGAATATGATAAATTTGTTAAGAAGAATGTTATTTCACGAAAAGAGACAAAAGAGAATAAAGCAAACGAATTTGGGTTTGGAAACGAGGTAAGTAAAAAAGAAAATATAATCAATGATTTTGGGTTTGGAAATGAAGAAATTAAGAAAAATGATTCTAAAACTAAAAAATTAAGCAAGCAAATTAAATCAATTAAATTAGGTATTGAAGAATCAAGAATGTCTGATTTTGAATTTGATCCGCTGAAGACAACATGTGCCTATCTCTATGGTGATGATGGGTTTGGTAAGACTTCATTCTTGAGACTGATAATTAATGAAATCAAAAGAAATTACACTTCTGAAGAAGCTAAAATATTAACAATAGATCCACAAAGGAGTTTACTTGGTGAAATTCCAGATGAGTATAATTTAGGTTATTTTAATTCAGTTGAGGATATGAATTTTGGAGGACAACCTCTTACTTTTGATGATATTGCAAATACTATTTTTGATGTTCGTAAAAAACGCGCAATTAGTGTAACAAAGAGAAAAGATTTGAAAGAGCGGACTTGGATGAAAGGTAAATTTGAATTATTTATCTTAGTTGATGATTATGATTTACTTGCAACGGGTTATGATTCACCCTTAAAACCACTTGTTCCATATATTGCTAGAGCCTCTGATGTTGGTATGCATATAATCTTAACTAGAAGAACTGGCGGAGCTTCGCGAGCTTCAAGCGATCCTGTAATAAGTAAGATGCATGATTTAGGACAGCTGGGTATTTTGCTATCTGGGTCGCCAGATGAAGGTGCTTTAATAGATAAAGTTAAGCCAGAACCATTAATTCCAGGTCGTGCAAAGATTGTAACTCGTGAAGGAGTCCAAAAAATTCAGTTAGCTTATGCTAAACCGGCTGAAGAATAAGCTTGGCAAATCTTTGTATTTTGTTTATATGAAAAACGTTGAGTAGTATAATATACATAAATATTGTAAAAGGAGTGGAAAATATGGGTAGTGTTGTTTGTATTATGAATGAAAATAAGAAGAAGTTTATTATTTTGCTTGTTAGTTTCGTTTTGATTATTTCCGGGATTGTGACAATAAACATTTCTCTTTCTCAGAAGGCAAATTCAGCACTCAATGGAATAAAGGTTGTTGCTAATCAAACTGGAATAGCTTTATCTGATAGTTATCCAAGTTGCACAATCAATTATGACGACCAAAATAATTGTTGGAGTAAGACTGTTACATTTCATGCAGGATATATTGCTTCTTTCCAAGTGACAAATGCCACCAATACATTTGATATGGGTTTATTCGATAGTCTAGGTAATGAGCTGTATGGTCCTACATACAATGATAATTCTAAAACTATTCAGTACGAAGTAACAAGAACGGGGACATATACTTTAGAAGTTGGTTCAGATTCTCAGATTTATTTTGATGTTTATGCTTTTGAAACTAAAGAAACAGCTAAAGTTGTTGAGTTAAATCAAATAGTCAGTGGAACATTTGCGGATAAAACTACAACTTTGACAGATAAAGATGGAAACTTGGCAGGAACAAGTCTTGATACATATGTTGATCGGGTTGCTTTTAATGGTAAAAAGGGTCAAAAAATTACACTTTCTTTTGTAAAATCAGAAGATAGAAATATTGTTTTGCATGATAGTTTTGGCAACGATGTTACAAGTAATTG
>JAISHP010000140.1 GCA_031262545.1 Candidatus Ancillula hodotermitis | reverse complement strand
CTTCACAAAACACAAGCTCCACCCGGCAACAGTTGCCTACCTAGCCTTTGTGGCTGTAGACGACAAATATAGAGGTAAAGGTCTACAACGAGAACTTATTCGCTGGAGAGAGATTGATTCTGAACTTCATGGATTTAAATACGAAATGGCAACCGTCAGCCCGAGAAATATTGCTAGTTTAAAAAGCTTAATCAGAGAAGGATACGAACCCATTGCCCACGCTTTTTTAAAATCTAGAAATAACGTTGAGCGCCTTCTTATGTTCCGCCGCTCTTTTTGATAGTCTGTTTTTATAGTCTGTAAAGATACAAAATTAAAATCATTATTTTACCAACTTTTCCAAGAAATAAATTTAACATCTTGGATTTTTGGCTCTAATTCCCCAGCATATACAACACAAAGCTGTTCTATATCCTTTGCGAATTTACTAAAGTTATTTAAATTTTTTGCAAACTGTGGTTTCATAGTTTTTGATGACTTAATTTCATAGGCATTTATTTTTGAATTTTCCTCAAATATTAAATCAATTTCATTATTTTCATTTTCACTCCAAAAATACAAATTTGGTATTTCTCCACGATTGTAGTTCTTCTTTAATAATTCTGTAATAATATAATTTTCAAACAGATGACCATAATTTGGGTTTTGTTTAATCATATCAATTTTTTTTATCCCCAATAAATTGGCAGCTAATCCAGTATCATAAAAGTACAATTTCGGAGATTTCGTAATACGTTTTTCAAAATTTTTATAATAAGGCGGGAGTTTAAATACAATATAACTTGTTTCTAAAACTGTCAGCCATTCTTTAACTGTCTTAACATTAATTCCTGTTGCCCTAGCTAAACTTTCATAATTTAAAACACTACCTATACGGTCTGCACAAAGTTTTATAAAAGTTTTAAATAGTTCAAGATTATGAACAGCTTTTAACGTCCGAACATCTCTTTCAATATATGTGTCAATATAATACGAATAATATCGTTGTGGTCGAATATTCTTATCATAAATTCTAGGATATCCACCCGTAAAAATCAAATCTTCAACACTTTCATATATAATTTTTGAATTTTTGAGTTCCAAACGAGATAGTGGAAGTAATGTTAAAATTCCAACTCTTCCCGCAAGACTTTGAGTTACATTTTCCATTAATTTAAAATTTTGAGATCCAGACAAAATAAACATCCCTGATTTATTCTCTTTATCTACAATAGTTTGAATATAAGAAAAAAGTTCAGGAACATATTGAGCCTCATCAATAATAGCTTTATCTCCTAGTTTTTCCAGAAAAGACCTCGGATCATCCAAAGCAAACAATCTATTATCTAAATCTTCAAGAGAAACATAAGAATACTCAGAAGACTCAGCTTTGATAAAAGTTGACTTTCCACTTTGCCTTGGCCCAGTAACCAAAACCACAGGATATTCATTTTTTAATAGTTTAAATTCTTCATAAATATCACGCTTGATCATAAAATCATTATATCATAATTCTGCAAATCCGCCAATTTATCTTCTGCAAATCCGCCAATTTACGCCAGAAAATACCATATAATAATTAAATACTACCTCTTGATAAGTTCTGCATTATTTGGATTACTAGGATCATATTTAACTTCTAATCAAATTCATTAAGATAATAATCTCTTTTACCATTTTTGTAAGAGATTTGTAAATCTCCAGGAATACTTAAATTATTCGAATATGAAATACCGTTGACTTTATATGTAACACTAGTAGAACAATTGCTATTAGAATTTTCACCAGTCATTTATATTTCTTTCTCTTGCACTTTTAAAATTCAATAATATCGTTCATGATTATAAGTAGATCCATCTGGACGAGTGCATTGATACCAGTCTCCATCATTTGGTATTTTGACACAATGGTTACTACCCCAATCATATTCATCATCACTATTACTTGATGAATCTGGCGCTGAAGGGGAAAGATTTGAGTAATCATGATTATTATTAACTGGATCATTTCCAACATCATACAGTCCAGTATCTTTACCAGTTTTACTATTTGTCGTTCCTGAATTATTGTTCAGATCGGTAGAATTATCAAATAACCCACACGAAGTAAGAACAAATCCATTGCAGACAACAAATAAAATTACGAAAACTTTTAGAATATTATCTTTTACTTTATCTTTAGTACTCATCATTTTTCTCCTTGCATTCTCCTATTTTTAACCAGCCATTTCCTAAATAACAAAATGCAGCATGCTTCTCTTCGGGTATTGTTTTAGTTTTAGTTTCAGGAACATCTTCAAGGTAATCCCATCCCCATTTTCCATTTTCAGAACTTGTTGTACAGCCATATCCACAGGAATCATATTTCTGTTTAATTTCATCAATAAAAGAACTAAAATCATCACATGTTTTGTTCGCAGAGGCGGTTAAATTTTTATTTACACAAACTGAATTATAAACCGAGACACTTTGATTCACACAAGATAAATAATCTTCATTATTGCCACAAATTGAATTTCCCGTATCTTCTATATTGTAATTACCAGTTTGATAAGTTGAATTACTAGCCTTTTGATCAATTTTTATCCAAGAACTCATAAATTGGGGTGAAGCTGTAGCCGTTCCTAAAAATATCCATACTAAACATACTACAAACAATACTACCCCTCCCAAATACTCTTTCATTACTCTCCTTTACCAACATATCAAATCGCCAATGTAACACCGAATGTTTTGGTGTGTTCTAGCAATTTGTTTTCTATCTTCAAAATACATCTTGTAATAATTTTCTAGCCTTACCGGTAGATTTTGCTTAGCTCCGTATTCTGTAGGGATAATTGAATGGAGCTCATTTACAAAATCAATATCATATTTCCCATCAATAATTTTATCACTCATTCCTGAATCCAAATAAGGTTTCATTCTATCCTGAAGATCTGAATTGTTTTCATAGTAATCATACAAAGCTGGAATAATTGATTCAGCTAATGTATCTGGATAACGCCACTTCATAGCTTCAAATCCTGCATGCAAAGTTTCGTGTGCAGCAACAACATACATTTCTTTAACTAAACTCTTATCATTAAAAGAGCGAATAAAAATAAAATCTTGGTCATTTACTTGCTGAGTACTTTCTCCGAGCTCAGTTTTAACATTTTTAGTTGGTTCAGGAATATAGCAACCCAAAACACCATTCATCCCTTCCGAATCAGAATCACTACCACAATAATGTTCAGAACCAAACTTATTTTCAGGGACAATTACAGGCATCGTATGCCTAAAAAGAAATTCACCATAATCTGAAAACTTGACATTTTTTACAACATCATCAATATTTGATAAACCTAACCCGGACCAAGATTCTCCTGATTCCTGTTGATGCTCAGAACTAGTCCACTCAGTCCCTTCTTTACTTGAATCGTTAGTCTGACTCTCATCACTATCTCCACTAGGTGAATAAGTTGACATTCCAGACCAATCGCTATTACTCGTTGTTTTGCTATCTTCAGAACATGATCTAGCTCCTACCAATAATAGAATAAGCAATAATAGCCACAATAAACCCTTCCACCAAGGCCTAAATAATGCATAATACCAAGGATCTTTTGGCATTTTGGTCAATGATACAAGCGGTTTAATATTTGGATGTAATTGATCAAGTGCGTTAACTTTAGCATATTGAATTAGAGGATCATACGTAAAACCTTCATCCACAGCATTGTCGACTTCTTGAAAATACTCAACCTCATCTTCAACCGAATCCATTACCTTATTTTTCATAAATCCGAACCAATTTTTACCTATTTTTTAGGATCAAAACTATATTTTTCTAGCAAATTAGTAAGTTTCTCTTCAGAATCAATTTGAAG
>JAISHP010000121.1 GCA_031262545.1 Candidatus Ancillula hodotermitis | reverse complement strand
GGTCGGTTTCCGGATAGGTAAACCTATCCTTAGAAACCGAGGTTTGTGTCAAGATTGATCTCGGGGTCGGTTTCCGGATAGGTAAACCTATCCTTAGAAACCGAGGTTTGTGTCAAGATATACTTTAAAGGATTATTGAATTGTGAATTTCAGACTAATTCACATTTATAGAAAATGGAATTGAAAATGTTTCTTTTCTTTGTTATATTGTTTACATCAATTATAAATTGATGTAAACAAAAAAAACAAAGAAAGGATAAAAAAAATGAAGATAATAATAAAAAATATAAAGAGCAAATTTACTCTTTACTTGATTGGGACTTTTGTTCTATCGCTAGTTTTGATGACATTTAGTCTTGATAAGTCACATGCCAAAGATATAAGCAATAATACAAACATAAACGAAATTTCAGAAACAACTGAATCTAATTCGACTATTGATGATGAAATTTCAATAAAAGAAATAAAAAATGCTTTAAGCGAAAATAATATATACTCTACTCCAGGAGAAACAACAGTTATAGAAACAACGAATTATGTTATCAAAAAACATTCGTCCACTGTTCAAGTTCCTATTTCTAAAACTGTAGATAAACAAGACATAATGACAGCTGTTATGGATAATTGTGGACATATGCATGACTGGATAGAAGCATTACCAAAATTTCTGTGGTTTAATACGATTTCATTACATCACGAATTTGATGTATGTCACTCCGTGAGAGGTGTAACAACAGAAATTTACAATAATACCTCGCGTTTTGAAGGAAGTAAAGCTGGATGGCACAGTGATGGAACTCATGTTGCTGTTGATCATTACGGAGAAGGAGAAAAAGGTGTTAGAGCAAGATTCTACTTAGTAAATGAAGTTGGTTTTGATGATGCAAATATTGTACATGAAGACCGAAGAGGCGTTGCTGGAAGAATCTGGGAAACTTGGAAATAAGAAAGGAGGAGAAATGATTTCATTATTTTGGTTCTTTGTAAGAATATTATTACCATTTATTTTTCTAACTGGTACCGTTATTATTTACTTACTGATTAAAAACGAAAAGCTTAGTTCAAAAAATAAAGTAAGAATAATATGCTGGTGCCTAATGGTTATAGCATCAGCAGAAATTATTTGGATGTTAGTTTGTCTGCTAACTGGTATGTTAGTAATAAAATAAATACATCAACCCCGGTATTATTTTACCGGGGTTATTTTTTTTAATCTTCTATATTAATTTCTTTGTTGTTCACGCAATTTTCAATTGCTTTATTAATTATTTTTTTTGCAGTTTTGAAATCCAAACGTCTTCTATATTTCCCATCTTCCCTAAGACCCTTAAATGAAGTCATAAAAACATCATGAGTTACTTTTCTATATTCCTTTAAAATTATATTTGCTTCTTTAATTATTTTCAGATAATCGTCTTTAGATAAATTGTAAGGAACCGAAATTCTTGTTATTGCACGCGAGGTATTTTTAATAAGATTCGGATCTATTTCTTCTCCATTTATAAATCTAATGGACTCATTTTTTGTGTTGTCAACACCTCTCAATCCAATTTTACCATTTTTATCATTAGTTTTTAGTTTAATTTTTTTGGTAGAATTTATACATTGAGATTTACTTACAAGTTCACTATATCTACCAATAAGTTCTTCCTTGTCATAAACGTAAAAATTCATTAATTCTATACCTTCATTTCTCTTTGCAGTAACACTAACCCACAATGCCAAACAAACAGGACATTCCGTATCATCAAACATCTGAGTCGTCAATGAAATTACGGCAAATAATTTCTCATGAAAAATATTGGCTGTCAAAAAACTTTCAGGGATAATCGCAGCAACAAAATCATATTTTGTCAGCATTACTTCAAGACAATATTTATACAAATCATCATAATTATTTTGATCGTAATAATTCAACCCGTTTCTTGTCGCAGAGTTTTTTGCCAAATATGGAGGATTTGTTATTATTGCAGATTTAACAAAAACTGGAATTCGACAAATTTTAATATTATGTAAAAGTTACGAAAATTCTAGATAGTAAAAGTGAAACGAATCTAAAATACTATTCAAATATCTAAAGTCAATATTGTATTATTATTTTTAAAACAGAAGTTTGTATCAAGATTGAATTATGTGGTCATAAAGATATTGAGCTGAAATATCTACTTCATCTTTTCCCCAAATAACTGTTCCAAAATCGACATGGGCAGTATTGAATAAATTCTTATTCTTCAATAACAAAAATGGCTTAAAATTTAACTCTTTTGAAAAGTCAAATATACCTTTTTTCCCATCCGAAAAAGAAAGTTGAAGAATATAATTATTTTTCGGTTCAACTGATACAACAGAAATAATTTTATTTTCTGATTTTACTACATCATTCATTTTTTGCCTAGTCCATCAATTTTTAAAAACTGTTCGCCTTCAACTGCTTTATCCCAGGCTTCTTGTACTTCTACATCAAATACTGCGAGCCATTTCCTCAGTTGCTTCAATTGCTTAGCAGGAAATTCGCCAGCTAACAACTCTCCATCCAAACTGACTGCAGCCTCGAACTCGCCATAAAAAGCATGGACATGTGGCTTATTATGTTGATCAACATCCTTCCAATTCAGTCGAACAATAATACCAAAAAAATCACTTAACTGAGGCATATAAATATTATAAACTATACAATTAACAATTAAACCCTGACCTCTAAATACAAGCCGAATTAACCATCGACTTAGTTTGATGAAAATTTCAGAAAGTAATGCTAAACGAATCTAAAATACTACTCAAGTATTTAATGTCCATATTGTATTATCATTACTGTCTACTGCAATAATTTTATTTTCTTCTGGATCAATCTTAACATATAGCCAATTTCCATAATCAGGAAGTTTATCAACCTGATGAGTTTCAACACCAAAATCGTCAGATAAATATACCGCTCCACCTGATGTTCCAGCAATAATAAATCCACCATCAGTAGATATTGAATAGTAAGTATCTTTTGGAAAATTTGTTTTTTGCCAGTTTACTTGATTATTTTTAGTATTATTCAACTCGTCAAGATTCCCTTTCCAGACTGAATCTCCAGACCAATTTCCACTTGCTGCTACTGCAAAATTTCTGCCATATTTTGACAAACTGACAGCATGCCAATCCTTTTTTCCAAGTTGGTCTTGACGTTGCCAACTTATCCCCCCATCTTGAGAGATGTATACATAACCATTCCCTCCATTCCAAATTTCACTATCACCAGCCCCAGCGCAAACAATAACAGTTTCACCAGTTGTAGATATTGCCACATTTGTAAAAGCTGTCCAAGAATCACCTTCTTCTGGTTTTTCAAGAAATAATGAATTTATCCAAGTTTTACCAAAATCGTAGCTCATTTGCAGAGGTTTGGCTGAACAAAAATCTAATTTATCGCATTCTATTTCATCAAAAATTCTAACTTGAATCTGTGAATTATCTGATTTTCCAAAAGTCCGTAAATTATATATATCTAATTTATTAACTTCTTGAGTCCATGATTTTTCCCAAATATTACAATTAGCTTGAGCCTCAATTGGAAGATCTGCCCAAAATAATGAAGCAAAAATTACAATTAAAACAATTTTTCTATAAAAAACAATTCTAAAATATCTTTTCATATTAACACTATACTAACTGAATTAGATTAAAAATAGAAATAATCTTAGTAATGTTAAAATCTATTCTTTTAACATATGAAATTAACTTTAAAGCTGAGGTCCTTGTTTTTTCGCAAATTTGATATTTTCAGGAATAACAGAATCGAGAACCTTATATCCTTTTGTTTTTGCATAATTTAAAACAACAAGATTCAGTTCAGTTTCGGAAATGTTTGGATTATCCTCTTTAGCACTAGCGATAACTTCTTTTGCTTCTTGCGCATACATATCAATATAAACTTGACCTGAATGCGAATGCAGATCCATCATAATTTCATCAGTTACTTTTCGCAAAATATCATGAATGACTTGACGATTTTCTTCTTTGGTGGCTTTGTCATATTCTGAGTAAAAATTAGAAAACTCAAGAGGTCCACCAAAAATTATCCCACACCGCATACTTTTTGGCTTTTTGCAATGCGGAGGCTGCGCTTCACGAGTTGCAATCATAGCCACGGTAACAACTGGAACTTGTTTTTCTAAAGCTAACTTAGCTACGCCGGTATGCCCTTTATAAAGAAATCCGTCAGGAGAACGAGTTCCTTCAGGATATATTCCGAAAAGATGCCCAGAATCTAAAGCTTTTCTTCCAACATTCAACCCGCCCTCTGACGCCTTACCTCCAGATCGATCGACAGGATGGACAGAAACACTCTCAAAAATCCATTTTATAAAACGATGTTTTAAAGTATCTGTTTGAAAATACTCTTTCTTACCTATAAACCAAATTTTACGCCAAACTGTAATTGGCAAAATGATTGAATCAATTACAGCTAAATGATTAGATGCCATAATCGCTGGCTTCTTTTTTGGTATTCTTTCGTAACCGCTAAACCAAACTTTACAATAAAGTTTGGCTAGCAGTCCGATAGTTTTTGTAAAGAAGTGATATAACATCTCTTCTTAATTATTCGTCAGATCCAGTCGTGTCGGTAGAATCAGTTCCAGCATCTTCACCAGTATCTGTTGAGGCTGTATCATCAGCGCCAGTTGCAGTATCCGAACTTGTTCCGGCTGTTCTACCAGTAATCTCAATATAGAAAATCAAATCTGAATTCTTTGGAATTGAACCAGTTGCTTGATCCCCATATCCATATTTAGAAGGAATCATTACTAAAAGTTTAGCTCCAACTTTATGACCGTTCATAGCAGCAGCCCAACCTGGAATAACTTGATTTAATGGCAAATCAACAGGAGTTGTTTTGCCATCTTTCCAAGAAGAATCAAACTGAGTTCCATCAAGTAACCAACCTGAATAATTAGTAGAAACAGTATCTGTTAAAGCAACAGCATCACCCGTTCCTTCTTCAATAGTGTTAACAATTACGCTATCGCCAACGCCAGCATCTTTGAAAGTATCAGGAATTGAAATCTCCGGTGTTCCGCTTTCAACATTTACAGTTGGAACATTTTCTGGCAAATCACTTGTTACTGGTGTTTTAGATGGGTCAGAAGTTGCTTCCTGCTCTGATTGCTTTTGAGCATACTCATCTTGAGTCATTTTATCAACTATTGTCCCCATAATTAATTGAGCTGGAGAATTTCCATTTGTTGCATCCTGAATTGGAGCCATATAATATGCAAATTGAGTTCCAACTTTGTGCCCAACTAACAGCCCAGCTAAATCATTCATTGTTGAATTTGATGATGAACTATCACTTGATGAACTATTAATATTCACTGTAGAAGGATTCTTGCTAACTTGAATATCAGTTGGCTGTTCTAGATCCC
>JAISHP010000095.1 GCA_031262545.1 Candidatus Ancillula hodotermitis | reverse complement strand
AAAATTAATGTCCAATATGACTCTAGCAAAGTCATAATAATATGATATTTAGCCGGAGTGTTTGGATTAAAAAATCGTTCTTCATTCATTCTTTGAGGATTAGCCCCCATAGTCCCTGTCATATCAGTAAACACCCTGTAGATATTCAAAGATTTAGCTTTTAAGAGTGGTAATAGATAATACCCAGAGAGGAAAATAATAAGAATTCCCGAACCAATAAATTTAAGCCACTTCTGTAATGATGTTTTTTTGATCTCTAAAATAATATAAATTAGAGCAAAAATAACACACATCAAAGCAGAAAGTAAATGTGAATTCAAAATAACTGTGGCTGAAATCGTCAAAATTACAACGCCGAACCTTTTATTATGCAAAATTCGATAAATCCCGCAAAATACTAGAGGAAATAATGCTACACCAACAAGCATTCCTTGGTCACTGTTTTCATATAAACACCAAATCAACATTGGTGAACACATGTAAGCAATTGCTGCAATGAATCTTCGCCTTTGAGAAAATATTCCTTTTAACGAAAAGAACATAGACAAACCAGCAACTGCTGTAAACATAGAAAAAAGAAAATTATAGGTAAAATAGAAGGAGTTTGTTATCCACAATAGAATTGCGGCAAAAATTGCTTCAAGAGGACCATAAAATATCTGAGAAGCAAAACCTAGCCCCATTGCCCCTTCAGGATTGAGCTGAGGCAAAATTTGACCAGATTTAAAAGCTTGTAGAGTTCCAAAAAAACGATTTACGTGAAAACAGATATCACCTCTATATAGCAAAAAATTATAATGCGTCCAAAGCGGAAAAGACAAAACAACCGCAAATAAAATTATTAGAAATTTATAAAACCTATTCCCTTTTTTGAACCAATTTTGAATTAACATCATATCTTATATTATACTATTACACCCATATTCTCTTTAGGAAAAAGCTCTTAAACAAAAAATGCTTTTAGCTAAAAGCTATAATCTAAAAATAATTTTTTATACTAATTTTTATACTTGTTTTACACTTGGGTTTGTTGACTTTGAGAAACAATTGGTAAAATCATAGGTGATCGATGAAGTTCTTTAGCCACATATTTACCAGCTGTTCGTCGTGCAACTTGTGATAGTTTATGTAAATCACTTTCTCCGTTATCCATAGCTCTTTGTAACGCATGACTAATCTTATGAGGTAACTTGTAAAAACGTGAGTCATCTTCCGCCATCCCTCTTGTAACTACTCTCGGCTTTGTAATTACCTGCATAGCATCTAAGTCAACTGTTGCGGAAACCGCTACAAAACCTTCTTCAGAAAGAACACGACGTTTTTCCAAATCATCAGATGTTACACTTCCAACCGATTTGCCATCAACATAAACATATCCACATTCAATTTTTCCTACAACATTAACCTTACCATCCCGAAGCTCAACGATTCCACCATCCTTAACAATTGGAATACCGTTTGGATGAATTCCAACACTGGCAGCTGTTCTAGCATTAGCAGTTAAATGTCGAACTTCTCCGTGAATTGGCATAACATTCTTAGGTCGAACAACATTGTAAATATACTTTAATTCACCTTGATTTGCATGACCTGAACAGTGAATTTTTCGATCACGATTTGTATAAACAGTTGCTCCTACCTGTTTCAACTGATTAACTAAAGTAAAAACAGATTTTTCATTTCCAGGGATCAAACTTGACGCAAAGATTACAGTATCATTAGCTTGAATGTTAATATCTCTATGCTCACCTCTTGACATTCTAGAAAGTGCTGCTAAATCCTCTCCTTGCGATCCAGTAGCAACTACGACTAAGTCTTTAGGTTTAATATCTCCTGCATTTTTTAAATCAATCAATAAATTTGGTGGGACATGCAATTTCCCCAGCTCTTCTGCAAGAGCCATATTCTTTACCATCGATCTACCGACAAAACAAACTTTTTTATTATATTGAAAAGCAATCTCCAAAACTTGTTGAACTCTATGAATATTTGAAGCGAAAGTTGTGACATAAATTGCATTACGAGGGGCATAAGTTTGATGTTCAACAAATAAACGAGAAATTTCAGGACCAATTTCTGTTTCACTAGAAACAAAACCAGGATTTTCAGCATTTGTAGAATCTACCATAAATAAATCGACACCTTCTTCTCCAACTTTAGAAAAAGCCCGAAGGTCAGTTAATCGTCCATCAATTGGTGTCTGATCCATTTTAAAATCACCAGTATCTAGAATAGTGCCATAAGTTGTTTTTACTCTTACCGCCAAAGCATCGGGAACTGAATGATTAACTGCCAAAAAGTCTAAAGCAAAAGGCCCCGCTTGATAAAAATCCCCTTCCTTAACGTATTTATAATTACCATCAAGACGATGTTCATGTAGTTTATTTTCAACAAGTTTCAAAGTCAACTCTGAACCAATCAAAGGTATATCCTTTCTTAGCTTCAAAAGAAAAGGAACAGCGCCAATATGGTCCTCATGCCCATGAGTTAAAACTAAAGCCTCAACCTGGTCCAAACGATCTGCAATATAAGAAAAATCTGGTAAAATAAGGTCCACCCCAGGTTCGTCATCTCCCGGAAAAAGAACGCCACAATCAAGAATTAAAATTCTAAGTTGATGTGTAATTGGATCTATTATCTCCAAAACTGACATATTTCTTCCTACTTCGCCCAAGCCTCCAAGTGGTGTGATTCTAACAGCACCATCTTCCAAAGGTTTAGGGTCAAAATTTTCCCAATTTACAGCATTTTTCTTAAATCGACCCATTTGCCCATTCATATATCTCTCTTTTCTATTGTAAACGATATTTTCAATATCGATTTTTCATTTAAAATTGTATTTAAATGACCAAATCAACCTAATATCAACTTGGATTTAATAAACTTATATTAACTTCTGAAGCCTTTCAATACCTTCTTTATCAATACCAACATTAGGCAATCGCAATAAATCATTAGATAAAATACCTTTTAATTTTAGTGCCCCTTTAGTATCAACGGCTTGTGCGCCTCTTCCATTCAAAGCATCAACTATATCTGTGCACTGATAATAGACATCCAAAGCTTCTTGAATTTCAGCTTTATCAAAATGCTCAATAACTTTTTGAAATTTATCTGCGCACAAATGAGAAGCAACTGAAATAACTCCAGTTGCTCCAACCGATAAAAATGGTAACAATAGACCATCATCACCAGAAAATAGCTGAATTTTATTTTGAATACCTTCTTGAGATCGAGCTAAATTCATATCTCTCAAATTTTTAGTTGCCTGATAAACATTTCCAGTAGCATCTTTAACTGCCACAATATTTTCATTTTTTGCTAATTCAACATAAGTTTCTGGTGCGATTTTAACTCCCGAACGACTAGGGACATCATATAGAATAACCGGAACTTTAGAAGACTGAGCAACCGCAGAAAAATGAGCGATTAATCCAGCTTGAGTTGGTCTTGAGTAATATGGGGTTACGACCAAAACAGCATCAGCACCAGCTTCGGCAGCGTTGATTGCGTTGCTAATAGTGTGTTCTGTATCATTCGATCCAACACCAGCGATTACAGGAACATCAACCACTTGTTTAACAACAGAGATCAGTTCCATTTTTTCTTCACGATGCGTAACTGGTGCTTCTCCAGTTGTTCCAGAAACCACAATTCCATCAGTTCCAAGATCCACTAAGTATTTAGCTAAATCTGCGGCAGCTTTATAATCCATTTCAAGGTTATCGGTAAAAGGAGTCACCATAGCGGTAATAACCCTACCTAAATTTATTGAGTCCCTATTTGTTGTCATTGCAAGAAACCTTCAATTACTTTATTATTCAATTCTTTTAATTCTTGAATATTTAAGGAACCAATATTTTCAAAATATAAGTCATTACCAGATGTAGTTTGCCCAATTTTAACAAAAGGTATTCCACTATTAGACAGTTTTTCCTCAACTGACACATCATCAACAGATTCAACAAGAACTCTACCTGCCGATTCAGAAAAAAGAGCAAATACATTATTTTTATTAACTTTTGCAAGATCAACAGAACAACCTACACCAATCCTAGAACAAGCTTCAAACAAACTTGCCGCTAGACCACCTTGGGATAAATCGTGGACACCTTCAATAACTTTAGAATTAATTAAATCAATTAAAATATCTTTAGTTTTTTGAATAATAGTCAGATCGACAACAGGAGGTTGTCCACCAAGTGAATTATGCATAACATCAGCATAAACAGACCCATCTAATTCTTCTTTAGTCTCACCAATCAGGTAGATTGATTTATCAGGATTCATAAAACAGCTAGGAGCAGCATTTTTAACATCTTGAATAACACCAAGAACTCCACAACTAGGAACGGGATTAATTGCCTCAGTTCCTGTAGCATTATATAAAGAAACATTTCCACCTGTGACTGGAACTTCAAGTTGATAGCAAGCATCAGCCAATCCTTCAATTGCTTCAACCAATTGCCACATTAATTCTGGTTTCTCAGGATTACTAAAATTCAAACAGTCTGTGATTGCCAAAGGGTTTGAACCTGTACAAGCAACATTAAGATAAGCTTCTACTAATGAAAGAACTGCTCCTTGACGTGGATTCAATTTTGCAAAGCGAGAATTAGAATCTGTTGCTAATGCAACACCTAATCCACTTTCTTCATCTACACGCACAACTCCAGCATTATCAGGCATTGCCAAAGCAGTATTACCTTGGACATAATGATCATATTGATTTGTAACCCATGTTTTTGAGGCCAAATTTGGATGTTGTAAAAGTCGTTTGATTTGATCTAATAACTCATTAGCAGTAAATTCAATTGAATATTCACCTTTTTTAAT
>JAISHP010000085.1 GCA_031262545.1 Candidatus Ancillula hodotermitis | reverse complement strand
GATTGATAACTTCCAGCATTCTTTTTAACATCACTAAAGTTTTTAACTTTATTAGTATAATCAGGACTTCCCATTAAACGATAGATAAACATAGCCATTTGATCTCTTCTAACTAAGTTGTTTGGAAGATAGTGTCCTTTTCCATCTCCAGTTGTAACTCCATAATCAAACATCCACTTAATATAACCTTGGAATGTCTTATTCTGTGTTTTAATATCCTTCAACTGCGACTTATATTTGGTAGTAAGTGGTAATTCAACAGTAACTTTACACTTAACAGCCTTGCCATTAATAGTTTTAGCTGTAATTGTGGCTATCCCGACTTTTAGAGCAGTTATTTTTCCTGTTGAAGAAACTTTTGCAACCGTCTTGTTGTTAGAAGAATAACTAACTTTTTGGTCACTTTGCTGCAAAGCACCAAAACTTGACATCGGAGTTACTCTTAGCTGATATGTTTTGTTTTTATCAGCATTTGCAGTCAATGTTAAATTTCCTTTGTTTATAAGTAATGAAGTTACACCGTTTTCTACACAAGCATTACCAATTTTATGCTGAAATGAAGAACAAACTACACTTGGCCGATCAGGAGTATCTGGAGTACCTGGAACATCAGGTATCGCATTTTGAATCCATTTCGCATACAAAATAACATTACCGCTAACAGTATCATTAGCAAAATCCCAAGCTTGAGAAAAACCTGAATCCTTAAACCAGCCGCCAAAAGTGTAACCTTCACGTGTTGGCTTAGTTGGTTCAGAAAGTTTACCGCCAGCTAACAGATTTGGCTCCTCAACATAGACTCCTCCATTATTCATAAAAGTCGCTTTATACTTTTGCTGACTTGGAGTTACATCTTTATAGTAGAAAGCTATATCTTGCCAAGCATACCCTGTGCTTGATGAATCCAAAAATATTGAAACAGTTCCATCCGTATTCCAAAATAGTGCACCATCATTTTGCCCAGGAACATAAACTCGGTCATTACCACTATCATCATATGCATTATCGCAATCACGTTGATAGACTGAACTATCATTGTAATTCATATTACAATTACGTGAAAGTTCAATATGCTGCAAAATTAAATCTTGATTATCTAAATTTGGTAAGGTAAAATTTTTAGAATTTCCATCATTATTGAAATTAATCGGATTAGCACAATTGACAATTTCTTCCGAATTCATATCAAAACATTTAGGAATTACACTCACAAAAGGAACTGTTGGAACTGATCCAGCACAAACACCTTCCGAAACAAAATTTTGCCCTTCCGGACATTCTATCAAATTCTCAATAATCGCAACATTCAAATCAGAACCTTCGCCTCCAACTGAAGAAGAAGACCAGCTGTAATACCCAACCTCCTCTTCAGCAACTATACAATTTACTAGTTCTAAATCACTCATATTATTTGATCCACAACTACTATCTCCTGCAACATCTACACCAATAGAAATCTGAGAATTCAAATTCCTTGTTCCTTGAACAGCAGGTAAAACATTTTCAACAGAAAAACTAAATTGACTACCTTTTTGAATCGTCACGTTCGTTTGATTAAAGCTAAACGATGTTATTTTATCTGGGAAATAATTTTTATTGTCAAAAATATTTCCGCTAACAGAATCGTTATTGGATATTTTAATTATTTGCCGTATAGTTTCATTAGAAAGAGAAGTTGAAAATGCCGGTCTAATAGCCGCACTTTCTTTATATTGACCATCGTAGGGCTCGGTAGGATCGAAATGAGCACAATCACTATAAGTACTCGCATTCAAATAAGAGATTGAATCTTGAGAATTTTCTTCAATATTTTGAGGAGACCCTGGAGAAGGACAAAAAACAGCTGGTCCAATTCTAGTTCTAGTAAAATACTCAACTGGATAAACTGCAGCTTGAAAATTAGTTTTTTCATACTGTTTCCTAGAAATCGGCCAAAACATCTGTTTACTTAAACTTTCTCCACTCGCTGTTACATCAGTTAAATTCACAGGTAAGACATCAATTGAATTATTTGTCAAACTTGCTTCAGCTGTAATATAAGCTTCTTCCATTACATCTTCTGCGTTGCTATCAAGATAATCATTATTCATATATTCATAATTATAGCAATATCCAGCTTGTCCGTCTATACATATTTTTTTTGCCCATTCTTCACTCATTGAAAATTTTTTCTTTGAGCTACTTGATAGAATCAAAGTTGCACTATCATTCAAATCAGAAGTTGCCCCATTTTCCCCAGTTGGTAAATCTGAAAATGAACTATTGTTATAGCCAATTACATCCCAAGTGTAATCTCCAGTTGTTATTTGTGGAACTTTGGGGCAAGTTCCTAAATTCACGCTCTCTAAATTTGAAATATACAAAGAATTCAATTTTGTGGTTGATAAATACATAGCTGGCCGAAAATCCCGTTGTACTGCAACATCTGAAGAATCACTCAAACCAAAAATATTTCCCGCAAAACCAGTGTAAGTTGAAACAGTAGATGCCGAATTATCATTTTCCCCAGAAGATCGGAGCCAATAAGAACTATAAGGATTATAATCCAATACCGATATTTTTAATTGTTTGGCCTCATTAACTGAAAGTGACCAAACATATTGATTATCTACATCAGGACCTGCAACATCATCACCATTATAATTCTGGCCATCCGAAGACAATCCAGATCCTCCTTTTAAATTTCTAGAAATAATTCCATCTTTGTCATTTAAATTACTATAAAAATCTATCATCGCAGACTGCAAATCAGAACCACTATAATAATTACTGGTTCCGTCTAAATAAAATTCAGTAGTGAGATTATCTTCATAACTAGATTTATCTAATAAAACAGTAATTGTGTTACTTGGTCCTGAGACTCCGTTTACTTGTCCATCATCATTGTATCCAATTATATCCCAATATTTTCCTGCATAAAAAATTGTTGTTGCGTTTGGAAAATGCGTATCAAAGCTCGCTTCCTCATTTTGAGGTAAAATAAAGTTTGTAATCCCACATTCACTTGAATCAAATGAATTATTGGTGTCCGCTACCGCTTTAGTCGTGCCCCCCCCCTAAAGCGATACCTATCAAAGAGACACCTAAGACAAACGAAATATTAACAAAAATAGAACATAACTTTTTCATTTTAACCCCCTCCGAGATTTATCAATATTTAAGATAAATATATTATACACAAAATTTCTGCATTATGTACTAGAATGGGCGTGCGGATTAAATCCCATACATTTTTGAATCCTTAAAGAGAGGATAAAAAAATGGACAACAGACTTGTTGACCCAAAAATAAAGAATAGAGCTTTGAATTATTTATTCAAGC
>JAISHP010000011.1 GCA_031262545.1 Candidatus Ancillula hodotermitis | reverse complement strand
AATCCCATCACTTCTCCGGTAGAGCGCATTTCAGGTCCTAAAAGAGAATCTACAGCTTCACCAGTTGGTGTTCTGAAGCGCTTGAATGGCAAAACTGCTTCTTTAACAGCAATTGCTCTCTTACGTCCAGCTTTAAGTTTGATAGAACCCCCATCTCCCTCTTCTTCGAGATATCCTGCATTTCTCAAATCCCTAATTTTATCACCAAGCATAACACGAACAGCAGCTTTAGCCAAAGGGATTCCAGTTGCTTTTGAGACAAAAGGAACTGTCCTTGAAGCTCGAGGATTAGCTTCGATTACATAAAGAATATTAGCAGCTAAAGCATATTGGACATTAACTAAACCTTGCACACCAACGCCTTTAGCAATTTTTTCAGTCGCTTCACGAATCCTTTGAATTTGAGTTAAAGAAAGAGTTGCAGGCGGTAGAACACAAGCAGAATCACCAGAATGAATCCCGGCCTCTTCAATATGTTCCATAACTCCACCTAGATACAAATCTTCACCGTCATACAATGCATCAACATCAATTTCCATTGCATCATCCAAAAATTTATCAATCAAAATAGGTGAAGGCAATTCGGCACGAACATTAGCTAATTTAGAAGCATTTTCTAGAGCGCGGTCAACATATACTTTTAATTGCTCAGGATTATAGACAATTTCCATTCCAGCTCCACCCAAAACATAACTAGGGCGAACTAAAACAGGATATCCGATTCTATCAGCAACAGATCGTGCTTGTTCTTGTGTATGAGCCGTGCCATAAGCCGGTGCATTTAAACCAGCATCGGCTAAAACTTTACCAAAAATCTCGCGATCTTCAGCTGCGTCAATTGCTTCTGGAGATGTTCCTAAAATTGGCACACCCGCATCTTTCAATCTTGCAGCTAAAGACAAAGGTGTTTGTCCTCCGAGCTGAACGATTACACCTTTAATTGGTCCAGCTGCACTTTCAGCATCATAAATTGCCATTACATCTTCATAAGTTAAAGGTTCAAAATACAATCTATCTGAAGTATCATAATCTGTTGAAACAGTTTCAGGATTACAATTAACCATAATCGTAGTAAAAGTTTCTTTGTTCGTTTGACTACTAGAAAAAGATGAGTTAGATGAAGAATCTCCTAATTCCAAAGATGCGTGAACACAACTGTAGTCAAACTCTATACCTTGGCCAATTCTATTTGGACCAGACCCTAAAATCATAATTGCCGGTTTATCTCGTTTAGCAACCTCAGATTCAAAATCATAACTTGAATAATAATATGGAGTTTGCGCCTCAAATTCCGCAGCACAAGTATCAACAGTTTTATAAACAGGAATGATATTTAAATCTTGTCGAATAGAACGAACATAGTTTTCCTGTTCAAATCCTTTCATATCAGAATCATTCAAACCAATCAAATCCGCAATTTGCCTATCACTAAAACCATTTGATTTTGCTTTATGTAGAATCCTCCGTGCTCTTTGATCTTTATTCAAAATAAGCTCAGAATTTTCAGCAATCTCGCCCGCCATTGTATTTATCTCTATAATTTGAGACAAAAACCAAGGATCAATTTTAGTTTTATCGAAAACAATTTGATTTTGCTCTTGCACATTCTTTCCAGAAGCAGCCAACCCCCGTAAAGCCTGTTGAACTTGAATTAAACGTTGTTCTGTCGGTCTACTAATTTCATTTAATAAATTCTCTAATTCTTGACCTTTCAAAACTTTTGAATTCCATTCAAAAACTGTTCCGGACTTATCGATTGAACGCATAGCTTTTTGTAAAGCCTCATTAAAATTACGCCCAATAGCCATTGCTTCACCAACAGCTTTCATGGTTGTTGTTAATGTATTATCAGCAGCTGGAAATTTATCAAATGCAAAACGAGGAATCTTAACAACAATATAATCCAAAGCTGGTTCAAAAGAAGAAGGTGTAACTTTAGTAATATCATTTTGAATTTCATCAAGATGATAACCTAATGCACATTTAGTAGCAATTTTAGCGATCGGGAAACCTGTAGCTTTAGAAGCTAAAGCACTTGATCTTGAAACCCGAGGATTCATTTCAATTACAATAATTCGCCCATCTTTAGGATTCACAGCAAATTGAATGTTACAACCACCCGTATCAACACCAACTTCCCTAATAATATTGATTGAAATATCACGTAATTTTTGATATTCTCTATCCGTTAAAGTCAATGCCGGTGCGACAGTAATTGAATCGCCAGTATGAACACCAACTGGATCAAAATTCTCAATTGAACAAACAACAACAACATTATCTGCCTCATCGCGCATCATTTCCAACTCATATTCTTTCCAGCCTTGAATCGATTCTTCAAGCAAAACCTCAGAAGTTGGAGAATAGTGTAGACCTTGACCTGCAATACGCTCTAGATCTTCTTCGTTATACGCAAAACCTGAACCAAGACCACCCATAGTGAAACTAGGACGAACCACCACAGGATATCCACCTAACTTTTGGACAATGTCTTTACACTCATCCATAGTGTGAGCAATAAAACTTCTTGCAGATTCTGCACCAGACTTTTCAACCACCTTTTTGAATTCTTCTCTATTCTCGCCCTTTTCAATCGCCTCTAGATTGGCACCAATTAATTCAACATTATATTTTTCAAAAACTCCAGCTTCTCCTAGCGCCATAGCCGCATTAAGAGCAGTCTGACCTCCAAGTGTCGCTAAACACACATCAGGGCGCTCTTTTTCAATAATTTTTGTAATAGATTGAGTAGTCAAAGGCTCGATATAAGTCGCATCTGCCAATTCAGGATCAGTCATAATTGTTGCAGGGTTTGAATTAACTAAAATAACTCTTATCCCTTCTTCTTTTAAGACCTTGCAAGCTTGAGTTCCAGAATAATCAAATTCACAGGCTTGCCCAATCACAATTGGACCTGACCCAATCACTAAGCATGATTTAATATCTTGACGTTTTGCCATATTAGTTACCTGCTTTCTTACTTGATTCAATCAATTCAATAAATCTATCAAATAAATAAGCCGCATCATGAGGACCTGCCGCTGCTTCTGGATGATACTGAACTGAAAAGGCAGGAATATCCTCACACTCAATTCCTTCAACAACATTATCATTTAGATCAATATGACTAACTCGAACTTTTCCAAAATTAGAATCAGCTGGAGCTATTACACTTTTTTCAATTGGTAAATCAACCGCAAATCCATGATTATGTGCAGTAATCTCTATTTTACCTGTTTTTAAATCTTTAACAGGTTGGTTAATCCCTCTGTGACCAAACTTTAATTTATATGTTCCAAATCCTAAAGCTCTTCCCAGCATTTGATTCCCCATACAAATACCAAAAAAAGGAATTTTATTCTCAAGAACTTTTTGCAAAGTTTCTACCTCAACCGTAGCAGAACCTGGATCTCCAGGTCCATTTGAGAAAAACACACCATCAGGATTAATTGCCATTAATTCTTCGAAACTTGCAGTTAATGGGAAAACATGAACCTCAACACCACGTTCACTTAAAAGTTCTGGTGTCATAGCTTTAATACCTAAATCAACAGCCGCTACAGTATATTTTTTTTTACCTTTAGCTGGGACAATATATACATCTTTAGTAGTTACATCTTCCGCAAAATGTGCACCAACCATTTCACCAGAATGCTTGACAGCCTCAATTGATTCACTTGTTGCTGTAATTTCTTCGCCCAAAACAAACATTTCTAATTTTGAATTTTCAAATCCGAATTCTTCTAATTTTGAGCCAGAAAAAATTCCACATTTTTGTGCACCATTATCACGCAGATTTTTTGTCAACATCCTAGTATCTAAATTTGAGATCCCTACAATTTTATCTTTTTTTAAGCGATCTTGCAAATTGCCTTTTGAGCGCCAATTAGAACTAATTATAGAAGGTTCACGAACTACGTATCCATTTACCCAAATTTTATCTGATTCGTTATCCTCATCATTGACCCCCGTATTGCCAATTTGCGGTTCTGTTTGCATAACAACTTGACCAAAATATGAGGGATCAGTCAAAGTCTCTTGATAACCAGTCATCCCAGTTGCAAAAACTAATTCGCCAAATGTAATACCCTTAAAACCAAAAGCCTTCCCCATATAAGCTTTACCATTCTCAAGAACAAGAACAGCTAAATCAACATCATTTACTGTGCTATTCATCTATTACATTATACATTACATTTTACATAATTATACCTTACAATTTGCAGAACAATTTGCAAATCAAAATCATAAAAACTCAGGTTTTGATTTTTGTAGAGAATCAATTAGATCTGATTTTTGTGGAAGATTAATTTGAAATAAAGCACCTTTTGGCTTATTTGAAATGGCTTGAATTGTTCCTCCATGCATTTCGACTACCCATTTTGCGATAGATAAACCAAGACCAGTTCCACCTGTTACGGGATTTTTATCACCTTTTTCTTTAATAGCACTAGATTTAAATTTTTCAAAAACACTATCAATATTTTCTTCGCTAATTCCTTCGCCTTGATCTAAAACATTGATCACCACTCCTGAACGAACATCTTTTAAATCTTTAGGATAAACTTCAATAAATATAGAACCATCTTGTGGTGAAAATTTAATAGCATTCATCAATAGATTTGTAATAGCTTGTGAAAGACGTTTAGAATCAATATAAATTTTTAAATCATCAGGATAGACATTGACAAGAAAATGTAAGTCTTTTGCTATTTCTTGTAATTCTAAAGGTTCAATACATTTTGTTACAAATTCTCTAGCATTGATTTCTTTAACATTTAAGCCAGCCGTCCCTGACTCTATTTTAGAAAGATCAAGTAGATAATCTACTAAATCCGACATTCTATCTAAATAATTAATTATTTGCTCTCCACTAACAGGATTCCAAGGAGTTACTCCATCAACCATATTTTCGGTAATCGCCAAAATAGCCGCGATTGGAGTTCTTATTTCATGAGAAAGATTGGCGACCAACTCGTGACTTTGTTTTTTAGTTAAGACTAATTCATCTTCAAGACTTTTAATTTTTAAATCACGCTTTTTATTACCAAACATCAGCAAATAATGATCAAATCAATCTAAAATATTAACTAAAATATCAACAAGCCTCAATGTCTAAACTATAGCCAACACCATGGACAGTTTTAATTGGATCTGGAAGAAGTTCTCCACCTTCAGAACGTTGTGTTATTTTACGACGCAATGATTTTACGTGAGAATCAACAGTTCTTGTTCCTCCAGCACCGTTTGCCCAGTTCCAAAGCTCTTTCAGTAAATACGAACGACTAAACACTTTCTCAGGTGCAGAAGCTAATTTTGCAAGTAAAGCAAATTCCATTGGTGTAAGAATAATTTCATGCTGATTGCCTTCTTTGTCGGTCCTGATAACTTGATGTTTTTCAATATCTATATGTAGACCACGAATGTCATAAACTTGAGGACTTTCTAATCTTTCAATATCTAAAATTTTCTTATATCTTGAAAGCCATACTTTAATATGTGCAACCAAAACAGAAGGTCTAATCGGTTTAGAAATAAAATCATCAGCACCTAAACCTAAAATTTTTACTTCATCTTCTTCAAAATCTCTAGCTGTAACAACAATAATTGGAACACGTGAAAACTGTCTAATTTGTGGACAAATTTGAAATCCATTCATTCCAGGCAACATTAAATCCAACAAAATTAAATCAGGGTCAAATTCTCTAGCCGTTTCAACAGCAACAGATCCATCAGAAACAACTTTTCCATCCCACCCCTCAAAAGCTAATCTCTCAGCAATTGCAGTCGAAATAACTACATCATCCTCTATAACAAGTATTTTTGTGGTACTATTAGAATCAACCATAAGTATATTATACTTTACAAAATCTTCACACAATATATTTCGTGCCGATTTTTACAACTTAGTAAATTTCACCTACAGTATAAACTGAACCAGTAACTATAACTACAGGATTCTTATCTTTAAATTTTGTTTTATAATCGCTACCAAGCTGTTTAGCTCTTTCTAAAGCTAAAGAAACACTATCAACAACTTGAACTCTATCTGTTTCAAAATAATCTAGTAAAACTTCTTCAAGATCATCTGCCGACATTGATCGATCCATATTGTATTGAGTAGCGATTACATAATCAAACGAATCTTGAATATTTGCTATGTAGGTATCCACATCTTTATCTTCCGACATCGCAATCACCCCAATTGTAAAGTCAAAATCATCCCGACTAGAAATAGTTTTAGCCAAAACCTCAGCTCCTTGTGGGTTATGAGCAACATCGACAATAACTGTAATATCATCTAAATTATCTTTTTTTAATTGTTCAAAACGACCAGGGACTTTTACGCCCAGAAAGGCATCCCTAACTACGCCTTCATCAATTACATCTGTCTCAGAAAATAACTCTTCAACAGCCGCCAAAGAAACTAGAGCATTATGAGCTTGATGCTCACCAAATAAAGAAAGTGGTATTTCTTGATAGACACCTCTAGTTGTTTCAAATGTTACAGCCTGTCCGCCAACAGCCATTTCAGATTCCTGAACGAAAATATTTCTATTTTCAACAATTGGCTTAGCTCCAATCTCTTCAGCTTCCGAAGTTAATAGTGCTGTAATCTCAGGTTTATCATTATCAGCAATTACCACTTGAGTACCAGGTTTAATTATTCCCGCTTTATGCATAGCAATTTCTTCTAAATTATTTCCCAATATTGCCATATGATCATAAGCAATTGGGGTAATTATCTCCACTTCAGGTTTAACCAAGTTAGTAGCATCATATCTTCCACCCAAACCAGTTTCAATAACCGCAAAATGAACCATTTGATTAGAAAAATATTGAAACATCATTATTGTCAAAACCTCAAAAAAAGATAACGGTGAATCATCAAAATCTAATTGCTCTTCGAATTCATTAATAGCAGTCATAATTTGATGGTAGACATCAATAAAATCAATTTCTGCAATTGGCTCTCCATCGATCTCGATTCTTTCACAAACTGATTTTAAATGTGGAGATGTAAAAGTTCCACATCTTAAACCAAAACTCTTAATCAAAGAAGCAGTAAGCATAGTAGTTGATGTTTTCCCATTTGTTCCCGCAATATGGACAACCTTAAAATCATTTTGCGGGTTACCAAGTAAGTTCAAAACTTGTTCCATATTTCGCAATCTTTGTAAATATTGCTCTTCAGTCAAGACGACAATTTTGTCACCAGTTGGGTCGGAACCATTAAGTTCATCTTCAAGAAAATTATCTGTAATTCCATCTAATTTATAAAATGAATGAACAGTTCTAGAATACAACTCACTTAAAATTTTATCAAATTCACTCATTTAAATCCTCCTAAAAAAAATGAGTGAGCAAAATAGTATTTTACTCACTCACTAATTTTTCTTTCAATTTATAACTAAAGTCCTAAAAATCCTTCATAATGATGCTGTTGCAATTGTGAATTAATTTGTTTAACAGTATCAAGACCAACCCCAACAATAATCAAAATCGTAGTTCCACCAAATGGTAACGACTGAGAAAGTCCTGCCACCAAGAATAATATAGTTGGAATTAAGGCAACAATTGCTAAATAAATTGAACCTACTGTATTTAAACGATTCAAAATATATTTAAGATAGTTAGAAGTAGTTTGACCTGCTCTAATTCCAGGAATAAATCCACCTTGAGTTTTAATATTATCTGCAACCTCATCAGTATTATACGTAATTGATGTATAAAAGAAACAGAAGAAAATAATCATCAAAGCATAAAGAACCATATGTAACGGTGATTGTTGTCTTGAAAGATTAGCAGAAATCCATTGAACCCAACCTGCTTGTTGATCTCCAAATTGAGCGATTAAGCCAGGAACAGCCAAAATAGATGAGGCAAAAATAACTGGAATAACACCAGACATATTAATTTTTAATGGTAAATATGTACTTTGAGCTGCTTGAGATGTTCCGATCTGACGGCGAGCATATTGAACTGTAACACGACGTTGAGACTGTTCAACATAAGTAATTACGGCTATTACGGCTATCACTACTACAACTACTAAAATAAACTTAGGAATACCACCATTTCCTTGCGCAATTGAAGCAAGATTTGGTAAGAAAGATGAACAGATTGAAGCAAAAATTAATATGGACATTCCATTTCCAACACCATTTTCTGTAATTAATTCACCAAGCCACATAATCAAAGATGTACCAGCTGTCATACAAGTAATCATAATTAATAAAGTAATAATACTTTGATCTGGTATAACAGACATACATTCTTGTTGATTTCCGAATAAAGCACCTGTTCTAGCGGTTGTAATAATTGTTGTTGATTGCAAGATTGCTAAACCAACCGTAACATAACGAGTATATTGTGTCAATTTTCCTTGACCAGCTGACCCTTCTTTGTGTAAAGCTTCAAAACGAGGAATAACAACTCTAAGAAGCTGAACAATAATTGAAGCTGTAATGTAAGGCATAATACCTAGAGCAAAAACAGACAACTGCAATAGCGAACCTCCTGAGAAAAGATTTATTAATCCCAGAAGGTCACTATTTGATCCAGTTGCGTTAACACAAGATTTAACTTGTGAGTAATTCACCCCCGGAGTAGGAATAAAGGACCCAATTCGGTATATTACAATCATTCCAATTGTAAATAATAATTTTTTACGCAGATCAGGGGTTTTGAAAGCTGCTAAAAATCCTTTTATCATCTCTACTCTTCTTTCCTATTTATATTTAATTTATTTTTCTTCTGATTTCTTAACATCAGATTTTGGAGTTACTTCTTCTTTAGAAACAACGGTTACTTTTCCGCCTGCAGCTTCAATTTTTGAAACAGCGCTCTTTGAAAAAGCATCAGCTGTAATTTCGAACTTAGCAACAGCCTCACCTTCGCCTAAGACTTTAACTGGAAAACCATTACGAACTAGACCTTTAATAATCAAATCTTCAACAGTAATCTTTCCACCTTTAGGGAAAACTTTACTTAAACGATCAAGATTTACAACTTGGAATTCAGTTCTAAATGGATTTTTGAAGCCACGAAGTTTTGGAAGACGCATATGCATAGGCATCTGTCCACCTTCAAAACCAACTTTAACTTGATAGCGAGCCTTAGTACCTTTAGTACCACGACCAGCTGTCTTACCTTTACTAGCTTCACCACGACCAACGCGTGTCTTTGCAGGACGAGAACCAGCTGCAGGTTTTAAGTGATGAAGTTTCAATAAAGAAACCTTATCAGATTCAGTTGTTTTTTTAGTTGTTTTTTTTGCAGCTACTTTCTTTTCTGTAGCTTTTACCGCAGTTTTTTTCGCAGCACTTGTTTTAGTAGCACCACTCGCTTTAGCTTCTGCCATTTTTTTTCTCCTTAATTTATATAATCTATATTTGAATTATTTTGATTCTTCAACTGTTACTAGATGAGAAACAGCATTAATCATTCCTTTGATATTAGGAGAATCCTCCTGAATAACAGAATCACCAATATGTTTCAGTCCAAGAGAGCGAAGATTCAATTCTTGATTAGGTTTGCGCCCAATTGCAGACTTAACTTGAGTAATTTTCAACTTAGCCATTATTTATCTTCTCCTTCTTTTTTAGAATCATCCTTCTTAGCAGGCTTATCTTCTGCTTTTTCTTCAGATTTTTCTTCAGATTTTTCTTCAGATTTCGCTTCTGCTTTTTCTTCAGGAACTAAATCATGAACATCTTTAGCATTTTCAGCACGAATCAAATATTCAGGTGCAACATCCTCAAGAGGCAAACCACGACGAGCTGCAACAGCTTCTGGCATTTCAAGCTTCTTCAAAGCAGCAATTGTAGCATTAACAATATTTAATGCATTTGAAGAACCAAGGCTCTTTGTAAGAACGTCAGTATAACCAGCTGCCTCAAGAACGGCACGAACAGGACCTCCGGCAATAACACCAGTACCAGGTGCAGCAGGACGTAAGAAAACTACACCCGCAGCATCTTCACCTTGAACAGGATGTGAAATAGTTCCTTGAATCTTAGGAGCCATAAAGAAGTTTTTCTTTGCATCTTGAGTTGCTTTTGCAACAGCTGCAGGAACTTCACGAGCTTTACCATATCCAGATCCAACTTGACCTTTTCCATCACCAACAACTACTAAAGCTGCGAATGACATATTACGTCCACCCTTAGTTGTTTTTGCAACACGACGAACAGTAACTAGACGCTCGATGTAATCGTTATTATCTCTATTTCTCTCAGCCATTAGAACTTTAGCCCTCCTTCACGAGCAGCATCAGCTAAAGCAGCCACACGCCCATGATATTTATTACCTCCGCGATCAAAAACAACTTCTGAAATTCCAGCTTTGGTTGCTTTTTCAGCGATTAATTTTCCAACTGCAGTTGCTTGCTCTGTCTTTGAACCTTTTGCAGCTGCTTTATCAACTTTAGCTAAAGTTGAAGCTGAAGCTAAAGTGATTCCTTTAACATCATCAACTACTTGAGCTGAAATATTACGAAGAGAACGAGTTACAACTAATCTTGGTTGATCTGCTGTTCCCTTAATTTTTTTACGAAGACGTAAATGACGACGAGTTCTAGCTTGAACTTTGCCTTTACCATAAACTTTAATAGCCATTACTATTTACCAGCCTTTCCAACTTTACGGCGAATATGTTCGTCAATATACTTAATACCTTTACCTTTATATGGTTCTGGAGCACGAAGTTTACGAATATTAGCAGCAACTTCACCAACTTGCTGTTTATCAATACCGATTACAGAAAAATGAGTATTATCTTCAACTGTAAATTTAATTCCAGCAGGAGCTTCAACGAAATCAGGATGTGATTTACCTAAAGCAAATTCAAGTTTTGTTTCACCTTGAGCAGCAACACGGTAACCTGTACCAACGATTTCCATTTTCTTTTCATAACCATTTGTAACGCCTTCAATATTGTTAGCAATTAATGTTCTTGCCAAACCGTGAAGTGAACGAGAAATTCTATCTTCATCAGGAACTGTAACGTTCAAAACGCCATCCGCTTGAACAACCTTAACAGGTTCAGGAACAGTATAAGACAATTCACCTTTAGGTCCTTTAACAGAAATTACTGATCCGTTAATATTTACATCAACTCCAGCAGGAACTGTAACAGGAACTTTTCCAATACGTGATTGTTTCATTTCTTTTGTATTCTCAGCCATTTTTATCACCTACCATACATAAGCGACGATTTCTCCACCGACGCCCTTTTTCTTAGCAAGTTTATCTGTCATCAAACCAGAAGAGGTTGAGAG
>JAISHP010000126.1 GCA_031262545.1 Candidatus Ancillula hodotermitis | reverse complement strand
AGAAGACCAAGAAGATTTTAATTGATTAGCAGTTACTGTTGGGGTTGAAGATTCGTTAATATATTCAGTTGTTCCTCCTATATTAGTTCTAATAAAGAAAGAATAATCACTTGGAATATGTGTATTATTAGTTATAAGTTCTGTATTATCTAAGTTAGTTAATTTAATTGGATTATTAGATAAAGGAAGAGCATTAGATTTATAAAGGTTAAGACCAATAAAAAGAGAAATAATTATAAAAAAAGAAAAGCAATAATTAATTTTGTTTTTAACAATACTATTTATTTTAAAATCAATATTCATAGTCCCTTCTCCTAAATATCTTAATCGTTTTATCTTTGATTATTTTATATAAATACAATTTATAACAATTTAATTTATTTAAGGATATTATAGCATTAAATCATAGAAGCTAGAAAATTAAAATATTTCAAATATTACAATGAATTCGGTCTATTTTAGCGTTCCGACCAAGTGATAAGGCGCAGCATGATTAACTTCAACATTAACTAAATCACCAGGAATAAGTTTCGTTCCTTCTGAGACAACAAAATGGGTGAGTCTAGCATCTCTTGTATAACCCGATAGTGTTAACTCTTTTTGTTGATTATCTTTTCTTCCATGATTAGAATTTACCATTACTTCAACAGTTTTACCTTCAAAAGTTTTTTGCTGTTCAAGTGTGATTTTATTTTGTAATTCTAACAATCTTTCAAATCTTTCTTGCACAATTTCTTTAGGAATCTGATCTTCTCTTGCTCCGGCTAGAGTTCCAGGACGAATTGAATATTGGAATGTATAAGCTGATGCAAATCTTGCTTCTTCAACAACCCTTAAAGTTTCTTGAAAATCTTCTTCAGTTTCGCCAGGAAAACCAACAATAATATCGGTTGTAACAGCAGCATCTGGAATATTCTGACGAACCATTTTTAAAATATTCAAAAACCTTTCAGATTTATAAGACCGGCGCATTTCGCGAAGAACTTTATCTGAACCAGACTGTAAAGGCATATGCAAACTCGGCATAACATTTGGCGTTTCTGCCATTGCTAAAACAACATCTTCAGTAAAAGCAGCAGGATGCGGTGATGTAAATCTAACTCTTTTTAATCCATCCTTCTCGTAGTCAGCCATTTTTCTAAGCAATTTAGCGAATAGCCCACGATCTCCAAATTCTGACCCGTAAGTATTAACATTTTGACCTAAAAACGTTATTTCTTTTGCACCATTTGCTACAACTTCTTCAACCTCTGAAAGAACGTCGCCAATTCTTCTATCCCTTTCTCTCCCCCTCAAACTTGGAACAATACAATATGTACAAGTATTATTACACCCCATAGATATTGAAATCCATGCTGAGTGTTTAGACTGCCGAGCTGCTGAAAGTTCAGAAGGGAACTGAACTAATCTTGGTAAAATTTCAACTTGAGCTTTACGAGTTTTTTGCGCTTTTTTAATTAACTTTGGTAAGCCTTGAAGATTATAAGTTCCAAAAACAACATCAACATCAGGTGCTCTTTTAACCATATTTTCTTTATCTTTTTGAGCTAGACAACCACCAACGGCAATTATCATGTCAGGATTATTCTTGCGCTTGATTTCCCAAAGCTGCGAAACATGCCCATAAAGTTTATTTGATGCATTTTCCCGAACGGCACAAGTGTTAATTGCAAAAATATCAGCTTTACCCTCAAGGGCTTCCTCTTCTGAACAGGGTTTATAACCCATTTCTTCTAGAACGCCAGCAATCCTCTCTGAATCGTGCGCATTCATTTGACAACCTAATGTCTCAACATAGTAATAGCCCTGTTTTTTCATATTATTACAATTACAAAAGTCCTAAAGCTTCATCAACAGGAGCATCTTGAGATTCTCCAGTAGCACGAATTTTCACTTCAACTGTTGGTGTTTCATTTTTCAAGCCACGCCCAAATACTACAATTTTAGGAATTCCTAGTAATTCAGAGTCTTTAAATTTCACGCCTGGACTAACTTTACGATCGTCTAAGATGACGTCTAAATCATTATAAATACATTTTTCAGCAAATTCAGAAGCACAATCTAAAACTTCTTGGTCTTTAGAAGCTACAACAATATATACATTAGCTGGAGCGATATTATCAGGCCAGGCTAAACCTTTATCGTCAGAATAATTTTCTGCTAGCAAAGCTAAAGCACGAGTAACACCAATTCCGTAGCTCCCCATTGTCAATACTTGTGATTTTCCATTTTCATCCAAGACTTTAACATCAAAAGCTTCAGTATATTTTCTACCTAGTGCAAAAATGTGACCGATCTCAACACCTCTTTGAATTTCAAGCTTTCCAGAGCCATCAGCTGCCTGATCTCCTTCACGAACCTCAACTGCGCCGATTCTTTGACTATCCTCAATTACAAAATCACGACCAGCAACTAAATTCTTTATATGTTTATCTTTTTCATTCGCTCCGGCAACCCAAACAGATCCACGATTAATCAGCTCATCATAGAAGAACCGAATTGCTTGAACTGGTTTACCATCTTTTCCAAGTGGAGTTTCTGGCTCACCAGCTCTACCCGTAAAAGGACCGACAAAACCAGGAACTAATTCAGGATAACCCTTTAGAACATCGGCATCAGCTTGTTCAACCTCTGCTGGCGAAAAAATAGCCTCAACACGTTTCATATCTACATCTCTATCACCAGGAATACAAACAATTACAACTTCTTTTTCTGGCAATTCTCCTTCTTTGACCGGATGATTCAAAGTTAAATAAACTGTTTTTAACATATTTTCAGGTTTAGAACCAACTACAGCACTAACCTCTTCAATTGATTTAGCATTTGGCGTTTCAATCACTTCATATGCAGGTAATTTGGCAATTTCTTCCTCAGACAAATCTTTTGGTGCCAAAATATCAGCAGCTTCAACATTTGCAGCATATCCAGAAGGAGCCACAACGAAAGTATCCTCACCAACTGGAGTTGGGGAAAGAAACTCTTCCGAGCGACTTCCACCCATTGGTCCAGACATCGCTTTTACAATTTTATACGGTAAACCTAATCTATCAAAAATTCTTTGATATGCCCCTCTTTGTTTTTCATAACTTTCAGCAAGACCTTCATCTTTTAAGTCAAATGAATAGGCATCTTTCATTATAAATTCACGCCCGCGCAAAAGTCCCGCTCTTGGTCTTGCTTCATCACGGTATTTTGTTTGTATTTGATAAAGCATCACAGGTAAATCTTTATAAGAATTAAACAGATCTTTAACAATTAAAGCAAACATTTCTTCATGCGTTGGTGCAAGAAGATAGTCAGCATCTTTACGATCTTTTAACCGAAAAATATTTGGTCCATACTCTGTCCACCGATTTGTTTTTTCATACGGTTCACGAGGAAGTAAAGCTGGGAAATGTACTTCTTGGCAACCAATTGCTCGCATTTCCTCATTTATTATTGCCTCAATCTTAGCTAAAACTTTTAATCCAAGAGGTAACCAACTAAATATTCCAGGTGCAACCTGACGAATATACCCTGCACGAATTAATAGCTTATGGCTCTTAATTTCTGCATCTGCTGGATCTTCTCTCAAAGTGCGAACAAAAAGTTCGCTCATTTTTTCTATTTTAGCCATATATATATTATATCGCTTATAAAGTTTTACTTTTCTCCAACGCCTTTGCTGCCTGCAATCGCACTTAACACTTGGGCACGAATATCATCAGCACCAGCTGTTGAATTCGGTAAGAAAATAGTATTAGTTGCTCCAGATTCAGCAAAATCTTTCATTGTATCCAAATATTGTTCTGTCAACAAAATAGACATAATATCAGAATTACTTAAATTAGATTTCTTTAATTCCTCAAATTGGCTAGAAAGACCATTAATAATAGCTTTACGCTCATTAGCAATACCTTCACCATGAAGTTGGTTCTTCTCAGCTTCAGCCTTTGCTGCTGTTACAGTTTTAATTCTATCAGCTTCAGCTAACTCTTGAGCAGCTGCTCTTTTCCTTTGTGCAGCATTAATTTCATTCATCGATTGCTTAACTTCAGCATCTGGTTCAATTGATGTAACTAATGTCTTTACAATAATATACCCATATTCCTTCATCTCAACAGAAACAGTATTAAATACATCTTCTGAAATTTTTTCTTGATTGGCATACGCCTCATCTAGAGTATACTTTGGAAGACTTGAGCGAATTGCATTTTCAACATAACTCTGAATCTGTGCTGTTGGCTGTTGAAGTTTATAATAACTTGCTTCGACATTTGATGTATCAACTCTATATTGCACTGCTAAATTTAAAATTACGAAAACATTATCTTTTGTTTTTGTCTCTATTTGAATATCACTTTGCAGAACTCTTAATTGAATTTTTGCCGCAATTTTATCTATTCCAAAAGGTGCTCTAATATGAATTCCTGCACCAGCCGAGCGATGATATTTTCCAAAACGTTCAATAATTGCTACTGTCTGCTGACGCACAACATAAACAGTTGACAAAACTACTGCCAAAATAATTACTACCAAAATTAAAAATGCTACCATTTCTACTCTTTTCTCTTATCTTCTGATTTTAAATATTATAGCCCACATTTTATTCCTGACTTGTGATCTCAATAGGATATAACCCAATAGGTAGTATAATGAATATATGACAAATCAAGAAATTTATGACTACTTTCAAAAATGCGGTACATTCTGGTTGGCAACTGTTAACAGCGACGGCAATCCACAAACTCGACCATTTGGTTTAATAATGATTAACGATAACAAACTTTATTTCTCAACCGGTTCAGGTAAGAAAGTTTACAACGAAATTATCGCTAAGCCAGAAGTTCAGCTAGGAGCTTGGGAAAAAGCTCTAGAATGGGTTCGCGTTTCAGGGACTATGCACCCTGTCTCTGACCCAGCAATCCGCCAAGCAGTTTATGATTCAGAGCCCAGAATGAAACACTTCTACAACGACCCTCAGGACCCAAACCTCGGTCTCCTCGCCCTCAACATCACCAGCATAGAGGACTATAGGTAAAAGTCCAGCCCCTGCCCTCGGTAGCGTTAGCTTTCAATGGAAAATAATTCCCCTCTGTAGAGATGCCCTAAAATTTACTTAGTTCCCCTCCTTGGAGGGGTGCCACGAAGTGGCGGGGTGGTTTTCAGACAACCGAAGAATTCCGTAAAATATTAATAATGCCCCTTGCACTGGGCGACAAGAATTCTGTTATTTTCAATCTTGAAAACAAGTCTGTTTTCCTTGTCAATTCTACAACTCATCCACCCCTGCAAATTCCCCCTCAAGATCTCTGCTTTTGCTGGTCTTGATTCTGGGTCTCTTGACAATTCTTTCAAGATTGCATTAATTCTTTTGACTATCTTTTTATTTGTCTCAGCCCAGTAAATAAAATCCCCCCAAGCCTTAGGCTCGAAGTCGATATTCATTTTTCAAATTCCTCCAATTCAGAGAGACTCTTTGTGACCATTTTAGTCTTGCCAGACTCGATATTGTTTATAACGTCATTAAGGTATTTCTGATTCTTTTGCGACCAGAATGGATCATGGGTTGCTTCTTGAGGTAAGCCACCCTCACGAACAGCCATCTTCAAAAGAACATTCATAGCTGTTGACATATTCATACCAATATTAGCAAACATTGCTTCTGCATAGTCTTTTGTACCAGAATCGGTCCGAAATGTAATAGTTGCGGTTGACATAATAAATCCTCTCTTTTGCTTACATTATAACACAATAATTGACTATTGTAATATATTTCACGAAACTCGCATACGTCATCCAGATTGAATCCAACAATCTCATCAAGTGACCAAAGAATCCCGACTCAGCAACTCAAATTATCGAACTCTTCCCCAAATATCAGGATATTCACGCTTAAGCATTTGGTCTATTTGCGATTGTTCTCCAGTTGAAGCAAGATCATCTTTATGGTAGATAAACAAAATATCAATGGTCC
>JAISHP010000090.1 GCA_031262545.1 Candidatus Ancillula hodotermitis | reverse complement strand
GAAGAAAGTGGTTATGTTGATAGTCAAGTTCCTTCTTATGGTGGCGAAAGATCTAGATCTTGGAGTAAAGGTAAGACTTTTGGAGGTGGAAGTAGTTATTATTCTTCAAGGAAGAAAGAATCTTCTTCTACTTTTAATGATTTTGCTAGTGATTTTTCCGGAAAAAAGAAGAAAATTAGTCAAGAAGGGGATTTTAAAGTTGGAGATTTGGTTACTCATCCAAAATTTGGTTTAGGAGAGATTCAGACTATTCAAGGATCGGGACAAAACGAATCTGCAACTGTTAATTTTTATGAATCTGGGACTAAAACATTAGTTCTCAGATTCGCCCCAATTGAAAAATTAGAATAATTATGTTATAATTTGTTATATGAATATATTTGAATTTGAACAAGTTGATTCCACTCAAAATATTTTGCGAAATTGGTTTCGTAAAAATGATCGAAGATTTTTCGATGGTGCTGTTGTAATTGCAAATCATCAAACATCAGGAAAGGGGAGAAATGGACATAATTGGGAAGATTGTGAATCTAAATCTCTTTTGATGTCGGTTGTTGTGTCTATACCTGATGATGAATACAATCGTAGAAATCTAAGTGTAATTAGTTTTCAGGCTGGAGTTAGTGTTGTGCAATCTCTAAATACTATTTTTGGAAATAAATTAAGTAGTTCTCAAAAATTCGGAATTAAGTGGCCCAATGATATTATTTTTAAAAATAATGAAAAATATTATAAAATTGCTGGTTTAATTAGTGAGTTTATTGGAGAGAGGGATAGTAGACTTTGGTGTTCAGTAGGTGTCGGAATTAATTTATTTCAAGAAAAAGATGAACTACCAAAACAAACTTCTATTCCAGCGGCTAGTCTTGGGATGTTTTTTGATTTAATAGATTTTAAAAAAATAGAGTTAATAAATTATTTTACAGAAGATCTTTCCAAAAAAATTTATGAATTTGATATTGAAAAAATACGGTTCTCTTTTGAAAAGCTTTGGTTTAAACCAGAGTTGATAAAAGTAAATGAAATAATCGGTGTTCCAATTGGATTGGGAGAAGAATTAGAGCTTTTTGTTAAAAATCAAGATAATTCAAATATGTTTCCTGTTATTGCAGATGATACCGAGATTATTGAATGGTAAAATATTATTGATATGTCAATTTTTTCAAAATGACACCTATTAGTGATTTTTTAAAAATTAAAAATTTTACCTTGCTAAAGCAACATTGTAAGCAGTGCGTGAAAGTTCCCCTCCTTGGAGGGGTGCCCTCGGTAGAGGGCGGGGTGGTCTCTGGGAGATGTAAACCACCCCGTCAGCTACGCTGCCACCCCTCCGCGGAGGGGAACGGTATCTGCACAGGGAATATTGTTATTCATTTAAACATTATCTAAATAACAAAAAAATAAGGGGTGACATTTTGAAAAGTCTGTTACATAAAATATTAATAATATTGACAAAACATTTAGTAATAAGTTATACTATATATACAATTGAATAAAGTATTCACTTAATTTAGTTATTCGCAACAAGATTGTGATGCTTAGTTAAGGATCGACTTGGCTGTCTGCAAGACCGATGGGTTGAGGCGAATCGTTTCGCCTCTAATTGATAAGCGATTATCCCCGTAGGTGAACTGCTAGGCAGCTTTGCTGGCTAGATAAGTGAACCACGGGGATGATCGGTTTCGACGGTGTTGTTGATTGTTTGAAGAGAAGCGTGCTGAGGATGAGTCTCATCTCATTAACGAAGATTCAAAAAAAGTAATTGCAAAAGCAAATACACCTCGCCTAGCACTAGCTGCTTAAGGCCGGGCAATAAGTATTCGCTCTCGTTACTTATTGCTTGTTATATCAGAGAACTTACCAATTTATCTTGTTGATGGATAATGCGGGAAATTTTATCAACTGAGCTGGCTTAGAATTTGTTTGTAGAAGTCTAACAGCTGAGAAAAGCGATATATAAACTGCGCACGGAGAAGGCTTTGGGCCGCAGCATCGGACGGGGGTTCAATTCCCCCCATCTCCACTTTGGTTTTATAAGTATTTTACCATAAATAGTTTTAAGGTATACTATTAATAGTTATGGGGTGTGTGAAATTTAATTTTAGATTTGAAACTGGTAAGGTTCTTTTGGTATCCAGTTTTGATGATTTTAATTTACAATTATTCGGACTTGCTTTAGGTGGACATTTGAGTAAGCATCTTTATGATTATAAAAATGCGCCAGTTGATCCCCTGAAGGTCAGGGTGATTGATATGCCTGAGATTAATGAACCTGATGAAAAGGATAATATTAAAGCTTATATTTCTTCTGAATTGGCTTTTTTGCGTAGACCAAGTTCATTAAAACATGTTCTTGACGTTATTGACAGTGTTCCTGACCTGGCAAGTAAAAGAAAATTAGTTCGCAAAGGTAAGATTATGCAGCTTACCGCTAAAGATAGAATTCAGCTATTACTTAAACTTGCAACTTTACCAAATATATTGATTTTTAGTAGAATTAGAAAACTTTTGAAGAAGCCGTTTGAAATTAGTCCTGAATTGATTGTTTTGGCAATTCCAGATCGACATACAAGCAACGTTGATATTTGGCTTTCTGAGGCTAAAAAACTTGTTGATCAAAATATAAAAGTTGTTGTTTTGGTTCATGAATCAACTGTCATGTCGCTTACTGACACCCAAAAAGAAGATGTCCAAATTTTACAAGTAGGTAATTATGAGTAGTTTTAGAATTGCATTTGATACTTTTCAAAAAATGTTTCGCCGCCCATTTTTGATTTTGGCGGTCCTAGCGATCATCATCATTCCTTCTTTGTATACTGGACTTTATTTGTATTCGAATATTGATCCATATGGTGGGGCAAAAGATATGAATGTTGCAGTTGTGAATTCTGATAAAACTGTATCTTTTATGAAGCATGATATCAATTTGGGTGATGCGGTTGCTGAAGAGCTTATTAGTACAAAAGCTTTTAATTTTGATATAGTTGACTCTGGTGATGTTAATGATCGTGTGAATAAAGGGAAAGATGCTTTCGCAATTATTATTCCTGAAGATTTCTCTCAAAATATTATTAACACATTAAATGCATTAATGGATAAGAATGATAGTTCTTTGCAGTCTGCTAAATTACAAATTCTTAAAAACGACGCTAATTCTTATTTAACTGAAGATTTCGCTACGGCGGCTAGTGAAGAAATTCAAACAGAGGTTACTTCTAAAATAGATCAAGAGGTTATAAATATTTTCATTCAAGGAATGGGTGAAATCCGCCAACAATTACAAGAAGCTGCTGATGGTGCAAAACAAGTTACTGATGGATTGTCAACATTATATGACAATACTGGTGAGTTTATGACTGGTTTACATGATCTTCAGGATGGAACTAAAGAAGCCTTGGCTGGAAGTCAACAATTGAGTGGTGGTTTGAGTGAGGCAACTGTGGCGGTTAATCAAGTAAATGATAAAGCTAAAGATGTAAAGAATATTCTTGATAAACAAGTTGGTAAAATTAATAATGATTATAATAATTATGAAAATAAGGTTTATCCAAAGTCTATTGAAGTAATTAAGAAGTACTCACCTAAAAATGATATAGAAAATAAAGTAAAACAAGTCCTTCTATCTACTTTGGACACTTTAAATAATGATTTAGTGGATTTGAATACCAAGGTTTCAGAAAAGAACAAACAGTTGAGTAGCGATTTTGATAAGGCTGAACAATTAGTCAAAGGATTGAATGAAGCTAGCTTTGGAGCAGATCAACTTACAAGCGGATTGCAGCAGCTGGTTGATGCAGAGCAACAATTGATTGATGGTTTCGGGCAAATTCAAGATGGAATTAAGCAGTTGCAGGAAGGATCTATTCAACTTGAAGAAGGCTTAGTTTCAGGGGCTTCGCAATTGCCAAATATTTCAAAAGATAGAAGTCAGACAATTTCAACAGTTTTGAGTCAACCGATCAAGATTGAAAACACAGGAGATGTTACAGCTTCTGGATATGCTGAAGGACTTCTTCCATTCTTTATCTCACTTTCGCTTTGGATTGGAGCATATGCTTTATTTGTTATTTTTGTTCCATTACCTCGTCGTGCGTTAGTTGCTCGAAAAAACGCACTAAAGACAACTATTGGTGGTATTATCCCTCCAGCCGTAATAGCAATTCTTCAATCATTTGTCTTATTGGGTGTAGTTGATTTTGGACTACAAATGAAACCACATTATTTGATTATAGCTATTTTATTTATGACATTAATTGCTATAACTTACACAACAATTCTGCATCTGTTTATGGCTATGTTGGGTAAGGTTGGTATGTTTGTCGGTTTAGTTCTATTGATAGTTCAATTAACTTCTTCTGGAGGAACTTTCCCTTGGCAGACTATGCCACCATTCTTTAGAACAATGCATTCTGTTTTACCTATGGGGTATGCTGTTGATGCTTTACGTCAAATTTTCTATGGAGGATCTCTGTTACTAGTTGTTAAAGATTCCTTAGTATTCGTTGTGTATCTCATTATTTTCCTGATTTTAGGCGTTTTGAACACTCTAATTAAACGTCGTTTTACTATGTTTGATCTACGTCCTCCTATTGAGTAGATAGGATTTCTAACTATTATTTGCTAAATAGGTTATCGGATAGATAACCTATTTTTGTTTAAATCAATTTTTAAAGCAAAATTTATAAAAATATATTAAAAAGTTGTATTATGTTATTATTTAAGATATAATATTACAAGGTGATATTATGAACAAAGTAAATAATAAAAAAATTATAAAAATTGTAAATAGCGTGGTAGTTGCATCTTTGATTTTAACTATGTCGATTTCTATTTTAATGCTTCCAAATTTTACTGTGAGGTTGAATAATTCATTAGGAATTTTTTTGACAAGTCTTTTTGGAGGAGTTGTTGATGCTGGTGCGGCACAAGTTGAAGATCAAAATAATGGGTCTTCAGTGATAACGTTTACTGACACATCGGGGTATATCGATGATGATTCTGGCCATGATAATAATGTTCAACGTTCAAAGGGAAATGTTGTGGCAACTGACTATACTAAAGATGCATATTTTTTCTCTGCCGCTGTTCATCCTGATTCATTTTCATCTTGGATCGATTTAAAAATCGCTGGGTCTTTCTCTTCTGTTGGAACAGTATGCGTTTCGATTTTTGGGAATGATACAGGTATTGCACCTGATGCATCAAGTTCTACACCTATAAATGGATATTCTGATCTCTTAGTTTCAGGAACAAAAACTTGTG
>JAISHP010000068.1 GCA_031262545.1 Candidatus Ancillula hodotermitis | reverse complement strand
ATAGTGCTATATTTTCCTTTCGTTTGTTTTTCACAATTCATCATTATAAAAACTAGTAAAATACCAACAATGATACCCCATCACAAGTTAATACAACAAACAATACCGATTAAGATATTATTAATATTATAACCTAAAATTGTAAAGAGTTTGTTAAGAAAAATATGTTATTAATTAAATCTAATTTTTATAGCTGCAGAATGAGCTGGTAGATTCTCATCGTTTGCAATAATGTCAAGTGGCTTAACAATCTCTTCTAAAGCTTCTTTATTATATTCAATCTGCTGAACAGAACGTAAGAATGCATAAACAGAAAGACCTGAGCTAAATTTACTTGAACCACCTGTAGGCAAAACGTGATTTGAACCGCCGATATAATCACCTAGCGGAACCGGACTGTAAGGCCCCATAAAAATAGCACCAGCAGAAATAATTTTTTTTGCAACTTCCTGATAATTTTTTGTTTGAATTTCAAGATGTTCGGCACCATAAGCATTAGCCAACGCAACACATTCTTTAATATTGTTAACCAAAATAATCGCACTTTGCTTACCATCTAAAGCAACTCCTGCCCTATCTTTATGTTTAGTCCCTAAAAGTTGCATAGAAACAGCCTGATTAACATCATCAGCAAATTTTTCTGAGTCGGTAAATAAAACAGAACCGGCTAATTTATCATGTTCTGCCTGGCCAATTAAATCGGCTGCAACAAATTTAGGATTTGCGAACTCATCTGCAATAATTCCAATTTCGGTTGGACCTGCGATCGCATCTATTCCAACTGTTCCTTGAACCAACTGTTTAGCCGCAGCCACATAAATATTGCCAGGACCTGTAATAACAGAAACAGGATTAACAACATTCTCAACACCATAAGCCAAAGCAGCAATAGCCCCTGCTCCGCCAATTGCAACTACTTCATCAACACCTAACATATAGCAAGCTGCTAAAATAGTTGGATGAGGTAACCCATCATATTCTTTTTGAGCTGGAGAAGCTACAACCAAAGATTTAACTCCTGCTTCTTGAGCTGGTATAACATTCATCAAAACAGAACTAGGATAAACTGCCTGACCACCAGGAACGTAAAGTCCAACTCTAGCCACTGGAATATAGCGTTGTGTTACACTTCCACCCGAAACGACTGTTGTTTCATAATCTTTAGGAAGCTGCTCGTGATGAACCAAACGAATCCTTTTTTCAGCTTCTTTTAAGGCCTCTTTCAAATCGCTATCAAGATTCTCCCAAGCTTCTTTTAGAATTTCTGTTTCAACTTTAATTCCCATTCCACCCAATTCAGGATCTTGCTCAACTCCATCGAATTTACGAGCATACTCATATAAAACTTCCGCACCCTTTTCTTTAACATCTCTAAGCATAGGGCGAACAACTTCAATTCCTTTTTCCATATCAAAATCAGCCCTAGGAACAATTTTTTCTAACTCCATTGAGCTTAGATTCAAAATATTTTTATCTCTATAATCTAAGATATTCATTACAACTTCCTTTCATCAACCGAAATATATTTATTATAAACTGGACCTGTATAAACTTGTCTTGGACGACCAATTTTTGTTAATGGATCTCTATGCATCTCGCGCCAGTGCGCAATCCACCCTGGAATTCTCGCTAAAGCAAAAATTGTTGTAAACATTTCTGGATCAAATCCCATTGCTTTATATATCAACCCTGTCCAAAGATCAATATTTGGATAAAGATGTCTTGAAGAAAAATAGTCATCTTCCATAACAACCTCTTCTAACTCAAAAGCTAATTCAAACAAATCCAAATCACCAATTTTAGCATCATACATTTTTTTGGCATATTCTTTAGCAATAGCAGCTCTAGGGTCATAAGACTTATAAACTCTATGTCCAAAACCAGCCAATTTTTGTTTATTATCTTTCACCATATTTACAAAATCTTGTATAGTTTTACCCTCTTTAATGTATTCTCTAATTTCACAAATCTGTTTTAATGCTTTCTCATTCGCACCACCGTGAAGAGGTCCAGACAATGCGCAGATTCCAGCTGCGACAGATGAATAAAGAGACGCATTAGAAGAACCAGTAATTCTCACAACAGTAGTTGAACAATTTTGCTCATGATCAGCATGCAAAATCAATAATTTATCTAAAGCATCAACCAACAAAGGATTTGACTCAAATCTTTCATAAGGAATCGCAAAACACATACGGATAAAATCATCAACATACCCTCTGGAATAATCTGGATAGAGTAGCGGTTCATTCCTTCTCCTTCTGTGGAGGAAAGAAGTTATAGTTCTGGTTTTTGCTAAAATATTTTTAGTTGCTTCCTCAATAGCTTGTAAATCATGAACAGATGACGTCCCAGAACAAAACGTTCCAAGAGCTGCAACAGAAGATGAAAGCAAAGCCATAGGATGTGCATCTCTTGGAAATCCGCCTAAAAAGCTTCTGAAATCCTCACCGACCAAAGTCCTCCCATTGACATCATCAATAAAAGAATCTCTTTGTTCTTTTGTGGGTAAATATCCATAAATCAACAAATAAGCAACCTCCAAAAAAGTAGACTTTTCCGCTAGATCTTGAATAGGATATCCTCTATAGCGCAAGATTGACTGCTCACCATCAATGTATGTTATATTTGATGAACATTGCGCAGTAGTCAAGAAACCTGGATCTAAAGTCACAAAAGCTTCATTTTTTAACTTTGAAATTAAAATTCCATCAGGACCACAAGTTGCCTTAACAACTGGTAAATCAAATTCCTTACTCTCAATTTTTAATTTTGCTGAATCTTCAGAAATTCGAGCAATTTCAGAAGTGCTTTGAATAAAATTCTCAGTCGCCATCTTATCTCTCAAGTTATCTTTCAATGTAATCAACTATTCGTTGCAAATCTTTTTCATCAGCAAACTTAATCTTGATATTTCCTTTACCTTTACGATTTGAAGAAATCTCAACAACAGTATCAAAAGTATCAGCCAAACTATCTTCATAATCTTTAATCCTAGGATCCTTGATTTTATCACTAGAAATTTGAGATTTATTTTGATCAGTAGATCCAATTATAGATTTCGCAAATTTTGAATCACTATCAGCGAGTAATAAATTTACTTCCTCTTCTAAAGAGCGAACGGACAATCCTTCTTGAATAACACGATTTGCCATATTTTCAATCAGTTTAGAATCTTTTAATCCTAACAACACTTTAGCCTGACTTTTACCAATAACACCTGAGGCAATTTTGTTTTGAACTGACTCGGGAGCATTTAAAAGTCGCAAAGTATTGCGGACATCAGCCCCAGAAATTCCCATTTTTTTAGCAATATCTTCTGTTTTTAACCCAAAATCATTAACTAACTGATCATAAGCCTTAGCTGTGTCTAAAGGATTTAAATCAACTCTTTGAAGATTTTCAGCAATAGCTGCTAAAGCAGAAGAAAGATCATCTGCCGTTCTAATTAAAACCGGGACAGTATCCCATTTTAAAATCTTTACAGCCCTTAATCTTCTTTCCCCAGAAATTAATTCATATTGCCCTTGTTCAATCTTACGCACAGTTGGAGGTTGAATCAATCCATTTTCAGAAATATTATTAGCTAAAGATTGTAATTCACCTTCGTCAAAACTCAAACGAGGTTGACTGCGATTTGGAACGATTTTATCAACTTCTATTTCTGTTAATTCCAGCCCAGGAACAGCTAAAACTGGTTTACTTGAATCTTTCAATTTTACTTGAGTAAGAGAACCTCCCAAAGATTGATTAGCAGAAGATTGATTAGCAGAAGATTGAGGAATTAAAGCATCAACACCCATCGCTCGCTTATTTTTTCCAGCTGTATTTTTTCCAACTGTATAACGGCTTGAGCCCCCGCTCTCTCTTCCTGTAGCTCTTCTTGCATTAGCAGGTATCTTTTTGGGTTTATGGACATCTTTGTTCAGTTTTTCCGGTTTATTCGCTCCAAAAGTATCACCACTAGTCAAGTCGTTATCTTTCAAGTCAATATTTTGCTTGTCACTATTTTTATTGGCTGGCAAATCACTTTGAGGAATTAGCGAGGCTAACCCCATTCCTAAACCATGATGTTTTTTTCCAGAAGCCATTATAAACTCTCCTTTAGCAAAATTTTCCTAATTGTAATATCCACGTGCTTGTTGATAATTATAAACACCATCAATAACACTTTGCGTTGGAATTCCTGCAGCACTCGTCACTGCTGGAAGTGGCTCCTTTTGAGAAATTTCCAAGGCAGCTTCACGATATGCCAAAGCTCCAGTTGAACGAGGGTCATAAGTTAATACTGTTTGAGCATGAGAAGGAGCCTCTGAAATTACCACGTTTCTAGGTATCACAGTTTCTAAAGTCTGCTCGGGATAATAACTCTTTACTTCATCAAAAACATCATTAGAAATATTCAATCTACTATCAAACATAGTTACCAAAACTGATGAAATCTTTAAATCAGGATTATAATTATCATGGACCATATTTACAGTCTCATTCAAAAGTCCAAAACCTTCCAAAGCGTAGAATTCAGCCTGAATTGTAACTAAAACCTCTGTTGCTGCAGTCAAGGCATTCATAACAAGAATCCCCATACTTGGAGGACAGTCAAAGAAGATATAATCATAATGTCTTTGCCTTAAAAGATCTTGCAATAAAGTCTTCATTTTGAATTCTTTTCCAATTTCTGTAGCCATTTTTAAATCTGCGCTTGCTAAATCAATAGTTGCACAAACAACATCAAGAGTATCAAAATCAGGGCATTTTTTTATACATTCAATTAAAGGGGCATCTTGAACCATAGCATTATAAGTCGAAGGAGTTCTTGCCATTCCATGCTCAATTCCTAAAGCAGTTGATGCATTACCTTGTGGATCCATGTCGATTACTAACACATCAAGATTTTCCATAGCTAAGGCAGCAGCTAAATTAACGACTGTTGTTGTTTTTCCAACTCCACCTTTTTGATTTGTAACAGAAATTATTCTTGTTTGTGCTGGTCTAGGCAAAGTCGTTTCTGATAAAACCTCTTCTTTTGCAAAATTCTGAGCTAACTCTTCAGCAATTGGGGAGGAAATTTTATCAGCAGTTGGATCAACTTGATTTAAAATATTAAAATTGTTAAACTCATTCGCAATTTTGTCTTTAATGCTACTCATTAACTTTGCTCCTCATCAATTTTGCTCATCATCAATTTTCCCACCCATCAAATTTTCCCAAGCTGGAACCTTTGGCTTACCATTCTTCCTAAATTTACGTCTAAATTTACCGGTAACATTCAAATCGCTCACATCGTTTTGAGGATGTTTTGTTTTATTTGGCTTTTTATTTGAATTAAGATTCGATGCTAGAGGTTGAGTTTTATCAGGGTCTTCACCATCAACAATATCATCAAAATCCTCAATTTTCTGAACACGATTAGCACTATTTTCATTATACGCACTAGTATTCACAATTCTCATTGCTGTTGTTGGGTCAAATTTATCAGCTTCAGTTCTAACTAATTTTAACTTAGTCTGAGAAATCATAGAACCTTCTGTATTGTAAAGATTATCAGAATTATACCCATTTTGATTATAATCTGATTGCTGAACACCATTTTGGGATGAATACTCACCAGATTGTTGAAATTCTGGTTGATGAAATTGTGATTGATTCGAAGATTGATAATAGTTAGCTTGGGTATTTTGAATGGTTTGATTTGATAATGAACTAACAGGAATTGGTTCAAAATCACCTGTTTCTCGTAAAGACTCAATGCTATGATCTAAACTTTTATGCAATTGTCCAATTTTTACACCAATAGTTGTATTCGCAATCTCACTATCAGCAGATCCTGCAAAATCAGGTTTAATATCATCTTTATACCTTGTAATTTCTTCAGCCAGTTCATTAACTTCTTCAATTACATTTTTTCGTTTATCCCAAAACCAAACAGCCTGCTCAGTAGGGTTACCATCGCTATCTTCCTGAACAATAGCTACAATTTTCCAAGGTTGATTCTCTTTGCAAGTTGCAATCCATTTTACTGAATCTCTCTCAATCCCTATACTATCAAAATAACGATTAGCAACGTCCAAAATAACTCTTCCTCTTTCTTGAGAACGAGCTGGCAGATTCAAAAAATAAGCGATAACAATTTGTTTTTCTTTGTCTATAGTTGAGGCAAATCGTTCAACCCAATCCAGAGCAACATCATATCTTTCAGCAATCTCTTCTTTCGTCACTCCTGCCCTAACTAAAGTTTGAATCTCTTTAGGTGTGATAGACCCTTTTTTAATATTCTTAGAATCACTAACATCTTTTTTAGAAGTCCGTTTAATATTTATTTCAGACTTACTCGTTGACTTTAAATTTGTTGATCCCATATTCGAGCTTAATGAACTTGAAATAGAACCTAGAGCTTTTTCTTCACTTTTCTTGGCTATCTTAAATTCTTTTCCTTCACTATCTTGATAAATAGAGTAATCACCATCGTTCCTTAAAAAAGTTAACTCGCCCATAGATATATTATACCTTTAAAATGGAACCAAAATTTTATATTAGACTTTAAAATTTTTTAAGAAGATTTTTAAGATTTATTGTAAGCATTGATTATTTTAGATACAATTTTATGTCTAACAACATCTTTAGAAGACAATTTTGATATTTTTAGCCCATCAATATTTTTTAATATCTGAATCGCTTTCTTCAATCCAGAAGTCGTCCCCTTTAAGTCAATTTGACTCAGATCTCCAGTAATTACCATTTTTGAATTTTCACCTAAACGAGTTAAAAACATCTTCATTTGTTCATTTGTGGTGTTCTGCCCCTCATCTAGTATAATAAAAGCATCATTTAATGTTCTCCCTCTCATATACGCTAAAGGTGCAACTTCAATAATCTCATCTTCAATTAAATCATGAACAGATTTTTGTTCTAACAAAGAACCTAATGCATCATAAAGAGGGCGTAAATATGGGTCAATTTTACTCATTAAATCGCCAGGTAAAAAGCCAAGTCTTTCCCCAGCCTCAATCGCAGGACGAGTTAAAATAATTCGATTAACTTCTTTTTTTGCTAAAGCCTCTACTGCTTTAGAAACAGCAAGATAAGTTTTACCAGTCCCTGCAGGTCCTTCGCAAATTGTAATTGTATTATCATCAATGTCATTCAAATATTGTGTTTGCCCTTTTGTTTTAGGATAAGCAACATTTCTATTTTTAATACTATTTGCCGGCATCTTTACTGAACTGCCTTATAGATACTCATAATAGGAGAATAAACAACAAAAAATGCACAAATATACATGATGCAGAGTAAAACTAAAATCCCAATTTTACTTGTTAAAAATTGAAAATATCCGGTTTTTCTTTTTACAATCAAGAATATAATAAATATAATTAAATATACGAATAGTGTAAATAATGCTGTAAAAATCCCAACATTTATCGCATTAACCTTCCAAGACTGCTTACCGTAGACAACATAAGTATGCAAAGAAAAATTCTGCATAGTATAAGCAATTCCACAAATAAATTGAAGTGGAATAACAAATATAAGAGATAACCACTTTAGTATAGTTTTATGATACATAATTGCGAGAATTGAAATCACAAAAAATAATATAGCAGAAAGATACCCAATTAAAAAAAATTGAAGATTATTAAATTTGATAAAGCGAAATATATCCATAGAAGAGTAAAAAACTTCATTTTTTACAACTCCATCTCTAGCTATTGTCAACCCTAAAGCAAAAGGTAGAACAACAGCAAAAAAGAAAAGTATCCAGTAAATTAAATTTTTTGGTATAACTAATTTTGTTTTTTCTTCCACAAAAATTCCTTCAAAAAACTATAGATTTTTTGGGTCAGTAATTTTTCCAGTAATTGCTGTAGCAGCTGCAACAACAGGTGAAACAAGATGAGTTCGTCCATATTTTCCTTGACGACTCTTGAAATTTCTATTTGAAGTTGAAGCAGATCTCTCTCCAGGAGCTAAACGATCAGCATTCATTCCTAAACACATTGAACAACCAGCATTACGCCATTGTGCTCCAAAATCCTTAAATATCTGATCAAGACCTTCAGCTTCAGCTTTCAGACGAATCCGACCATTACCTGGAACAACCAACATTCTCTTAACCTTCATTTTTTGACCTTTATCAAGAGCAGACTTAATTATAGAAGCAGCTGCTCTTAAGTCTTCAATCCGTCCATTTGTGCAAGAACCAAGAAAAACAGTATCTATTTCAAGGTCAGTCAATTTATCACCTGGTATTAAATCTTGATATTGAAGAGCATCTTCCCAAGCTGCAACTTGAACCTTTTTATTTAACCCATCTGCCTCAGCTTGTTCAATAACTTCCTCTTTAGTAGGAACAGGTTTAGAAATCCCAGTTCCTTGACCAGGATTAGTCCCCCAAGTAACATAAGGTTCAAGGTTAGAAACATCAATTACAACTTCTTTATCAAATTTTGCATCAGAATCAGAGTAAAGAGTATTCCAATATTCAAGAGCTTTATCCCAATTATCACCTTCAGGGGCATGTGGACGAACTTTAATATAATCAAAAGTTATTTGATCTGGCTTCATTATACCAACTCTAGCACCAGCTTCAATAGTCATATTTGAAATTGTCATTCTTCCTTCCATAGAAAGATTTTCAATAGCATCTCCGCAGTATTCAATAGCATATCCTTGTCCACCACCAGTTCCAATTTTTTCAATCAAGGCTAAAATCATATCCTTAGCAGTAACACCTTGAGGCAATTCACCTTTAAATTCAACCCGCATATTCTTTAAGGGTTGTTGCCAGATAGTTTGTGTTGCTAAAACATGCTCAACTTCTGAAGTTCCAATTCCAAAAGCAATTGCACCAAAAGCGCCATGAGTTGCTGTATGTGAGTCGCCACAAACAATAGTCATTCCAGGTTGGATTAAACCTAAATCAGGAGCCATAACATGGATAACACCATTATCAGGATCACCCAAAGGATGTAAACGTAAACCAAAATATTCAGCATTATCTTGAACAGCAGATAATTGCTTAGCTGAAATTTCATCAGCAATTGGATTATAGATTCCACAAGTAGGAGTATTATGATCTTCAGTTATAATAGTCAAATCAGGTCTACGAACTTTACGTCCAGCATTTTTTAAACTTTCAAAAGCAATTGGCGAAGTAACCTCATGCATCAAATGTAAATCAATAAATAACAAATCAGGCTCATCATTTTCACCTTTTTTAACAATATGTTGATCCCAAATTTTTTCAAATAATGTCTTAGCAACCATAAATACATTATACTTCATAAAAAGCTCTCTAACATATTCCATATCATCTATTAAAATAACACTCACTGTAACTAATTTCTCTATCTTAGAAAATACTCTATATCTTCTAACACGCGCATGATTCGCTTCGCTCATATTATGCTTGTTAGTGAAAATTTAATTTTATTTATATGAATCGCT
>JAISHP010000148.1 GCA_031262545.1 Candidatus Ancillula hodotermitis | reverse complement strand
TTTAGAAGTTAGTTATTATCTTTGTAGAAATGAGGGCTGCGCTTCGACACTGCACTTTTCGAAAAGGAATAAATAACGATAAATAAACTCAAATTTATGCTAATTCTATTACACCGTATGACCACCCTTTTCTGCGGTAAATCACAGCAGGACGACCTGTAGAAGCGTTATTGAATAGATAAAAGTCATGACCAACTAATTCCATTCTCTCTAAAGCTTCAGCAATAGAAATATTTTCTTTAGCATGGACTTTACGACGAATTGTAACAGGAGTGTCTGCTAATTGAGCCTCAACAGTCTCACCAACAGCTAATTCACCTTCTAGAGCCTCTTCGTTAGCCAATTCTTTACCTTGACGTTTAGCTTCCTCTTTAGTGTTTCTAGCCTCAGCTTTCAATTCATTCTCTAAATGCTCAACATCAAATCCAGCACCTTCAAGAACCTTTTCATTTAATTTAGAAATACGTGCTGCTCTCTTTGACGTAACTTTATCATGAGCACGACGTAAACGTTCAAAAACTTTAGCTGTTGCTAAATCCAAAGCAGTTAAAGCATCAGCTGAAGCTGCTTCTGAACGAACAACCGGGCCTTCGCCGTAAACTGTAATTTCAACACGTAAACGAACTTCTGAAAGTTTTGGATTATTTTCATGAGAAACTTCAACTTGAACTATTTGAGTTTTTGGAGCAACTGCTTCAATCTTTGCAAGTTTTTCTTCACATGTTTGTTTAAATGCATCTGGGACAACTGTATGACGTCCGTTTACCTTAATTTCCATAATAATCTCCTTATTTACATAGGTATCTATTACCTATATTATACCTGATATTTTTTATTTCCGATCTTTATTATAAACAAAACCCCGGTATCTCAACCGGGGTTCTATTAATTACTTGAAGTCCTAAACTTAATTCAGGATCTCAATTTAACTAATTGCTCTTGTTCGCAATACTATTAACAATAGCGAAAATATATGGCAATGAAGCTACAATAACTGTAATCAAAGCTACAATTGGGCTAATTGAAACACCAAAGATTGGCAAGATAAACACAATAATACCAATCAATAATGCGCCAATAATGCAACCAAGAACTGCGTTATCGCCTGAACTCTTCTTTTGTGCAAGGAAATATTTCTCAATATCTTCTAGTGATTTATCCTTTGTTTCAGGAACACAGAAAATTGTGAAAACAATTGCCAAGATAGCACCAATTGCAAATACGATAAATCCGTTCTCAATATGTCCAGCTACACCGTTAGCATCTTTGATAATAATGATAGCAAAAGCTGACATTACAACAAAGTTTGCAAACCAGTTAACAGCTGCTGAAATTGAAGATCCAACACCACGAACAGCCAATGGGAAAATTTCTCCCAAGATGTTCCAAGTTAAAGGTCCCCAAGAGAACGCAAAACCAACAATATACAAGCAAATCAAAACAATAGCTGCAACATCAGGCATGAAATGTGTTAAAGCTTGAATAACGAACAATACTGAGAATAAGCACATAATTGCTCCACCTAAGTAAAGTGTCTTCTTGTATGAAGAAATCTTCTTCATAGCGAAAATTGTTAGAATAGTTGCTACAATATTTACAATACCGAAAATAATTGAATAGAATTGATCTTGTTGAAGGTTTGCAATCCACTCAGTTGATCCAGCAGCAGCATCTGCATATGGGTGAGGAATTACCGAACCGGCAATAACTGGTCCATAATAGAAAGCAGCATTAATACCAACCAATTGCTGTAAGAATGCGATACCAAAAGCAGCAATTAAAGGTTTCTTAGCGATTGTGAAACAATCTTTATATCCACCTTCAGCGCTTTGACCCTCATCTGACAAAATTTCTTGAATAGCATTATATTCAGCATCAGCCGCAGCTTGATCACCATTACGCATTCCTAAAAGAACAGATTTACCTTCTTCAACACGTCCAACTTTAATTAAGAAACGAGGTGATTCTGGCATAAAGATAGCTCCCAAGAATAAGATAATTGCAGGAATAGCTGCACATCCTAACATAACATTAAAGTTATGTTGCATCCAAGCGAAGCCATTTACAACAGGCAAAACAAAGAAGTCAATAATATAAGCTGTTTCCAAACCTAAAACGATCGCAAATTGGAATAATGTAGCAATTTGTGAACGAATAGCAGCTGGAGCTAACTCTGCTAAATATGAAGGTACAACAGCAGAGGCAATACCAATACCTAAACCTAGAACCAAACGAGATAGAACTAAAGTTGTTCCGCCCGCTTGAGAAGCAAATGAACAGCAACATGCACCAATTAAGAATACAACAGATGCTGAAATAAGCATTTTCTTTCTTCCATATTTATCATTTAACTTACCTGCGAAGATTGCCATAATACCGGCACCCAACGTAACTACATTCGCTATCAAAACATCCATACTTGCGTTAGTGATGTTTAGGTAGTGTTCAGCAGGTGTAATAACCCCTGATGTTAGACCAGAGTCAATACCGAACAGTAACCCCCCAAGGGCACCGATGGTATAAACCAACCATGGTTTCATTTTCATTTTATTTTATCCTTTCGTTTATCTATCCCTCACCGTCGGTGCATTGCAATCTTCACATTAGCGGAAGAAGAACTACCGTAGTCCCATAGATTTACCTTTATATTATACCGGTATTTACCTTTTCTAAATTGACCAAGTGTAAAGGTTAAGAGAATATTATAAGAATTTTTTGTAAATTATGTTATAAAATTTTACTAAATTTTAATTTGTTATTAATATTATTCTTATACATGAGTCTAGGACACTCAACTTTTAGATATATTATTTGAAATTTCAAAATTATTGATTTATAACATAATTGTAGATCATATCTATACCAATGATGATGAAGAAAATAGAAAGGAGATCAAAATGGTACTTGATATAACTAGAAGAAGAGGAATGGATCCAGATTTTGGATGGGCAACTAGAGTTGGAAGAGATCTTTCAAGATTATTTGATGAATTTCCAACTATGCCAGGATGGATTAATTCATTTGATCACGATTTTGATGATGCTTTTAGTTCGCACGGAGCTTTAACTCACAAAAAGACAGCTGCAAATATAGTAACTAAAGAAAATGATGACAAATCAGTAACTTATGATTTTAATCTCGCAGGTGTACCTAAAGAGAAAATTGAATTAACTACTGAAGATAACACAATCACAGTCAAAGCTCACGACAGTATTGATGATGATGAAAAGAAAGCTACTCGCTCGTATTCATATTCAATTACTGTTGATGGTGATGTTGCCAACTTAAATTCTAATAATGTAAAATACGAAAATGGAATACTAAAAGTAACAGTTCCTGCTTTACCAGAAGTTGAAACTTCAAATAAAAAACAAATTGAAATTCACTAAAGTTTTCAATTTGATTCTATCTAGAAGGATCTCTAATTTTAGAGGTTCTTCTAGATTGATATAACTAACCCATTAACAAAAATAGAACCAAGAAAAATATAAGGTGCTAAAGGTAAGGATATTTTAAGTAATGATTCGTTCCCTTTTTTTGAGAATATTTTTTTCTTGATAACCTGACAAACTATAGCGATTAATCCAGCACAAAAAATTATAGCTAAAAAATTATTTAATTCCAAATATAAAAGTAATACTGCAAATAATTTAATATCACCCATTCCCAAAGAAAATGTTTGGATTTTATCTAATTTTTTAAGAATTTTTATATATACAAAAACCAAGAAAATAAAACCTAAAGATGAAATTAAACTCCAACTAAACTCTATTATCAAATCAAAAATTTTTTTATTTCCAATCTTTACCCAATAGTTTTCTTGTATATAAATTATTGAACAAACTAAAATCAGTAATCTTAAAACTATAACCCCTATAAGATATCTATTTCTTATTTTCCTATATTTGATATCAGTATAAACTATAGGAATTAACAAAATTATTACTATGATTTGTAAAAAATTCATAAATATACTATAAAATATTTATGAGATTAAATCAAAAGTTTATGTTTACAAAATTTTATCTAATCCGAAAATCAAACCTGAATTATTAGAATTTGACACATAATCAATAGCTTTTAATATTCCAGGCATAAAAGACTCTCTTGTAAAAGAATCTTGGCGAATTTCCATTTGTTCTCCCGGATTGCCAAAGAGAACCAATTCGTGAGCATTTAATCCTCTAAGACGGATAGCATGAACAGGAATTCCATCAACTTTACCACCTCTAGTTCCTAACTCATCTTTTGTAGTTTTATCAGGTCCGGACAAAAAATCGTTACTAAATCCAGCTTCTAAACGAGCTTTAGCAATTGAAGAAGCAGTTGACCTTGCAGTTCCAGAAGGCGCATCAAGCTTATCTGGGTGATGCATTTCTACAACTTCAACAGACTCAAAATATGGAGCGGCTTCTTTAGCAAAACGCTCAAGCAAAACAGCCGAAATAGAAAAATTTGGTGCAATTAAAACACTTTGCCCTTCTTGCAATAAAGATTCGATTGATGCTATTTTATCGCTGTTCCAACCTGTAGTTCCAACTACAACATCAACTTTATTTTTAACTAAAGTTTGAACATTATCAAATGATGTATCTGGAATTGTAAATTCAACAACAACATCAGTATTTTCCTTAGAGATCAAATCAAGAGAGTCCCCTAAATCTAAAGTTAAAGCTAATTCCAAATTTTCAGAATTTTCAACAGCCTCACAAACAGACTTGCCCATTCTCCCCTTGGCACCAACAACAGAAACTCTAATTTTAGTCATTTTGTTAATATATTAATTATTTTCAGCATCTTGAATACAAACCATTACCCTTTGACGTAAATCATCAAAATCAAAAGGTTTTGTAACATAATCAACAGCACCAGACTCTAAATATATTGCCTTTTCTGCTGTCTCATTTCTAGCAGAAACAATAATAACAGGAATATTCTTTAATCTATCATCACTCTTGCATTGATTTAAAATTTCTAGACCATTACTTCCAGGCATCATAATATCAAGCAAAACAAGGTCAGGAACATTTATTTCACCAGAATTTATTTTTTCAATAAAAATATCTCCTGATTCAAAATCATCAACCAAATACTCATCGTTTAATAAAAACTTAGTTGATTTTCTAATTAAAGCATCATCATCAATTATGGCTATAGTTTTCATACTTTTTATTTACACCCCACTAGATTTTAGTTCCGTTTCCTCTGCCGGCTATCTTTGTAACCTCACGAGTTTTTTCAATTACTTCGAATGTTTCTATAATATCTCCTTCTTGGAGATCATTATAACTAGACCCAAGACCTATACCGCATTCAAAGCCATCTTTAACAATATTTACATCATCTTTAAATCTCTTCAAACTTTCAATTGTTAAATTTTCTCCTTCAGAAATAATTTTTTCATTTCTTAAGACTCTTGCACTAGCTCCACGCTTAATTTCTCCACCTCTAACAATTGAACCTGCAATTGCCCCAGCTTTGGAAGATTTAAATATTTCTCTAACTTCAGCATAACCAGTGATGTTTTCTTCAGTTTCTGGTTTCAATAAACCATGAAGAGATAACTCAATATCCTCTGCAGCCCGATAAATAACGCTATAATAGCGAATATCGACACCTTCAGCCTCAGCTAATTGACCAGCCATTCCAGCTGTCTTGACGTTGAACCCGATAATAATTGCATTATCAACTGTCGCCAAATTAACATCATTTTGTGTAATTGAACCAACGCCTCTGTGAATAACATTCAATCCAACTTCACCATTTAATTCCGCATTCTCTTCTAGTTTCATCAATGAATCTTCCAAAGCTTCAACAGAACCTGAGGTATCACCCTTGATGATTAAGTTCAACATTTCAACTTTACCATCTTCAACGGCTTGTTTAAAGTCTTCAAGAGTTAATCTCTTATGACGTTTCGCTAACAAAGCTGCCCGATGAGCTGCTTCACGCTTTTCAGCAATTTGACGAGCAGTTCTTTCATCATCAGTAACCAAGAAATTCTCACCTGCCGAAGGAACGGTCTGCATACCCAAAATCCTTACAGCTTGAGAAGGCTTAGCTTCTTTTACTTTACTACCATTTGCAATAGTCATAGCACGAACACGACCATAACTTTGCCCAGCAACAATTGAATCTCCAACATGTAAAGTTCCGGTTTGGACTAACAAAGAAACAATAGCTCCACGACCTTTATCAAGTTTAGACTCAATCACAGCTCCTCTTGCTGGCATTTTTGGATTTGCTTTTAGCTCCATAGCTGCATCAACAGTCAAAAGAACAGCATCCAAAAGTTTATCAATCCCTAAACCTTGTTTAGCAGAAATATCTACAAACATCGTGTCCCCGCCATATTCTTCAGGAATTAAATTAAACTCAGTCAGTTGACCACGAACTTTAGCCGGATCAGCACCTTCTTTATCTATCTTATTTACAGCAACAACTATTGGAACACCAGCAGATTGAGCATGATTAATTGCCTCAACAGTCTGTGGCATAACCCCATCATCAGCTGCGACAACCAAAATTGCCACATCAGTAATTTCAGCACCACGAGCACGCATAGCAGTAAAGGCTTCATGACCTGGTGTATCAATAAAAGTTATAACTCTATTTTGTCCTTCATGTTCAATACTAACTTGATAAGCACCAATTTTCTGAGTAATACCACCGGCTTCAGAATCAATAACATTTGTATTTCTGATAGCATCAAGTAATTTAGTTTTACCATGATCAACATGCCCCATAACCGTTACAACAGGAGGACGCCTAACTAAGTTGTCTTCATCTGCCTCTTCAGCATCTAAATCAATATCAAAATCTTCCAACAAACGTCTGTCTTCTTCTTCAGCAGACACCATCTGAATTTTATATCCAAGTTCAGCTCCCAATAATTTAAATGTATCTTCATCTAATGATTGGTTTTGAGAAGCCATTTCACCTAACTTCATCAAAGTCATAACTAAATTTGCTGGATTTGTATCAATTTTTTCAGCAAAATCAGACAAAGTAGCACCTTGGCGCAGTTTTAAAATTGTTGATCCGTCGCCATGAGGAACATTTACTCCAGCAATTGTTGGACGATCTAAAATATCTTGCTCTTGATGGCGAGTTTTTTGTTTCTTATACTTTCCGCTACCAGTTTGTTTACCAAAAGCACCAGCAGTTTGACCACGACCTACAAATTTACGTCCTTTTTTACCGCCATTATTTCCACCACGGTTAAAACCGGAACCATTATTATTCCCACCGTTTCCGCCATTGTTATTTCCTTGAAATCCACCTCGGTTATTTTCACCTTGATGTCTGTTCCCATTTCCTCCAGCGCCAGAACCTTGATTCTTACGGAAGGGTTGTCCCGCCTTAATCATTCCATTACCATTACGATTGTTTCTGTTACCAAAACGCCCGTTTTGAGGTCTTTCTCCTGGTCTTAATATTTTTACACCCGGACGAGGAGGACGCGGCTTAAATCCTGGACGAGGAATAGCTGTTCCTGTAGCATCTGCAAATGGATTATTCCCATTAGTTCCTCTTGAAACTATCGCTGAAGGTTTAGGAACAGCATTTGGCGTCGGAACAACAATCTTAGATTTTTCAATTTTCTTCTCAGCTTGCTGATTAGTTTTTTCAGCAGTCACACCATTAACGACAGATGATTTACTGCTATTTTTAGAATCACCCTTAACATCTCCAGGTTTAGGAACAAAACCATTTTCTTTTTGTTCACTAGACTGGTTTTTCTTTGAATTCTTATCAGCTACCTTACTATTCTCAGATTTTGAATCATCTTTGGTAACAACTTTTTTTGGTGGCTCACCAAGAACCTTTCTAAGTTGTTTTTCAACTGGACGAACAATTCTTGCGTTAGCATTAGAAACATACTCTCCTAAATCATGTAATTTAGCAATTATTTCTTTGCTATCGAGATTATACTCCTTCGCAATTTTACTAACTTTAATATCAGCCAATTCTTTTCACCCAGTCTTTCTTCCATTTTTCTATTTAGCTTCTTTAGCTGCTTCAACTTTGTCAGATGAAATATCAATCTTCCATCCTGTCAACTTTGCTGCTAAACGAGCATTTTGCCCATCACGACCAATAGCTAAAGATAATTGACCATCCGGAACAACAACATGAGCTAATTTTGCTTGTTCGTCAAGAACTTTAACACCAACCGTTTTAGAAGGTGATAAAGCATTTGCAATATACTTAGCTGGTTGCTCATCCCAATCAATAATGTCAATTTTCTCACCATTCAACTCATCCATAACAGAACGAACTCTAGCGCCCATTGATCCAATAAATGCACCTTTGGCATTAACACCTTCTACCAAAGAGCGAATTGCAATTTTTGTTCTATAACCAGCTTCTCTGGCAATAGATTCAATTCTAACTTGGCCAGAAGCTATTTCTGGAACTTCCAATTCAAAAAGTTTACGAACTAGATTTTTTTCTGTTCTTGAAACAATAATTTGTGGTCCTTTAGGTCCACGACTAACACTTTCAACATAAACTCTGAAGCGACTACTAGGAGTGTATTCCTCTCCAGGAACTTGTTCGTGTTTTGGAAGTTGAACCTCAACACCTTCACCAACATCTAATTTAATTAACCCATTCTTTTGCGAGCGATCACCTTTGATTTCAGATCCCCAACGTGCTTCTTTTTCCTCAAAAGGCTTCACAACCCCTGAAATCAATTGCCCTTTTTTATCCTTAAACTCACCCAAGACTTGGAAATCTTCTGCTTGACGCAATTTCGCTAATATAGTTTGGCGAGCTGCAGAAGCTGCAATATGTCCAAATTCCTTTGGATTATCTTCAAATTCATCAGACAAAGCTAATTCTTCATCAACTGCTCTAGCATTTTCTAGTGGCTTACGAGCCCAAATTGTAATATGTCCAGTTTTAATATTTAACTCAGCACGAGCATGTTCATAAGAATCTGGAGTTTTATGATAAGCCGCTAATACTGCTTCCTCAACTGCTTCAGTTGCTGACTTAAGGTCAATCCCATGCTCTTCCATTAATCCTTTAAGAGCCCCTATATTGACATCCATCATAACCTCCTTGTTCTATTGTTATCTTATTATTATTTATTTTTAGGTATTTTTACATTATAACATAACACAAAACCCCAAAATATCGTAATTGCAATTATTTCTATTTCTGATTTTGCACTAACAGCCCATCCTTCTGAACGGACAGCCTGTCATTCTGAACTTGATTCAGAATCTTCTTCATTAAATTCACTTACAGGATCAATGTTAGTTGTAAAATCAGCCAAATCAATTTTGTGTGCACCAGTATTGTTTGGATTCATTCTTTTAGCAACTAAATTTGATAAAGTTCCTGATCCTGAAATAAACTTATTTCTCGTTGAAGTATTAATCTTTAATGGTTTATCTTCTTCTTGTAACTCTATTTCTTCTTCAGTTGATTCAATATTCTCATCTTCGGCTTCCTCAAGATCTTGTTTAACTACATTGATTTCAGCCGAAGAAAGCAATTCTTCTCTATCTAAAATTTCAGTCGGAGTCCCATCTTGTTGCAATCTTAATTGTTCTATTTTAGCTTGTTTTCTTTCTTGCAAAGTTTGTTCTAATTCGCTCTGTTCAAGAGCTTCAGAAAGATTTACTTTCACTTCTAATTTATGCAATTCTTGAGCAATTTTAGCTGCTGTTTCTGTTTCTTCCTCAACTTCTGCCTCAATTAATAGTTCTACTAACTCTAACTGACCATAAAATGTTGCTCTTTTTTCCAAATTTGAATCTGGTTCAAAAACTCTACTTTTTTTAACTAAAGCGTTACGGTACTCATGATAAAAAGCTTCATCATTCTCAGTTGTCAAAACGGGAGTGATTCCGGCTAAATCTAATGCTGGATCTCCGATTTTTAAGCTGTGCCAGCCTGAGATGTAAACAATATCATTACCTTCAAAATTTATATATTGACCTCTAATATCTCCATGAATTACTCTAGAATCAAAATCCCAAACAGAATCATCATTTACAAAATCTTCCCATCTCGAAATTAATCCTGAAGGAACTTTACCAGTTGCCGCTGCTTGATCCAGTGTTTTTACAATAGCTTCACGACATTGTTGATTTGAAAATTGAGGTAAACCTGCTGATTCTACAATACTTTGCTGACTTTCATGAATCTCCGCCATCATTCTTGCACAAGCACGAACTTGCTCTTCGCTATAAAATCTCGGCTGCACTGGTTCACCAGTTGGCTTTTTATTTATTACTGCCCTGTAAGGAAATCCTAACCAAAATGGCGTTTCTGACTGATCTTCAGTAATGTCAATTAGTCCTACGTTTTCTGGTGTTCTAAACTTTAAGTTCATCTCTTCGTGAACAATTGTAGCTATTGAACTTTCAACTGCTAATTTAGTAACATTATCCTCTCCATTTGGAAAGTATATCACCATCTCGTGATTTTTTTTGCTTTTTAATTCAAACCCAATGTAAGACTCATCGCCCCCTTGCAACTCAACAACTTGATCAATCTCTTCTTTAGGTAAAGCAATACTTGCAAGAGTTGCGACAATATACGGATTCAACTTTTCGTTCTCGTAACTCATATACTTATATTATACCGACTAACGACTGTGCTGTCTCTTTCGCAGACCTATCTGTCAAAGTTGCAATTTGATCAACAACTGCTCTTAGTCGCCCAGCCTCACTCTCAGCATTTTCAAAATCCCACTTATACATATCGTCTAAACCTTCACCATTTTCAAATCTAGAAGCGAGATCAAAAATAATTTGTCTTTCTTGATTGTGAGACTTTTCGTGTTCTTTCGGCACCATCACAAAAGCAGTAGCAAATCCTTTTAAAGCTAAAATTTCGCTTTTTGTTTTTCTAGGAACAACCAAATCAGCACTATAACGAGTCAAATTTTTTTTATCAGCTAATTTTAAACCATATTTCTCAAAAGTTGCTTCCAAAACTGAATTACAAAAACGTCCAATTAGTGTTGAGGTAATATTTTTTAGAGCAGCATAAGAACGCCTTGTTCCATCAAAATGAACATCAAAAAAACTCTCATTATGCATTTGTAAAGCCTCAAGTCTATTAAAAGCATCATCAATTTCGCCCTCATCTACCCCAGTTTTATACCAATCTTTTAAAACTGTATAAATTTCTTTGCGATTCTCCTTAGATTTTAAAACTTCTAACTGAACTCTCGAAGAAACAATTGCATCCTCAGTATCATGAACTGAATACGAAATGTCATCAGCTAAATCCATCACTTGCGCTTCTATACATTTCGAAAAGTGCTTGTCTTTGGGTGTATTTTTTCTTATCCATTCAAAAACAGGTAAATCATCGGGATAAACATTAAATTTAGTTGTCCGATCTCCAGTCGGATGATTTTCTGCCATTTTTTTTGACCACGGATATTTTACTGTTGCATCTAACGTTGCTCTAGTTAAATTCAATCCTGCACTTCTTTTAGTTTCATGCGAATAAATTTTAGGCTCTAAACGAGTTAATATACGCAATGTCTGAGCATTCCCCTCAAACCCACCAATATTCTTGGCAATCTCATCTAAAGCTGACTCCCCATTGTGCCCAAAAGGTGGATGCCCTAAATCATGAGCCAAACAGGCAGATTCAACAACATCAGGATCACAACCAAGACCTTTTGCTAAGTCTCTTCCAACCTGACCAACTTCAAGTGTGTGGGTTAGTCTAGTTCTTGCAAAGTCATCATATCCAGCAACCAAAACTTGGGTTTTAGTTCCAAGTCTTCGCAAAGCTGAGGAATGCAAAATTCGGGCACGGTCTCTTTCAAAAGCACTTCTATTACTTTGATGAATTTCATCACTAACAAATCTCTCAGAATCTTCTAAAGAATAATTATTTGAATTTTCAAGCATTATATAAAACAATTCTCCTTATAATAACGCATTTCTTCGATTGATTCAATAATATCATCCAAGGCTCTATGATTAGAAGCTTTTTCTTTTTGCAAAGCTATAACTTCTGGATACCATTTTTTTGCTAATTCCTTAATTGTAGAAACATCTATAATTCTATAGTGCAAATGTTTTGAAACTTGTGGCATATATTTATCTATAAATTTTTTATCTACATGAACAGAATTACCGCTCAAAAGTGATTTGAAAGGCTTCGGAGAAAATTTTTTAATATAATTTAATACTTCTTTTTCAGCTTTTTCTAAACTTTCAGCCTTTTCAGTATATAAAATTTTAGTTAACCCAGAATTTTCATGCATTTTTTTCACAAGTGAATTTTTTTGAATTCTTTCATAGCCCTTTTGAGTAGGATTAATCACAATATCTATTCCATGATCCTCATTTTTATTATCTAAAAATTCTAAATCTAAATTCGTGGGAATTACTGCAATTTCAATCAACTCATCATTATCAATATCAAGACCAGTCATCTCACAATCAACCCAAATCAATACTTGAGCTGGCTCACTAGTCTTTTCATTCATAAATACATTATACATATTAGGAGATATTAAAATAAAAACCCACTTCTTTTCAAAAGTGGGTTTATATTTAAGTGATTTTGTAAATTACTCTACAACATCAACGCCAGCCATAACCGCATAACGATTATATCTGCGTTTAGCATCAGCTACTGTCTTATCATAAAGCTTGTCAGCATTATCACCTTGGATACGTTGTAAGCTTGAGAAACGGTTTTGCTTCAACATAAACTCTTTAGTCTTGCTAAAGTCAGGTTTCTTGAAATCAAGTTGGAATGGGTTCTTACCATCTTCACCCTTTTGTGGATCAAAACGATATAATTGCCAATAACCAGACTCAACAGCTTCTTTGGCTTCTTGCAAAGTCAAATGCATTCCTCCAGCTAAACCGTGATTAATACATGGTGTATAAGCGATAACTAAAGAAGGTCCATTATAAGCTTCAGCTTCTTGGATAGCCTTCAAAGTTTGAGCAGAATTTGCCCCTGATGCAATTTGAGCAACATAAACATTTCCGTAAGTCATTGCCATAGAACCAAGGTCTTTCTTACCTGCTTGCTTTCCAGCAGCAGCGAATTTTGCAATTGCAGCAGCAGGAGTAGCTTTAGATGCTTGCCCACCTGTGTTTGAATAAACTTCGTTATCCATAACAAGAATATTAACATCTTCACCTGAAGCAAGAACGTGATCAACTCCACCGTAACCGATATCGTATCCCCATCCGTCTCCACCGATAATCCATTGACTAGGTTTAGCAAACAAGTCTTTTCCTTTGAAAATCTCTTTCAAAATTGGATCTGTTGCTTTTTCTCCGCCATCTTTTTCAAGAGCAGCCTTCAAAGCTTCAGCTCTATCACGACTACCTTCAGAAACGTTGTAACCATCAACCCATTCTTGCAAAGCAGCACGAGTTCCAGCAGACAAAGTAGCATTAGCCATTGCATTTTCACCGCAAGCTGTTGCATTGTCACCCATACCAAGAATATCCTTAGCACGACCCAACAATCCTTCACGCTTAATCTTGTTAGCCAAGAAAATACCAAGACCGAATTCAGCGTTATCTTCGAACAATGAATTTGACCAAGCTGGTCCAAATCCTTGAGCGTTAGTTGTGAAAGGAGCAGCAGGAATAGCAGCACCCCAAATTGAAGAACAACCAGTTGCATTAGCGATTGTCATTCTATCACCGAACAATTGAGTTAACAATTTAACATAAGGTGTTTCACCACAACCAGCACAAGCACCAGAGAATTCAAGTAATGGTTTCTCAAATTGAGAACCACGAACTGTTGATTTCTTTGTTGGGTTAATTTTTGTTGAAAGTGTCATTGCAAAAGCCCAATTAACAGCTTCACCAGCTTGTGACTTAAATGTAGCAGCTTTTAGAGGACGATCTTCAGCTTCAGGATCTTTCTTATTTACTGGACAAGCTTGTAAACAAAGTCCACAACCTGTACAATCTTCTACTGAAACTTGAATTCTGTAACTTAAACCATCAGAACCGCGAAGATCTTTAACGATAAATCCTTCAGGAGCATCTTTAAGTTCTTCTTCAGTAGCCAAAATAGGACGTATTGCTGCGTGAGGACAAACAAATGCACACTCATTACAACCAATACATTTTTCTGGATTCCAAGTTGGAACATGTGTTGCAACAGCACGTTTTTCAAGAGCTGATGTTCCTAGTGGCATTGTTCCATCAATCATTCCGTTTTCAATCAATTTTGAAACTGGCAATGTATCGCCTTCTTGACGCTCTAGTGGAGTGAAGATTTCTTTAGCAAATTTCTTATTATCAATACCAGGTGTGTTTGGCTCAGCAAAATGCTTCAAATCATCAGCTTCTGGCAAAGTTGCCCAGCTTGCTGGAATATCAACTAAATGCAAAATTGAATCATCATTAGCAACTGTGTCGATTGCAGCTTGATTCTTTTCAACAATTGCCATCGATTTACGAGCATAAGATTTATGTGCATCTTCTTTTAGCAAATCATGAGCTTTTTCAAAAGGCATAATGTCTGGAGAAAGCTTAAAGAATGCAGTTTGCATAGCAGTATTTGTTCTGCCGCCCAATCCTGCTTCGCGAGCAACTTTCACTGCGTTAATTGTGTAGAATTTAATTTCATTTTGTGCAATATAACGCTTCATAGAATTTGGAAGTTGAGTTTCTAATTCCTCATCAGACCAAATTGTATTCAACAAGAAAGCTCCACCTTTCTTTAATCCTTGAACAACTGGATATTGCTTAACATAAGCTTGAGTTGAACAAGAAACAAAATCAGCAGATGAAATCAAGTATGTAGATGTAATTGGAGAATCACCAAAACGAAGATGGGAAACAGTCAATCCACCTGATTTCTTTGAATCATAAGAGAAATAACCTTGAACATACTTATCAGTATAGTTACCAATCAACTTAATTGCAGATTTGTTTGCCCCAACAGTTCCGTCAGAACCAAATCCCCAGAATTTACCTTGGAATGTATCTTTTGAAGTGAAGTCAAGACTTGGACCAACTTCCAAAGATGTTCCTGTAACATCATCAGTAATACCAATAGTAAAACGCTTCTTTTGATCTTTTGCAGGTTTTGCAAGTTCATCAAAAATTGCCACAACTTGATTAGGTAAAAAGTCCTTAGAACCAATACCATAACGACCACCAATAACATTGATGTTTTGACGTTCTGTTCCAAATAGCGCAGATTGAACATCAAGCAATAGAGGATCGCCTTGTGCACCAGGTTCTTTTGTTCTATCCAAAGCGGCAATACTTTTAACTGTTTTTGGAAGAGCTTCTAAGAAAGCCTCTGTTGGGAATGGACGATATAGATGAATGTTAATCATACCAACTTTTTCACCCTTTTCATTCATTGCCTTAACAGTTTGTTCAACTGTTTGTGCACCAGAACCAATAATTACAATTACTTTCTCTGCATCTTTTGCTCCAACATAATTAACTAAATCATAATCAGTTCCACGAAGTTTATTGATTTCTTGCATATATTTACGAACAATTGCAGGAACTTTCAAATAATGAGTATTGACAGTTTCACGTTGTTGGAAATAGAAATCAGGATTTTGGTTAGTTCCTGAAACAGTAGGATGCTCAGGATTCATAGCACGCTTACGGAATTTTTCAACAGCATCTTTATCCAACAATGGACGAAGTTCTTCTTGATCAATAACTTCTACCTTTTGAATTTCGTGAGATGTTCTGAAACCATCAAAGAAATTAACAAATGGTACTGAAGATTCAATTGTTGCTAAATGTGCAACACCTGACAAATCCATAACTTCTTGAACTGAAGATTCAGCAAGCATAGCAAATCCAGTTTGACGAGCAGCCATAACATCAGAATGGTCACCAAAAATATTCAAAGCGTTTGTTGTAACTGAACGAGCAGCAACATGGAAAACACAAGGTAATAATTCTCCTGCAATTTTATACATATCAGGAACCATCAACAATAAACCTTGAGATGCTGTATATGTAGTAGTCAATGCACCAGCTTTTAAAGCTCCGTGAACAGTTCCAGCAGCGCCAGCCTCTGATTGCATTTCTTGAACTCTTACTTTAGTTCCAAGTAAGTTCAAACGTCCTCCAGCAGCCCATTCATCAACGGTTTCAGCCATTGGGGTTGAAGGTGTAATTGGGAAGATGCCTGCAAATTCAGTGAAGGCATAACTAATATGTGCAGCGGCTGTGTTACCATCCATTGCTTGGCGTTTTCTTGCCATTATTTTCTACTCCTTTGTTTAGGTGACCTTTCTTAGGGTCAACAATTAATCACATTAAATAAACTAGTGCCGTTCAATTTAAGCGGGTTTTAAAATGTGAAACTTATTAAAATATTATATACCTGATTATCCACCCCACGTCATAGTAAATTTAACATTTTACTTAAAATTTATGTAGAAGCCAAAGCAATAGTTAAATCTGGTACTATTCCTACTGAAGACAATGCCTTTTGGCATTCTCTAATCGTAGCTCCTGTAGTAATAATATCATCAACCAATATATACTTTTTATTCTTATATACTTTAGTAATTGTTTTAATCCTAATTTTATCTCTTTTATTAATTTGTCGCTCTAATCCGGAATAATTAACCTGCTTTTTTATACTTTTTTGAATTAAAATTGGATATAAGTGGGCGCTTTTTATATTATTTAATATCTTCTTTCCTAAAATAACCCCTTGATCTTTTCCTCTTTTTGTTTTAGAAATTCTCGAAGAAGGAGCAGGAATAATTAATATATTACTAGAATTATACGAAATATCTAGATTGCATAAAATTTTATTTATAATTTTATCAATTAAATAATCTAAATCATCCCTGCCATGATCTTTCCAATTTAAAATAACCTGTCGTAAAACACCTTCATATTTTCCACCTGTAATTACCTTACCTAACTTATATTCTTTATTTATATATTGCGGGTGAATTTGTTTAGCTAAATCTTCTTGACAGTTTTGACAAAAAACAACATCATTTTTACCGCATCCACCGCAATTTAATGGAACCAGTAATAATAATAATTGTTTAAAATATCTTATTATAAAATTATCTTTATGCTCTTTACCCATTGAAATATTATATAAAAATATTCTATAAAGTGTAAAAATTTATGTTTGAAAAATTAAATAAAAAGAGGTGCCTACCGGATTCGAACCGGTGTACGCGGCTTTGCAGGCCGTTGCCTAACCACTCGACCAAGGCACCAGTAGGTTTAAAAACCGAGCGGACGACGAGACTTGAACTCGCGACCCTCACCTTGGCAAGGTGATGCGCTACCAACTGCGCTACGTCCGCAAATGCTATTCAATTATATTGCGAACACGCTCTTAAGCGCATCACCTTGCCAAGGTCCCTTGGCAAGACAGCCCTGAGCTTGTTCAAGACTGCGCGCTACCAACTGCGCTACGTCCGCAAACACAACTTACATAAGCAAATTATGTTAATATTATATCAGATTTAAAAATTTTAAAGACTTGTGGTTGTGTAACCATCAGTTGGGATATCAAACTGACTATCTTCAACAGTATTCTTTGCATTGGAAATAACGTAAACCATATCAGTTTTAGATCCATTTGTTTCTGTAGTTGTCTCAAACCCAACAACTTGATCGTTATCATCTAAATAAAACCTTGAAGTGAAGTCATCATTATTATATTCTTGATATTTATAAGTTTTTCCTTGGAATTCACCTTCTCCTGTTTTAGCTTGAACGCCTAAAGAATCTTTAAGTCCATTATTTGAACTAGCAACACTATTTGTTTGCTCAGCACTTGAAGTTGACATAACTGTAACAGTTTTAGCATTATCATTTATTACATAAGACTTACCATCTTTTGTTACCATTCTTGTTGTGTAACTCTGTCCTGAAATTTCAGTATCCAATGTTGTAGACATATTTGTCCCATCCATAGCAATTGAACCTTTAGTGGCTGTCCCAGCCTTTCCATCAGTTGTAGTTGTCATAGTGTAATCATAACTATATTTTCCATCTTTCATCCAAGAAATTAAATTATTACTTGTAGTAGCTTCCTCAGCAACACTATTGTCTCCAGAAACTGCAGAAGTTGACCCACAACTAGTTAAACCAAATCCTGAAATTACCAAAACCCCTACAGCCAAAATAGCAAATAAATTTTTCTTCATCACGGCTCCTTTTCTTTTCATTTAAATATTATAGCGTAAACTTAAAATGATTTGACTGTAAAATCTAATTTATTTTCCTCTACCTCTGAAAGATAAAGTTTTTCTGTTAAATTCGCTATCATAGCTCCGTTATCTGTGCAAAATCTAATCGGAGGAGCAATCAAATTAATTTTATGTGAATTTGCTACCATTTTTAATCTGCCTCTAAGTTGAGAATTAGCCGAAAACCCACCGCCAATCACAATAGTATCAATATGATACTCTTTAGCTGCCCAAATTGTTTTGATAGTCAAAACATCCGCAACCGCTTCTGCGAAACTTGCACAAAAATCTTGTTTAGAAATGTTAGTGGCCTCTTTAGATTGTAGAAATCTAACAGCAGCAGTTTTAAGACCAGAAAATGAGAAATCGTATTTATGCTGATCCATAAATTTTGGATCTGTCAACGGTCTAGGAAAATCAACACAAGGTGTTCCTTCTTGAGCAAGTTTATCTATAACTGGACCCGCTGGATATTCTAAACCTAAAAGTCTCCCTACTTTATCAAATGCCTCACCCGCAGCATCATCCAAAGTTCCACCTAATTCAGTAAATTTAGGACCATTTTTATCCCCATCAACAATTGAAGTTAAATTATTTTCGACTAAAAATAAAGATGAATGCCCTCCGGAAACTATTAATCCTAAAAATCTGTCAGGTAACCCTTTATCTAAATCCGGATTCAAACCTGCCGCCAAAATATGTGCTTTAATGTGGTCAACATCATAGATTGGTTTATTCAAACTCAAAGCCAAGCCTTTTGCAAAACTAGCTCCGACAGTTAGGCAACCAATTAATCCAGGATGCCCTGTAACTCCAATAGCTGAAATATCTTCTATTTTAAATTCTGGTTTAACAACCCTGATCTTTTCTAATAATTCAGCATAAACAGAATCTAAACTTTCAACATGAGCACGGCTTGCAATTTCTGGAATTACTCCACCAAATCTTTTATGCTCATCCATAGAACTAGCCAAACTTTCAGCCAGAATACGCCCGTTCTGAACCAAAGCCATACCTGTTTCATCACAACTCGACTCAATTCCAAGAACAATAGGGTTTTCTAAACTACTTTCTGCTTTGACCATCATAAATATTATACAAGTTAAAGTAAAAACCCAGAGAAAATCTCTGGGCTCTTACTTACTTATATAAAATAAATTAGTATTTATTTTTGTTTCATTTCTTCTTCAATTTGCTCTAATGACTTTCCACGTGTTTCTGGAATAAACTTCCAAACAAAAATCAAAGCCAAAATACAGAATACTCCGAATACAGCAAAAGGTCCTCCGATATTTCCCCCAAAAGCACCTAAAATAATTGGGAAGAACATAGTAACAATCCAGTTACATCCCCAGTTAGCTGCTGAACCAATTGAATTTCCTACACCACGAATTTGAAGTGGGAAAATTTCTCCAATGATAATCCAAGCAACTGGACCCCAGGTTGTTCCGAAACCAAAAATGTACACAGCAACAAGAATCATTGTTGGAATAGCAGCATTAGCTAGATCCATTGTGTATGTCAAAATTGTAATTACGAATAAAGAAATCATCATAATTGCAGCACCTAAGTACAACATCTTCTTACGATCAATTTTGTTTACAACCAACAAAGAAATAATTGTTACTAAGAAATTAACAACACCAATACCAACAGAAACCAAAATAGCCTGATCCTCAGGGAATCCAAAACCATCAATAAAGATCTTTGGTAAATAATAAATTACAGTATTAATACCAACAAATTGTTGGAAGAACATAATACCAATAGCTGCAATAACAGCAGGTGTAGAAATCTTCAAAGCATCGCCAAAAGTTCCATTTGTTTCATTTGCAACTGTTTTAATTTCAGCCAATTCAGCTGCCGCATCTTCACCTGTGTTCTCACGAAGGTGATTCAAAACAGCTTCAGCTTCTTCCATATTTCCAGCTTTAACCAAGAAACGAGGTGACTCTGGCAAAAATAGAGCTCCTATTAACATAATTGCTGCAGGAACAACTGCTGAACCTAACATCCAACGCCAATCCCATTGCCCAGCTAAGTCGTGACCAAGCAAGCTAAAGTTTGCTGCATAAGCAAGTAAAATACCAGCTGTAATCATCAACTGCCAAAGACCTGACAATGACCCACGTTTAGATGCTGGTGATAATTCTGCTAAATATGATGGAACCATACCTGAAGCAGCACCAACTGCCAAACCAAGAACGATACGGGCAATTGACAAAAATACGAATCCTGTTGAAACTGCACAAAGCAAAGCTCCAACAACAAAAACGACTGAAGCCAAAATTAATAATGGCTTACGTCCGTATTTATCAACTAGTGGACCGATGATTAAAGCACCTGCGACCGACCCTAACAACACAGCTGAGGTAATAAACCCAACTTGTGCATCTGACAATCCAAAGTCAGTCTGAATTAACGGACTAGCTCCAGAAATAATTCCAGTGTCAAAACCGAACAAAAGTCCGCCGAGAGCACCGAAAAAGAATATGAACCCAGTTTTGATTTTCATATTATATTTTCCTTTCTATTTTTATTTTATTAACATCAAAACTATTTATTTCTTTAAAACATTTTGAATGTTAATTAACAAACTTATAACATTATAAACCAAATCGTTTCATAATAATTAATTTATTATTTATAATTTACTTACGTTTTCCGTGACAGTCTTTATATTTTTTTCCACTTCCACAAGGACATAATGCATTTCTTGGCGTCCCAGTATACGGATCATCTTCATCTGTATGCGTTTTCTTAGTAATCATACCATCTGCTGAACGTCGAACCGTGTCATCATTAATTGCTCCATTTGAAGCTTTTACTGCTCTTTCGTTTTGGAAACCTCCACCTGAAGCTTCTTGATCTGGACCAGACATTTCAGTAACAACTATATCGTTTCCTTCAGTCATTTCAATCTTATTACCTTGTTCATCAACCTTACCAATTGTAATTTTAAATAAAGCCTGAACAATATCACGTCTAATTGTCCCGTTCATCGCATTAAACGCCATAGTTAATTCATTTCTATATTCAACTAAAGGATCTTTTTGAGCCATGGCACGCAAACCGATACCATTTCTAATATAATCCATTGTTACTAAATGTTGCCGCCACGAACGGTCTAAAACAATTAAAGTAATTTGGCGTTCAATATTGCGCATTGTTTCTTCACCTGCGAATTCAACACGTTTTCCGTATTCAATTTCAGCATCAGAAACAACTTCAGTTGTAATATTTTGTGGATTCAGTGCACCTCTAGCTCCAACTTGATCAATCAAATCCTCTGGAGTAAACGAAATAGGATACATCTGTCCAAGTTCTCTAAATAGACGATCTAAATCCCACTCTTCTGGTGACCCTTCCAAAGTATAATCAGCCACAATTCCTGAAACTGTCTGATCAATATAAGTCTTAATTTGAGGTGCCATATTAACCCCCATCAAGACCTTCTTACGCTCTTTATATACAACTTCACGTTGCAAATTCATAACCTCGTCATACTTCAAAACATTTTTTCTAATTTCAAAATTTTGACTTTCAACTTGAGATTGAGCATTGCGAATTGACTTAGCCACAGGTTTCGCCTCAATTGGCTGATCATCCGGAACACCCATAGCCATTACTCTCTGCATCATAGCAGTATTAAATAGTCGCATTAAATCATCTTCCATAGAAATAAAGAAACGGCTTTCTCCAGGATCTCCCTGCCTTCCTGAACGTCCACGAAGCTGGTTATCAATACGCCTTGATTCATGCCTTTCTGTTCCAATTACATATAAGCCACCTAAATCAGCAACTTCGTCATGTTCAGCAGCAACCTTTTTCTTAGATTCTTCTAAAACATTAACCCAATTTTTTTCATATTCTTCAGGATTTTCAATCGGATCATAACCCAATTCTCGCATTTTTTCTGTCGCTAAAAATTCTGAATTCCCGCCAAGCATAATATCAGTTCCACGACCAGCCATATTTGTAGCCACAGTTACAGCACCTTTTCTACCTGCCCTCGCCACAATTGCAGCTTCTCGAGCATGTTGTTTAGCGTTCAAAACCTCATGTTTAATTCCAGATTCTTTTAAAGCTTTACTTAAAAGTTCAGATTTCTCAACCGAAGCTGTACCTAAAAGAATCGGTTGTCCTTTAGCGTGTCTTTCAGCGACATCTGTTACAATTGCCTTAAATTTACCTTCTTCCGTCCTAAAAATCCAATCAGTGTGATCAATCCTGATCATAGGTTTATTTGTCGGAATTGGCAAAACTCCCAATTCATATGTTGAACTAAATTCTGCTGCTTCTGTCTCAGCCGTTCCAGTCATACCCGAAAGAGTTTTGTACATTCTAAAATAATTTTGCAAAGTAATTGTAGCGTAAGTCTGATTTTCTGCCTGAATCTTAACGCCTTCTTTAGCCTCAATCGCTTGATGAATTCCTTCTGAATAACGCCTTCCATCTAGAACACGACCAGTATGTTCATCTACAATTTTTACTTCCCCATTTTGCACGATATAATCTTTATCTCTATGGAAAAGCTCCTTAGCTCTAATAGCATTTTGCAAAAATTGCACTAATGGAGTATTAACTGAATCATATAAGTTATCAATCCCTAAATGTGCTTCTAATTTATCTATTGCGGTATCCAAAACACCAATTGTTTTCTTTTTCTCATCAACTTCGTAGTCACCATTTGGTTCTGGTTTTTCTTCTCCAGGCAAATATACTTTATTCGGATCAATATTCGTAACAGGATCTAATGTTTTAACAAATTTAGCAAAATCTATATAATACTTATTTAAATCACCTGCAGCGTGACCAGAAATAATTAACGGTGTTCTCGCTTCGTCAATCAAAATTGAGTCCACCTCATCAACAATAGCAAAGAAATAACCTCTTTGAACCAAATCTTCCTTATTCATTGCCATATTGTCACGCAAGTAGTCAAAACCAAATTCATTATTAGTTCCGTAAGTAATATCTTTATCATATTCTTTACGCCTTTCTTGTGGATTCATATTATTCAAAATACACCCACAAGAAACCCCTAAAAAGCGAAAAACGCGCCCCATCATTTCAGACTGAGAAGAAGCCAGATAATCATTAACTGTAACAACATGGACACCTAGTCCAGCAATAGAAGCTAAATAAGCTGGTAAAGTCGCAACTAGAGTTTTCCCTTCACCTGTCTTCATCTCAGCAATATTGCCTTTAAACAAAGCTGCACCACCCATCAACTGAACATCAAAATGACGTAAACCAATTGTTCTTCTAGCAGCTTCTCTCACAACGCCGAAGGCTTCAGGCATTAATTTTTCTAAACTTTCTCCTTCAATAGGTTCAAAATCAATTTCATCAGTTAAAACATCTCCATCTTCATAAATTTCATTAACCTTTTTCCACGATTTTCCCCAATAGCGCTTTTTAAATTCTAAAGTTTGACCTTTAAGTTCTTCATCAGTCATCTCTTTATAAATTGACTCAAGAGCATTAACTTGATTCGCAACCTCCTCTAATTCACGAATCTTCTTTCCCTCACCAGCATGTAAAATTTTATCTAAAATGTTCAATTGATTCTCCTTTTAATCTTATTATATTATACCGCCCATTTTTTCTTTTTATTTTCGAGATCCCAATAATATTGATCTAGAACAAGCATTTACCACTAGTGGATCATGAGAAGAGATTAGCACAATACAACCCTTTTTAGAAAATTCATCTAAAACAGATAAAACCATTTTTGTATTATCTTCATCTAAAGCAGCAGAAGGTTCATCACAAAAAATTATTTTAGGGTTTTTAATTATCAATTTTGCTAACGCTACTCTCTGTTGTTCTCCTCCAGACAACTCATATATTTTAGAATTAATTGATTTTTCTAGTCCAACTTTTTTTAATGCCTCCAGCTTCATACTATTTTTTTCTTTTTTATTTAATTTCTTATATTCAAGACTAAACTCTAAATTTTCACTCACAGTTAAATCATCAATTAATCCATAGTTTTGAAATAAAAAGCCAAAAACATTTCTAAATAGATTTCTTTTGGCCTTTTCTTTCTCATTATTAATTTTTTTATTATTAAGCAAAATATCACCTTGATCAAGAGGTTCAAGCAAACCAAGACAATTTAGCAATGTTGTTTTTCCTGCTCCACTTTGCCCAGTTATAGCTACTACTTCCCCTTCACTAAAGATTTCATTTATATTGTCAAAAACCAACTTATCTCTAAATTTTTTCTGTCCATTTTTTATTTCTAGTTTCATTTTTACTCTCCTTTATTTACTTTCTTTTAATATAATTTGCATTAAATTTTTTCTGATTTATTGATATCAACACACCTGTCACAATTAAATTTATCATAATTATTGCTAATGGGATAGTTAATGAACTCTCGTTTAGTTGAATAAATCCAAGTTTTATACTAATAAGCATTGATCCTAATGGAATTAGACTCATCATAATCATAAAGTGCCAGTGCGTTCTCCAAAAACCATACCCATTTGAATATTTCATAAAAAATAGTTGTTTATTTCTTTCCAAATAACTAATCACTAATATTAAAATTGAAGCAAACATCACGATCAATGACAATCCTATTCCCATGTATTGATAAGCTTCTTTAACCAATTCTTCATGAATTCTATTATTAATATTACTGTTTATATTTTCGTAATAATTTATATATTTTCCTACTTTATATTCTTCAATTTTTTGATCTAAATCCACTGAATTTGCAATTAATATTTCACCGTGGGAAGCCCAGCTTAAATATAAATTATTATCAAAATATTTATACGATTCAGGTACTACCATGATAATAGGATCTTTTGAAATTGCCGAAGATTCTTTATCAAAATAAAGTCTAGAACCAATAGTATAATTCGAAAAAATTTGTTTAGATTTAATTTTTAAAATATTTATTCCCAATTTTGCATTATTAAGTTTATATTCTCCGGCAATAAATTTTTTAGTTTTTTCTTGAATCACGCTCTCTTTAATTTCACAGTTTTCAGGAACAAGAACTAATACATTATCCTTATCTACTATTTTATTCAATATTTTTCCATCAAACGTTTCTACAGGTTGTTTTTCGATAAATTTTTCGTTTACCGTTAAACTATCGATTTTATTTTCTAAATCATCTTTATCTTCTTCAAAATAATTTATATTCCCTAAATCAACATTATTTTTATCTACTATTATGACTTTATCTTCTTGATCTAATGTTCGAATAAATTTTCCGATTTCCTCATCTGAATTTCTTTCTAATAATCCTAAGCCCATTCCTAAATAATTATAATCAGATATTTTTTGATATTTTTTTAATGCATCTATTGTAATTTTAGTTTCTTTTGTGCTATTAACTAGATTACCACTAAAACTCATAATTATTACCATAATTAACAATCCAGATATAGCACCCATAAACGAAATTATTTTTCTTGAAGCTTTACCTTTTATTGTCGTAGTTAATTTTATTCTTTTTATTGTGAAAAAAAACAATATTGTAAAAGTCACTAAAAAATATATTACAAAAATACAACATAATTCTGCAAAAACGTTTAAAAATATACCAATATGTGTAAATTTATTATAAACTCTCAAAAAACAAACAGTAATAAACAATATAACACTACTCATTAATAGATATTCTTTTAAAATTTCTACAATTTCATTCTTATAAATCTTGATTTTCGACATTCCTTCAATTAACCGTTCTGCTATTATTTTTTGTCTCTTCTGTAATATACAACACAAAACAAAAATTGAAACAATTCCTATCGACAATAATAAAATATATAATTTATTCATAATTAAAGAAAAAGCAAATATTAACCAAAAGTTTGATGTTTCGTTTGAAACATAAGCATTTACTCCTAAATCTGTAATTATATTTAAATTTTTTTCAATTGTCTGGGTATCACCGGAAAATAAATATATACCCGTCATCGATCTATATTTGTTTTCACCATAATCTTTTAATTCAAAATTAATTTTGGGATCAAACGATTTATATACTTTATTTTCCAAGTTTCTTTCATATAAGTCTTCATTCCCAACATAAGTATAAACTTTTTTATCAGAATTACCTTCCCCCAAAAAAGATAAAATAATGGAGCCAGTGTTATTTGCTAACTCCATCATTTTATCATTAAATTGATCATTAGAAATACTGTTTGGTATTGTTTCTACAACAATTTCACCTTTTGACCCCAAAATTGGTTCCTTTGTGTTTTCTATTACACAAAAGAAGCTTAATATTGCAATTACGATAGTAATTAAGGCAACTAGTAATTTTAGAACTAGATATTTTTTAATATTTCTAATCATCACTCACCAACTTAATTTACGTGCCAATACACCTTATTACCAGTAATTCCTCTACCAACCTGAGCATGCGACCAAGTTCCAGCATCATTCCATTGCTGTTTATCACATTTTGACCAATTACAAGCTGTAGAGCCGTGATTTACTGAAGGATGGTAATAATCAGAATATACAATATCTGTCATATTGTATTTCCACGTTCCGCCACCTACATTTTGTGCTGAAAATGCAGGAGCTGCAGCCCCTGCCAAAATTAAACCTCCACCGATTAAAGTAGATGTTATTTTCTTTATACCAATCATTTTTACTCCTCTCTCTTTGATTTTTTTTGATTGATATAAACAATATATCTGGTTTATTTTATGTTTTCAAAATATTTTTTTAAAATGTGAATTAGTAAGTTATTTCACATTAAATATATAAGTTTATTCTCCGTAAAGAGTTTCTAATAATTGTGAGCGCTCTCTAAAATATTTGTCTAATTCACGAGCTTTATCTGATGTTCTTATAGCGATATCATTGAACCCTAGCAAAGTCAAATCGCTAAAAGAACGAAGTCTTGATAAAGCCACATACCCCATTCCTGGTTCAAAAGCTTTTCTTAAATCAATTGTAGCTTTCCCTAAAGTCATTCCTTGAGACTTGTGAATTGTTATCCCCCATGCTAAAGTTAGAGGTATCTGCTTAATTGAAGCCAGCTCTTCTCCAGTCTCAATAGATGTAATTTGCCACTGAGCTTCTTCCATAATACATTTATTTCCATTCTCAAATTGGACAATTGGGTCATTGTTTTTTGAATCAAAATCAACAACTTTTCCAACAGACCCATTAACATATTCACAATCTGGATCATTCTTTAACGAAATTACAACCGCACCAATTTTTAATTTTAATTTTTCTGGAGCCAAACATCCTCGCTTAAGTGTCGCAACCATACTTTCAGGACCGTCACCTGTCATAACAAATTCTTTTTCTTCACCATCTAGCATTTTTAATCGTTCAGCGTTATATTGAGCGGTATTTAAATTATGTGTATATAATCGTGATTCATTTAACTCTTCTTGGCTTTCTTCAAACGCATCTCCTCTAGCAGCGATATTGCTTAAAACTCGCTCTTTCAAAAGATCAATGTGCTTTTTGGTCAATTCTCCTGAACGCATAGACTCTAAAAGCTCATTATAATCATCA
>JAISHP010000087.1 GCA_031262545.1 Candidatus Ancillula hodotermitis | reverse complement strand
GATTAAATTCTTCATGAGGTTTCAAAAAACCATCATGAGTTTTATGAGGAATATCTGGCTTTATATTTTTACTTTTATTAGAAATTTTAGTTTTAGGAATCTTGACTTTTCTAGGTGCTGGACGATCAGTTAAAGGTACCGGCATTTTCTTATCATCATTCATATTATTTCCCCAATAAATTTACTAATTACTATTTTTTCTATCCAAAATATCTGAATATTTCGGAATCAATGTTCCTCCAGCACCAACTGATAATATAACCAAATGTTGTTTCCCTCCCTTTTTCAGTTTTTTTGCAAGTTTTTTGCCTTGAATAATAGAAAAATCAACAGCTTTGTCTAAATCATCAATAGCCACAATTTTATCACTATATTGCGCAATAGTTTTCGGTGTCACCTCAGGAAAATCTTCCTGCACTTCTCTAGCAGGATAAATTTTTGTAACAACTGGAAGATCAACTCTAGCAAGTTGTTTAGCAAAATCTTTAGCAAAATCTACTGTTCTTGAATAAAGATGAGGTTGAAAAACTAAAACAATAGTAGAATCTTTATACACTTCTAATGCAGCATCAATTAAATTCTTTACTTCGGTTGGATGATGAGCATAATCATCAACGACTCGAACTACACCTCTCCCTGACCCAAATTTATGAACCTCAAAACGTCGATCTGCACCTGAAAAATCTTGTAAAGCTTTCTGAGAAAGTTTCTTATCAAGATGTAGTAAATCTGCAACTTTCAAAGCCAAAGCTGCATTAATTCTATTATATTCACCAGGAACATTCAAAGTGAAATCTAAATATTTAGAGTCAACAACGACAACACGATCACCTTTTAATTTCATCTTACTTTGTGCTTCTTCAGTCAAAACGACCCAATCTGAATCAGCTGCAAAGTTCTCGAAAGCAGACAGGACATGTTCGTAATCACCATAGTGATCTAAATGGTCTGGTTCTACATTTGAAATTATAGCGATATTTGGATGATATTTTTGGAAGGAGCCGTCTGATTCATCAGCTTCTGCCACAATATATTTTTTCTCTCCTTTAGCTATCTTGCCACCGTTAGTTTTAACTCCATTGATTTTCGCACTAGCCCCAATTACAAAAGAAGAATTATCTCGATTAGTTACATCTAATATAGAAGAAATCATTGATGTAATTGTTGTCTTTCCGTGACTGCCAGCAACGGCAATTGAAACATCATGCAAGCGGAGTAATAAATCTAAAGCACTTGAACGATGTAAAACTTTAATTTTGTCATCAGCAGCTAGTGCAATTGCAGTTTCAAGTTCAGAATTCCCTCTCTTAATTGCTGAAGAATAAACTAATAAATCTTTAGTAGGTTTTCCATTTGCGTCAATGATATGACTTGGAGAATGTCCTCCTGTTGAACTATCACAACCAGAAACAAGTATTTTTTCTTTCTTTGATTCAAGGTTTAAATCTTCAAAACACTTTGCAATTGGCGCAATTCCAACTCCTGAGATCGCCATAAAATGGGCTTTGTCAATGCTTTGAAAATACTTCAAAGCAAGTTTTTGATTTATAATTTTAGCCACAACTTTGGCTGCATCTTTTTTAGAATTCTTTCCAGCAACTTCCGACATATGCTGTAGCTTTTTGTCATCATTCAAAAGTGGGATAATAATATTCACAACATACTCGGGAGTAAACTCATTATTATTACAAACAATTGATTCAGGAATAAGTTTAGTATTTAAACTTTGCTCTCCATTTCCAATTGGTAAAGGAACAAATATTGCTGGTTTACTAGCAAGTGCAATCTCATGACAAGTTCCTGCCCCTGCTCGACAAATTATCAAATCGGCATCTCTAATTAATTCAGGGATTTCGTCAGTATACTCAACAACCTGATAACGTTTTTCTTTATCAAATGGCAATTCATTCTTCTTTAAAATTGCTTTATCTGATTTACCTTTTCCTGTAACATGAATCACATTTGCAACTGAGAGTAGATCAGAACTAGAAGAAACTATTGTTTCATTAATCTTTTGTGCACCAAGACTTCCTCCAAAAATCAAAACATTTGGGAAATTGTCAACATCGTTTTTACTCTCATTTTTACTCTTAGGAAACATTAATTCTCTTGTATCTACCGCCTTTTGCCCAACAGGTCTCATAGGAAGTCCAACATATTCAATATTTGGACTTTTGATCCCATCTGTAGAAGTTTCAGGAAATGAAGTTAAAAATAAATCACTATAAGCTGAACCTTTTTTGTTTGCTATACCAACTTTAGAATTTTGCTCATGTATCACAACGGGAATTCCTAGTTTTGAAGCTGCAACATAAGCTGGACCTGAGATATATCCACCAAAGCCCAAAATTAAATCAATCTGATTATTTTTGATAATTTCTTCAACCTTTTTAATTTGTGATTGAAGACGAAAAGGAACTGTAAGATTTAATAATAATTTAAGTGGGGATCTTTCAATAGCAACTTTAGAAATTTCAAAAAACTTATATCCAGCTTGTTTTACTAAATCTTTTTCAATACCATCAGCACCTAAGAAAAGTGGTTCAACACCCAACTTGACTAATTCAGAAGCAACAGCTAAAGCAGGATTTACATGACCAGCAGTCCCTGCAGCAGCTAATAAAACTTTCTGAGTCTTAATGTTTCCAATTTCTATTTTTTCAGACATTTTAATACCTATTTTAAGCTTATTTTCTTTTTTCTTGAACCCTAACACTGACAACAATCGGGGTTCCTTCAAATCCAAATTCCTCACGCAACTTTCTTTCAATAAAACGTCGGTATTGATGCTCTAAAAAGCCGGTAGCAAATAATAAAAATTTTGGTGGTCTTGAATCAACTTGTGATGCAAATTTAATTCTTGGCTGTTTCCCTCCTCTGACCGGATGAGGAAATTCAGCAATAAGACGCCCTATAAATGCATTAACTGTTGAAGTTGGAATTCTCTTATCCCAAGAAAGCAAAGCTGTCTCCATAGCTTCTTGTAAACGATTTTTGTGCCAACCAGTCTTAGCAGACAAATTAACTCTTGGCGCCCAAGTGACAAAATTCAAATCTCTTTCTATTTCTTCTTCAAGAAGTTCTCTACGCCCTTCAGTATCAAATTTTTCAGCTAAAGTGTCCCACTTATTAAATACAAGAACAATAGCTTTTTTTGCTTCAATCGCTAAGTTAATAATTCTAAGATCTTGTTCTGAAATCATTTCTGTTACATCAATAACTACTAATACTAACTCAGCTCGATAGATAGCAGCTTCAGTTCTGAGCAAAGCATAATATTCTGCCCCAGAACTTTTATCTGATTTTTTTCTAATTCCTGCTGTATCAATAAAACGATAAAGTTGACCATCAATTTCAATCATCTAATCAACTGGATCTCTGGTTGTTCCAGCAACATCCGAAACAACAACTCTTTTATCCCCTGCCAATTGATTTAACAAAGAACTTTTTCCAACATTCGGCTTGCCAACCAAAGCAACTGAACGTATTGGATTATAAATATCAGCTTCTTCATCCGAATTATCTAAAGAAGCTAGATTCGTCTTATTTAAATCAGCTTTTTTTAACTCTGAAACAACTCTATCTAGTAAATCTCCAGAACCACGACCGTGTAAAGCAGAAACAAAAGCTGGTTCCCCTAAACCTAAATTCCATAATTCCATAGAATCTAATTCTTCTTGTTCATTATCTACTTTATTTCCTACCAAAATACAAGGTTTATTTGACTTCCTAATCAGTTTTAAAAGCTGCTCGTCTTGCAATTGAACACCAACTCTTGTATCAACGACAAATACTAAAACATCTGAAATCTCTATAGCTAGTTCAGCGGCAAGAGAAACTTGCTCTTCTAACCCTTCCGCTTTAGAATCCCATCCACCTGTGTCCATTAATGTGAAATCATATCCCGCCCAATTTGCAGAATA
>JAISHP010000045.1 GCA_031262545.1 Candidatus Ancillula hodotermitis | reverse complement strand
GTCACCATCAACACGAGGAACGAAAGGAACTGGTTTTGGATGCTTACGGCAATTCTCAATAAACCAAGCAACATCTATTCCGGTTACTTTAGCTGTAGCAATTTTAGGATACTTTTGTTTAATTTGCTCAATTGCACGATTATAATCAATTACATCCTCAACTCCTCCAAATAGTGAAATAAATTCACCAGAATCCTGATCGACAAGTCTTTGCTCAATTCTTTGCAAAATGTCATAAAAACGATCAACAAGAGATTCTTCGTAACGTTTTGGATCAACGTTTTCAAAGCAAAGTTTAGCAAATCTCTCAACTAGTTGCAAATAAGTCATATTTTCTATATCACCAAAATATGGCTTAGCAGTCTTATTGATCGCCTCAATAATTTCATTCTTGTGAGACTCAACCTCATCCGCATTTGATTCATATTTTGCAATCAGTCTTGCTGCAGCAGCAGAATCATTATCAATTTCATAAATGTCAGCTCTTAAATGTGACAAACCAGAAGTCATCTGACCACGAGATTTACCAGAACCAACCCAGCTATCTCCTTTTTCAACATCTTCACGTGAGATTCCTGGAGTTTCAAGCAATAATTGCTTAACTTGATCAGTAGCATGTGATTCCTTAGTCGCCATAGCTACGGTTCCAATAAATACACCATCAACAGGCATTTTAGGACGAGTGTATTTAATTGACCACTCACCTGTTAGATATTTTGTAGCATCTTCAGGCTTAGCTATTCCTCCACCAACACACAAAACTATATTATGAGTTTCACGAATTTTTGGATAAGTTGCCAAAAGTAAATCATCTAAACTTTCCCAAGAATGATGACCACCAGCGTGTCCATCTTCAATCTCCATAATTACTTTATATTCAGAAACTGCATTTGCAATATCAATCACTTGATTAATTTGAGCAATTGTTCCTGGTTTGAATGTCACAAAAGGAAATCCCTCTTTATTTAAAGTTTGAACCAAATCAACAGCTTCATCTTTTTCTGGAATCCCCGCAGTTACAATCACACCATCTAAAGGAGCCCCAGCAGCTCTCGCTCTTGAAACAATCTTAGTTGTTCCAAACTGCAAATTCCACAAATAACGATCTAAAAACATTGAGTTAAATTGTGCTGTAATTCCAGGTTGTAGTTGTTTCTCTAGACCAGAAAGATTTTCATTAAATACCTCAGCTGTTACTTGACCACCTCCAGCAACTTCTGCCCAATATCCAGCATTCGCTGCTGCTGCAACTATTTCAGGCTCAACAGTTGTTGGTGTCATACCAGCTAACATAACTGGAGCTTTACCAGTCAAACGAGTAAATGCTGTATCTACAACAGTTTTTCCATTTGGAAGTTGAACTAACTTAGGCTCAAAAGATTCCCAAGAAGCTAGCATATTTGGCTCATAGCCCGGTCTAACTAATTCAGCTAGGCGTTCACCATTTGAAGCTTCAATGATTCCCGCGCCTGTCCCTTGAAGTAAACGTTCTGATAATTTTCCAACCACAGCTGTCGGACCAAGATCAACAAAATATTTTGCACCTTGAGTTAAGCAAGAACGAACAGAAGCAGACCAATCAATTGGATTTACCAAAACATGGCTAGCTAATTCTAGAGAAAGCTGAACATCTAATTGACATTTTGTAGCCCACTCTTCAACATATTTTAATGCAGGTTTTAATAGTGGAGAATGGAAAGGAACTGTCACATTCAAGAAATCAGTCTGAATATTCAATTCAGAACCACCAGTTTCCTTTGCATCAAGCATTTCTTTATATTTCTTTGCAAAAATTTCCAATTGCTGAACTAAAATTTCCAAATCAGAAGCTTGACCTGAAATAATATAGTGATCTTCATCATTTTTAATTGCAATTGCAATTTCATTAACGAATCCGCCATTATCCTTAGTTTTAGCAATTACTGCCTCAATAATTTTACGAGAAGCACCTTTAACAGAAACCATAGGAGTTGCATTAACTTCAGGGAAAATTCCGACATCTTCCGTCATTTTAGCAGCCGCATATCCTAAAATGTTAGCAATAGCAAAAATCTGAGTTAAACGAGTGATTCTTTCACCTTCATCAACAGTTTTAATTGCCTCAACTAACTCTTTTGCCATCACGCCTTGAGAGTGACCTTCAACAGCTACAGGTGGAAATTTAGCGACATCTACACCCTGATTCATCAATGACCGGAGAGTAAGGTATTGAGAATAAAGAATTCCAGGAACGGAAACAGGTGCATCACTATCTTCAAATTTGTCACGACTTGGATCAGAAAAAATATCTTTTGTTTCAGGACGAACAACAATTAATTGATCACGAACTGGCTCAAGAGCAACACTGACAAAATTATTAAGTTTTTCTAGTTCTTTTTCTAAAGAACCTACAGCCAATTCCTTAATTATTGGGCGCCAGGCACTTCCTTGACCTCCAAAAATTAAAGCGTATTTACCTTGATTTAATTCATTTATTACGGACATATCTCTCCTATCCTATACGTTTATAGTGTTATTAAATATTATACCTGCCAGACCCTTCGTTCCGTTTATTAACCTCCCCACTCAAAATGTTTTTTGAGAATTATTAATAACTCTAACCACCCCGCCCTCCGGGCACCCCTCCAAGGAGGGGAACTAAGTAAATCCTAAAGTTCCCCTCCTTGGAGGGGTGGCAGCGAAGCTGACGGGGTGGTTATAAGACCCTACTCTTT
>JAISHP010000027.1 GCA_031262545.1 Candidatus Ancillula hodotermitis | reverse complement strand
TTTTGCGCCAACAAAATCAAAGGAGCAGAATAAGAAGCCTGCAAAGAAAGCATTAATGTTAGGGCCGTAAAGCCTAGACTTGCTGAATCAAAACGCCAAGCCTCAGGAGCTAAAGTATTCCAGGCTATCCAAACAATACAAAAAACTGAAAGCCAAAAAAGAAAAGCTGGAGTTCCACAAAAGCGTGCAATCGCTTCAGCAACTTTTCCACCTAAATCAGATTTTGAACGAGTAGCAGTAACATGCGGATTGTAAGCTGCCGAAAAAGGGTTAAAAAAATCCCTACGCCTTCTTCTAATCGGGCTTTGAAGTAATCTATTCTGTGCTTTTTCTTCTGCTTTTTTACTCATCAATCTTCCACCTCCCGCCAATCTTCAGGCAACATATGATCAATTAGGTCATCAATTGAAATAGCTCCCAAAAGACGTTTGTCATCATCTAAAACAGGAATCATAAAAGCATCATAAGTTGCAAAAAGGCGAGCAATTTTATCTAAGCTATCATTAGCTTCACAATAGTGGTAATCTAAATCAACAATCTCATCTAAACGCATATGCGGAGGGTAGCGCAGAAGCTGCTGGAAATAGAGAACGCCTAAAATCGGACCAGTCGGTGGTTCTAAAGGAGATTTACAGACAAAAACTAACGAAGCTAAAGATTGTGGTAGTTCTGGACGCCGAATTTGCGCCAAAGCATCAGCCACAGTGGAATCCCCAGAAAGAATAACAGCATTAGTTGTCATCAAACCACCAGCTGATTTATCATCATATTGCATCAAATCGCGCACATCTTCAGCATCTTCCGGATCCATTTCTTCAAGCAACTCTTTAGCTTCATCTTCCCCCATATGCCCCAAAAGATCGGCAGCATCATCAGGCTCCATCTCCTCCAAGACATCAGCTACTCTTTCTTGCTCAAATTCATCAAGGATCTGCACCTGGCTTGCTTCTGGCATTTCCTCCAAGACATCTGCCAAACGCTCATTATCTAATTCTTTTGCCACATCAACCTGACGTTTTTTATCTAAATCTAGAATCAAATCAGCTACATCAGCTGGTTTCATATCTTCCAATCTCCCAACAATCGCAGTAGCCGAATCGTGTTTTAGAATATTTGGTAAGATCACATCTTTCATATCCACAAACCGAGTTTCTTTCGGTTTGACAAAAAGCCCCTTTAACCGGCGCTCTTTATTCTTACCATCTGTTTCGTGAACATACAGTTTATTAATTAACCACTCATTACCACGTTTAATTATCGAAAAATCATCAACAGCATATTTTTCTTTTAAGCCTCGAACTTTAATTATTCTATCAAAAAATTCAGAATAAGCTAGAGTTTCAATATTGCGCTTCTGAAAAGCTCGCACATTCACTAAACCACTGGCGATTATTTGATCGGAAGTAATGGAGAGAACTTTAGAAAGAGAAATAAAAATATTACGACGAGCACGAATCTCAACAACAAAACCAACGGCTCGACATGTTAGAGAATCCCCTAAAATCAAAACAACATCTTTTAATTTACCAACTTGATCACCAATTGGATCAAAAACAGGTAGACCAAAAAGCCGCCCTACATACACCTCACTAATTTGACTAGTATTTGTTCTCGCCATATATACATTATCCCACACTCTCTTTATTAATTTTCATACTTTTCTTTCAGCATTTTCATCCATGGGATATGGGCGAGTTCTTCAATTTGCTTTTTGGTTACAAAACGATAAGTCCAATCAATTCCTAATTTCTTCATAACATAAATAAAATGAGAACCGTTTCTACATTCATAAACTTCCTCACCATCTACTTCTCCAATTGGCTCTACGTATTCATTCGCTAAAAGGTAAGAATAAAAATTTGAATGATTGCCTAGACCTATTCCATAAACCAATTTGATTACTGAAGCTAAAAATAACCCAAGAAAACGACATGCCATAGAAGATTGAACTTGCTCTTTTGTCCAAGCTATGGTAGAACGAGAATAAACTTCATTTTGTTTACGTTTACCCATCTGCTTTTTAAAATTATTATATTTACCAATATTAAATATTATAAAATCATCGCTATAATCAATATTGTCTGTCACAATAATACTTATTCCTGGAACTATAGACTTTTCATGCTTTCCTGTTTTAGGGTTGATTGGTCTAGGATACTCTAAATAAGGATTTAACTTTTCTTCTTTACCTGTTTGAAGATTTTTTACTAATTCTTCGTGAAAAGAAAGTTCAACATTAAATTCTTCTGTAGTTGAATTTCTTGGCTTAATTCTTCGTCTATCATAAGAAAAAGCATATTTATTCGTATGAATCATTCCTTCTGTGAACATTTCAATTCCGTAATTCTGATTTGTTACTTGATTAGCAATCGCCTGATCCCAAACGAGCAAAACCTTTTCTTGATATTTAGTTCCATTTTTTAAGGTTTTAGTTCGGATAAAGGATTTTCTAGCCAATTCGCGGTCAACCGAATATTCCCATCCATCACTAGAAACCGCCTCTTCAAAAAAACCTTCAAAATCTCTCGGTTTATCCACGAGCCCTTTTATCATAATATAGTGATGATTATAATTTTTAATTTTAGTTAAATTGCTATCTGTATAAAGATATTGGGTTCCAAGAATTAATATTTTTTTAATACTACTCTCTTTAAGTTGATCAAAAAGTTTTTGCGTATAAATTTGATTTGAGGTTGAACGATCTGTATCAATTAAAGAACCTAAAGTTAAACCATCCAAAGTTCCCAAAACTCCTAATTTTACCAAAGAAGGGCTCGCTGTATATGTCGCCCCTTTTCTAAGTTTAGCATATTCCTTAAGTTTAGTTGCATCATCTACTATATTCATCTCTGAAAGGCCAGTATCTAATGTTCTGTAAGAAATCGCATAAACAATCGGCGACACTTTCATTCTAGACAGTGCAAGCGGACGAGTATATTTCTCAACTGCAACTCTAATTTCCTTAGCAATATCATAAAACACTGTTAGGAATTGCAGCCAATCATTAATTGTTATCTGCCAATTTTGAAAATAGCGCTGAGGTGTATCTTCATCAACATTCCAATCTTCTGGTAAAAATATTAGATCACAAATAGCAGATTTCAAAGTCCCTAAAAGATTTTCTTTGATTCCATTTTTACGACAATAATTTAAAACAATTTCATTAATTCCAATATCTTCATATATTGATTCAAAAAGCATTGAGCCAATATATTTTATTGAAAAACTATCTCTTTTTTCATCAAAATCACATTCAACAACTAATTTTCGTCTTGGTTTTTGTCCTTTTGGTAAAGTTGAGGTTTTTACAATATTAAAATTTAATATTTTTGCTTTTTTCTTCAACTCTTCTTCTGATTTAATCGTACTCCAACCAGAAGAAGAAATAGACCTAACTAATGATTGTGCTCTTTTTTGTTTGTTTTCAATATTTAGTATCTCAATTTCGGATTTAATCCGCTCAATAGCCCCAGGTTCTTTTTCTAGCAATTTATCAAGACGACCATAGCTGATAACAACCCTTTGTTTCCTTTTCCCATCCTGACGATAGTTTTCAACCGCAGATAAATATATATTTCCTTCTCTGTTTTTTATTTTTCGTAAAAACATAAAACTATTATACGCTTTCACCACCGTTTACTCTAATTTATAAAAAATTTTCACCACCGTTTACTCAAAACCAGAAAATCAAATTAATATTACCGTTCTGATTTTGTGAATACTGTCATTTCTCAATTTATGGTTACTGTCATCCTGAACTTGTTTCAGGATCTTCC
>JAISHP010000147.1 GCA_031262545.1 Candidatus Ancillula hodotermitis | reverse complement strand
TCCGCTCGAACGCATAACTTTAAAATAACCCGGACGAGGATCTATATCTCCAGACCCAGAACAGCCACTTGTAACGCAATCTGTAATAGTCATTTGCGAACCTTGTTGAGAAGATGTCCCATTCCAATTTGCCTGTGTTGCCATTAATAAAAACATAGCACCACCAAGAGGCTTATATTTCCCTGGATTTGATGTGTCCGGCTCAACCTTTTGCCAAAGTAAAGCACCTTGCAAATCAGAAGTCTGATCATTTATATAGCCACAATCACTCCCTGAATCTGGAACTAAAGGTGTCTGACAAGACATATCTGCATCTGAAATATATGAATCTACACTAGGATGATTAGAATTAATTGCCCGAGCATTTTTGATTGTATTAGATGGCACAAAAGGCAAAACAACTTGTACCAAACTTAAACACATAGTTACAACAAAAATAGCGAAGCAAGCAACTACCCCCGCGAACCCTTCCCTCAATCTCTTCATTAACTATATTATACTAGATTTAACAAAGCAACAGGCAAACAATCGCAGTTTTCTGCTCAAGAAATTATGCCGATAATTTTGTGCTAATTTCTAACTGAATTTTTTCTAAATCTTGCTCTGAAATATCATTATTATCTTTTAAAGAATTTAAAACTTCTCCAAAAAAACCCTCAACAACTAAGCGTTTAGCATCTTTTTTTGATATTCCTCGGCTCATCAAATAAAATAATTGCTCATCATCAAATCTTCCTGTTGCAGAAGCGTGACCAGCATTTTCAATATCACCAGTCAAAATTTCTAAATTTGGCTCAGAAAGAGCTCTAACTCCTCTGGTTAATAAAAGATTCCTGTTTTCTTCATAAGTATCTGTACCTGTTGCCTCAGGTTCAATTTTAACCGTTCCTACCCAATTTGTCCGTGTTCCTTTATCTTTTAACACACCTTTATAAAGAACTCTAGACTTACAATTTTTTGCTTTATGCATAATTGTGACTCTATTTTGAATATTTTGCCCACTTCCCGCAAAATACAGACCTTGAACTTCAACCGAAGCACCTTCTCCAATCAACTCAATTTTCAAATTACTTTTGTAATCGTCATCCCCAAATTGCAAAATCACAAATTTTCGTGATTCACCTTCACTAATTTGCACAACTTGAGTCAAATCTTCATTCATATTAATATTATACGTTTATTTAAGTTTTTGCAAAAGTTTTTGAACCACTTCCCGAGTTCCCCTTCTTTAAAAACTAAACTTTAAAATCGCTCTATGTGTTCCCCTTCTTAGCTATAGTTTAGATCCGCTTCCCGAGTTCCCCTTCCTTGAAGCTGAAGCTTTAGACCTCGTCCCGAGTTCCCCTTCCTTGAAGGGGTGGCAGCTTTAGCTGACGGGGTAGTCTTAGTCTTCACAAAACCTGTTTTATTTGCTGGCACCTTCTTTGATTCAGGTTTGGATCAAAAAATATATTAATACACATTACGTATAATGTTTATATATGAAATCTATCTTTAGACGCCCACAGATTAATTCCTTAATTCAAACTGCTCAAAACGATAGAGGAGGTTCAAAACTAAAAAGAACTCTTGGTTGGTGGGATGTCGCTGTTTTAGGCATTTCAATGTCAGTCGGAGCTGGAATTTTTTCTGTTGGAGCTACAGTTATTGCTAATTACGCTGGACCTGCTTCAATTCTTTCTTTCTTAATCGCTGCTGTTGTAATATCAATCGCCGCAATGTGTTACGCCGAGTTCGCTTCAACTCTTCCCGTAACTGGCTCTGCTTACACTTTCGCCTATTCTACAGCTGGTGAAATTATAGCCTGGATTACAGGTTGGAGTTTAATTCTTGAATTATTTATGGGTGCTTCAGTTATCCTAAAATTTTGGGCTGTTTACTTACGTGATTTTCTGAGATTGTTAGGATTCTCACTTCCGGGGCAATTAACTATAACCAATACAAATATTAAAATTGAATGGATTTGCTTGGTTGGAGCATTAATTTTTACTCTTCTTTTAGTCTTAGGAACTAAGCTCTCTACCAGAGTTGCTGCTATTTTCGTAGTAATTAAAGTTCTCGTTGTCCTATTTGTGATAGTAATGGGTTTGAAATATTTTAATATCTTGAATTTTCAGCCATTTATTTTACCAGCAGAAGCTACCAACCAATCTACCGGCTCAGCAGGCTCTTCTCTTTTTCAAACTCTGATTGGACAAGGCGGGCAAACATTCGGAATTTTGGGCATCTTTTCTGGAGCTTCGGTTATAGCTTTTGCCTTTTTAGGCTTTGATAATGCTGCTACGGCTGCTGAAGAAACAGAAAACCCGAAACGAAATATGCCACTCGGTTTATTAGCAGGAATCGGGATTGTTTCTATTCTCTACATTCTAATGGCAATCTCAACTGCCGGAATGGTTAAGCCTAGTGACTATGCTAATTACGCTTCAACACACCCCGATTCAACTCCTTCCATTTCAACAGCTTTTGAAATTTTAGGAGATAACCAAACTGGTGCTATTATATCTTTTGGTGCCTTTCTTGGTTTAACAACCGTTGTTTTAGTTGCTATGTATTCTCTTTCTCGAACTTTTTTTGCTATTTCTCGTGATGGATTATTACCAAAATCTCTTTATCAGACTTCAAAAAAATTCTCAACCCCTGCCAAGCTCCAAATTGGAATCGGAGTATGTATAGCCTTAGTTGCTTCTATGACTAAAGTAGAAATCTTAGCAGAAATGGTTAATATAGGAACTCTTTTTGCTTTTATTATCGTCTCTTTTTCAATTCCTAAATTACGAAAAATTATTTCTACCAATAAAGACATGGAAATTATTCAAAATGAAACATTTAAAGTTCCACTTTCTCCAATTCTCCCTATCATTTCTGGATTAGTTTGCCTATGGTTAGCAATTAATCTAGCAGTTACAACTTGGATTATTTTTGTTCTTTGGCTTATTTTAGGATTATTTATCTATCTATTCTATGGGTATTCTCACTCTAATCTTAATTCATCAACTTCTTCTCAAATAACCGACTAAGAAGTGAAAGAAAATAACAAGCCACGAAATATAAAACGAAAATAAATAAATAAATCCAAAAAGCTCCATCTGGATATTTAAATCGATTTAAATCTATAACTGCCTGCCCAACCTTAGTTATATCCATAACCCCAATTAAAGGAACTATAGCGCTAGTTTTAATTATCCTTGTTAATAAATTGACTGTTTGAGGAATAACTGTTCTAATAACATTAGGTATTATAATGTGCCGAGCAACTGCGAATTTAGACAAGCCGACTGCCTTACCTGCTTCAATTTGTTCTTTAGAAACATTTTGGATAGCAGAACGAATCAAATCTCCCATCTCTGCTGATGCCCAAAATGTGAAAACTATAATTGCGCTAGTTTGAGCATCAAGATCCCACCCCAAAGCTGATGTAATCCCGTAATAAAATACAAATAATAACACAAGTTGTGGAAGCAATCTAAAGAATTCAAGATAAACCTTACTAAATATCTTCAAAACTGTATTTTTACTATTCATAACAAATCCCAAAGCTAAACCTATAATGACAGAAAATAATGCAGTCAATAATGAAATATATAAAGTAACAGAAAACCCTGTCATTAATCTAAAAAATGTATTTCCTTGAGCTAAAATTTGAATTAAATCCATTTATTTTGCTCTTTTCTTTAAACAGCTATCTACTATAGTAATAATTACAGCTAAAGGAATCAAAATAATTAAATATGATATTACTAACATAAATAAAGCTTCATTAGTATTATAGTGCATTCCGATCAAATCTTTTGCAACAAAAGTCAAATCTGCTAAAGCTATAATTGAAAATACAGAAGTTTCTTTTATTAAGAATATCATATTCGCTCCTAAAGAAGCAAAGGAATATTGCCAACTTTGAGGTAATGTTACTTTAGCAAAAATACTCAATTCACTCATCCCTAGAGCCCGCCCAGCTTCAATTTGTGAAACTTCTATTTGATTATAACCAGACCTAAAACTTTCTGCCATATAACTTGCTCCCAGAAAAATCAAACCTACAATCGCACAAGTTCCAGACTCTAATTTAATCCCTACTTTTGGCAATCCAAAATATAAGAAAAATAGTTGTATTAATAAGGGAGTATTCCTCGATATTTCAATATATATTGACGAAATTTGAGTCAAAACTGGTATTTTGAAATATCGAAAAATTGCAATTATCTGACCAATTAAAATTGAACCTACTATCCCAATAAGTCCAATGCGAATAACTAGTAACCCAGCAGTTACAAAAGCATCGGCATGGTTGGCAATATATGCCCAGTTCAATTTTTACTCGTATTTCTTAAGTTCATCGCTTGTTAAAACGATTTCACTTTCAAATTGATCTCCATAAAGAGGTGCTAAATATTTACTATAGGCATTTTTAAAGAAATCAGTATCTGTCAAATCTTTCACCTCTTGATTAATAAAATCTTCAAGAGCAGTATTCCCTTTTGCTGTTGCTGGTGCAATAATATCTTTTTCACCAATTGTCGCCGCTTTCTCAGGAACGGTAAACCCAGAAGTCTGATTAGCAAAAGCTAAAGCCTCAGTATTATCTGTCAACCAAGCAGCTCCTCTTCCATCTGTTAATGCATTTTGAACTTCAGAATATTGTTCAAACTTTAAAGCCCTCTCTAACAAATCTGGATAATTCTTTTCTAAATACGTTTCTGCCGTAGTTCCTTTAACAACAATTAACTGCTTGGAAGTATCATTTTGCAAATCTTCCAAACTATTAATTGGATCCTCTGTCTTAGAAACCATTCCTAAAGCCACTTGCATATATGGCAACTGAAAATCAACCTGCTCAGCTCTTTCATCTGTCTTGGTGAAATTTGCTAAAATTATATCCGTTTTACCAGATTGAACTGAAGAAACTCTTGCTGCGGCATCAGTTGGAATATATTTTACTTTAACACCTAAATCAGCTGCGATCTTATTTCCAAGCTCAATATCATATCCAACATTATTCCCATTTTCATCCAAATACCCGAAAGGTGATTTGTCCGTAAACACACCGATCTTTACTTCTCCGCTTTGTTTAATTTGGTCCAAAGATCTCACTTCCGCTGAAGAAGAGGCATCTTCTGAACTTGCTTCCCCACAACTCGTGAAAGCCAGACCATAAACAAAAATCAATCCTAAAGCTGCAATTAATCCAACAAGTTTACTATTTTTTAACTTTTTCACGTTTTCCATATAATATATTATACACGTTAAATATATAAACCTACTAACCTAGTTGATTAGTAGGTTTATCATAATTTTATTTTATTAGTTTGCTAAAGGACTAAATAAATCTTTTGGATTTTGATAATTGTAGAAGCTGTACAAAAATTTAGCCATCTGTTGACGTTGAACAAATCCCTTAGGATTATATTTTTTATGCTTTGCATCTACTCCTTGCGAAACTCCTGATTGATACATCCATTCTATAGCTTTTTTATAATCAGATGTATAACCCTTCAAATCGCTAAATTTATGACTTGTAGAATATTTTGGTTCTCCTGCAAAACGATATAAGAAAAGTGCCATTTGTACTCTAGTTACTGTATTTGTTGGATTAAATTTACTTGCTCCAACGGTAATACCTTTTGATTTTGCCCAACAAACCGAATTCATAGCCTCTTGACCTTGCTTAATATCTTTAAATCCACAGCTTTTAACATTTGGAATTTTTTCACCATTAAATTTTTTGGCATATCTAGCTAAAAACATAACCATTTGAATTCTTGTAATATTTCCAGTTGGACCAAAATGTTTTGAATCATAACCCGTTGTTACATTATTTGACGCCAACCAATTAATTGGCTCCTCAAACTGATATCCAATATTTGTTTGGTTTGCATCTTCAAAATTATAATATGAAATTGTTGAAGAGTAACTTGCAGCATATCCATCACTAGCCGGTTGATAAAGTCTAAAGTAAGACTTACCAAAAGTGTAGGGGTAAATATCATTAGCAAACACAGAACAATCAGAACTGGTATATTTAAAATCTTTGGAATAATTTGTAAGACAAGATACACTAGCATCATTTACAGTTTTACTCCCAACACCTTTTATTTTGACTTTTGTTCCCCCTTGCGTTGCAGTTTTCCACTTTGAACTTCCTGCCAACTTATATTGCAAAACAATTCCATTAGTATGCTCCTTCCCATTAATTGCAGGCACATGAAACTTGATGTTCAAACCAAAAAGATCTATTGCTTTATAATCAAACATACCTGTCACGCGTAACTTTTGATAATCAATCTTTTCTGACGCTCCAGCTTTTGAAACTCCAATATTCATCGCTGCGAACACACTTACAACCATGGCAATTGAACACAGAAAAACCGTCCCAATTCTAAAACACTTATTTATACTTTTACTCATCACATTCTCCTAACTTTTTCTAAATATTTAAATATATTATAGTCCTCTTTTTTCATAAAATAGTTCCCCTCATATAATGGAATTAAGCAATAAGTAAGTTATTGTGGCATAATGAAATATAGCCTGGGTGTGGCTCCTTCCCCTCTTGTCTCCATTAGAGAGATGCCTTGAGATTTTTAGTTCCCCTCCTGCGGAGGGGTGCCCGGAGGGCGGGGTGGTTTGTTATAACTTAGAAGAAAAAACGAAGAAGTTCACTTTATTTTATTTGAGATGAAATTCGAAGTTTGAAAGAAAGAGGGCTGTGCTTAGGCACTGCACTTTTCGAAAACGAAGAAGTTCGCTCAAATAAACTTAAATTTATTTAGATTCGTGATATTCTTGCTCAGTATTCACTTCCCAAATATTAGTTTTGTCATGAACATCATTAATAATATTTTGAGCCGCGTTAATAGCTGTCAACATTGAATGATCCATATTATTATAGCGATGTTGTCCATTACGCCCTAATAAATATAGATTATCAAAACCTAACGTCCAATTCTTAACAGTATCAAACTCTGGATAAGTTCCAAAATAAGCTGGATAAGTTTTCTTTAAATGAATAACATGAGTTTCATTTACCTTTTCAGGATCAATAATTCCGATTTTCTCTAATTCTGAAACCCCAAACTTAGACATTTCCTCATCAGACAATTTCCAAATATCATCTTTCTCAGAGACAACATATTCCATTCCGATCCAAGTTTTGTTTTGATCCTTAACCAAATATGGTGACCAGTTATTAAATACTTGCAAACGGCAAACTGTTACATCAGGCTCTTGAATGTAAATCCAATTATCAGGGACTATTCCATTAACTGTAACCCTCTCAGTTTCATTTTTAATTTTTAACTCATCAGCTAAAATACCAACAGTAATAAAATCTCTAAAAGGTAAACCAGAAGCGATTCTATTAACATCTTCAGGAACGTCAACTCCACCTTTACCCATTGACTCAACAAGTTCATTAACTGGTAAAGTGGAAATTACATAATCTCCTTCTAGTGTCTTTTCTTCTCCAGCAGGATTGATATAAGAAATACCTTTTAAATTACCATCTTTATTGTTGTCTGAATTAGAATTTACTTTAGTAACTTCAGACTGCATCAAGATTTCTCCACCCATTTCCTGAATCTTTTTAGCAACGGTTTCCCACATATAGCCAGGCCCCAATTTAGGATAAAGAAAAGCCTCAATTAAAGAAGTTTCAACATCTTTTTGAGTAATATCAACTTTTTCTTTTGGTTTAACCGCTGAAGTAACAGCATTTGCCAATACTTTAGCAACCGAAAGACCTTTAACTCTTTGCGCACCCCAAGAAGAATCAATCTCAGCAGGGGATACACCCCAAAGTTTAGCAGTATAATCTCTAAAAAATGTATTATAAAGTTCACGCCCAAAACGATTGATGTAAAATCCTTCTAGATTTGACTCATCTTCTTTGTGGAATTTAGATCCAAGATAACTAAAACCAATTTTCATCATTTTAGAAAAGCCTAAATTCTTAATTGTATCTAATGATAAAGAAACTGGATAATCAAAAAACTTTCTTTGATAATAAATACGGCTCAATCTATTACGAACCAAAAGAACATCATCTGTTTTTTCAGGATCAACTTCCGCACCTTCGACAGAATTAGGATATTTTTCTAAAAACGCATTAGACTCATCAGTTTTTTCTACAGGTAGAATTTCATTCCACCACTTCATAACAGTGTCAGATTTAGAAAAAAATCTATGCCCACCAATATCAATTCTATTACCATTAAATTCTGCAGTTTGTGAAATACCACCAATAACGCCGCTTTTCTCAAGAACAATAGGTTTTATATCTGCTTTTCCTTCTTTAGTTGCTTTAGCTAGTTCATAAGCTAAAGTTAATCCAGCAGGTCCAGCACCAATAATTAGAGCAGTTTTAGTCATCTTTATTTCCTTCTTATTCTATTTTTTGCGTTTTGTTGCTTGCATTCCCAAATGGTGACCAGGTAAAAGTTTAGCTTGCTTATAGGTATCTAAGTCAACACCTTGTTCATCAGCTTTTGCAGCTAGTTCTTCCTCAACTTCTGCAATTCTTCTATTGTGATTCTTAACCTTCTTAGAATGAAGACGAAGTTCAACTTCAAGAGGAGTAGCTAAGAAAATTGATG
>JAISHP010000122.1 GCA_031262545.1 Candidatus Ancillula hodotermitis | reverse complement strand
AAAACCAATTACAGTAACGCTTGGCTTATTCCAAACGCGACCTGTAATTGAGCCTTCTCCAACCAATTCTACTCCATCTAAAATTCCGTTATCAATTCTAAATTGTTTTTCATCAATATCAACTTTAGGATCTTCAACAGGTGAACCTTTAGCTCCCAAAAGACCTTCAACTACAATTTGCCCATCATCTCCCCAAATAGATGAAATAGTTTTCATCATTAAAGCATTAGCATCAATAATTGGACCAGAAGCTGTCCCTGAATGAATTGAATGATCTAAAACAGCCAATTCAAGTTCAATCGTGCAAACACCTCTTAATGTTGAAGTAATTGCAGGTATTTCAGGTGTCCAATTATCTGAATCTGCCACAATAATCACATCTGCTTTTAATTCATCTTGATATTTTTCAATAAAATTTGCAAAAGAAGGGGAACCTGCCTCTTCTTCTCCTTCAAAATAAATTTTTAAATTTACAGGCAAATCTTTTCCAAGAGCTTTATACAGACGCAACACACCAACATGAGCAGCCAAACCAGCTCCATCATCAGCCGCACCTCTTCCAAACATTCTAAGCCCATCTTTAGCTTCTAAAACAACTGGTTCAAAAGCATCTTTATTGTGAATCCATTTTTCTGGATTTTGAACAGGCTGAACATCGTGATGCGAATACAAAAGAACAGTTGGCTTATTTGGATCTAATTCTCCATTCTTTCCAGCACCTTTAAAACCAATAATTGCTGGATTTCCTTCTTCACCAGCATATGCTCCTTCTTTAGGAGCAGACGCAATTCTACCTTTAATTCCTTCAGCTTCAAAAGTTTTTAAAACAAATTCAGCAGATTTCTGCACATTCTTAGCATTCTCCTCAGATTTTACATTAGAAATAGAAGGAATTCTGACTAAATCTTTCAAAGTCTCTACAGCCGAACCAAAAACCTCATCAACTACATTTTCAAAATTATCAACATCTTTAATACTATTAACCATATACCTACATTATACTTTCATCTTTAGTTTAACGACTACCCAAGTTATGCAAATTATTACAACAAAAAAAGCGTTAAAATATGACCCCCAATTGATGACAATTTCTGAAAAATTATTGAATAATGATAAAATTGCGGTAATTAAACCAACTATTATTATTGATGATTTTGTATTAATTTGCTTTTTTATATTTTTTGTCGATGTGTTTTTTGCCAAAGCCTTAGAAACAACAGAAATTGAAATCCCCGCTAGATTCATTACTACAAATTCAGTAGTGAACAAAGCTAAAATTGCACCAATATTCAAAATTGACCCAAACCAAACTGGTGCACCAATTTTCATTAAAGCTAAACTAAATGGAGAATAAATCATCTCTGGATTTTGAGCTAAATCTAGGCTATTAACCGAAAGTTCAGTAGAAAGGATTGAACCAACATAAATTAAAATTGTAACAACCATAGAAATAATCAATATTTTAGGTAAATTTTTCTTAGAATTTTTAATCTTACCAACCATAAAAACTGGAGCCACAATTGATCCATACGCTGTCATAGCAACAGTTACTGATGACCAATTTTGACCAAGATTGGAAGGTAGATTGCTCGAAGTAAAAATTTGTGAAAATTCAGCTTTAGGTGAAGCTACACACAAAATTATATAAACAAGCAATATCAAAACCAAAAAAGCAACCAATAAACTATTAATCCAACTAGCTTCTCTTGTTTTTAAAAGGTTTAAACCAATTGCTAATAGAACTGAGACTATAGAAACAATTGGATAGACAGCAGGCGAAACAGCAGGAAACAAGTAGCCAAAATAATAGCCAATATACATAGCTGAAAAAATTGTTCCTCCTAGACATCCTAAAAAATAACAAAGGCTAGAGATAGCCCCAATAGTTACGCTTATTTTTTTATTTTTAGAAAGACTGGCCGGAAATAGAAACATCCCTCCCGAAGCCTGAATAAATTTAGCCAAATTGGCGCAAATTAACCCATAAACTAAAAGTATTAATCCTGCAATCAGCCAAGCTAAAGAAGCCCATCCTCCGCTTTGCTTTATAGTAACTCCAGAAAGTGAAAATATCGCACTTCCAATCATAGCACCAACAGTCATCAAAACTGCTTGTGCTACTGACAGTTGACCTTTTTCTTGATTCACTTAAATATTATCTCACAAGCCCTAATCCAACATATCCAGCCAAAGGTGTAGAACCAGTTACGCACATTCTATACATAAATAGAGCCATTTGCATACGAGTTACGAGCTGAGATGGTGAATAATGATATTTATCTGTTCCAACAGTTATATTTGCCGATCTAAGCCACTTAATTGCAGTTAATTCTTTTCCGCCAAGATCTTTAATATCTTTAAATTTCATATCTTTAATCAATCCAGGCTTTACTGATTTGCTATGAGCATCAGAAACAACTCCAGCATATCTTGACAAAAATAGCGCCATTTGAATACGAGTTACCGGTTTTTTAGGACTGTATTTTGTTTCACTAGTTCCTGTTGTAATTCCAGTTGAACAAAGCCATTTAACTGCTTGTTTATCCTTTTTAGAATATCCTTTCAAATCTTTAAAGTTATGTTGACAACTAGCGCCATTAGCAATATCTGGTTTTCCGGCCAAACGATATAGGAACAAAGCCATCTGAATGCGAGTTATAACCTGGTTTGGAGAATATATCCCCTTTTTTGTTCCAGTTGTAATTTGATATTTTGCTAACCAATTCACAGCAGTTTTATCCGCTTTACCGTGAGCTTTCATATCCTTAAATTTTGTGAATTTCTTAGCAGGTAGACTAACCACCTTAGACAATGATTTAATTAAAGTTATCTTCGCTCCATTAATACCATATATTTTAATAAACCATTTTTCTGAAAGCAATCCAGTAAAAGAAACACTTGACTTTGTTGTTATTATATTTTTAACTCCTCCATAATTATTTGTAGCCTCTACTCTGATATATTTAAAATTACCTGTATTTACCCAAGAAACTGTCAATGTCGAACCCGAACTAGATAAAGTAGCTTTTTTAATCCCAAAATCATTACAATCTGGATAGTTTTTAGCTAAATTTGGACAAATTTTATTTGATGGTGTTGGGTTCGGACTAGGCTGATTATTATCACAAGTTGGAGGATTAGTAGCTCCATTAGAACATTTATCAACAGGAGGAGTTGGGCCAGGTTCAGGATTAGGTCTATTTTTAGAGCCCGACTGAATTTCCACAGCTAAAGCATAAGAATAAAATTGTGAACTATCTTGCAACGCCATCTTACGAACACACACTGTCCCTAGACTAGTAGGGCTAATTTTAGCTATTTGATGATATGGAGCCTGAACCCAGTTAGTCAAAGTGTCACATTCTGAATTTGACAAAGTTTGATTAGAAACAACATATTCGAGTGGATAAGTAACCTCTATTTCCGCAAATTCATCATTATATTCCGGTATAGTATCAGTATTAACCAAACCTTCCAACATAGAACTATCTTCACGATAAAGCGGCCCAACTTGATCAGACCAATCAGAATTAATATTCTTATCCGTTGTGGCACATTTCATAAAGTGATAATAATCTGCTTCATTTGTTAAATTTATTCCCAGATCAGATATTTTTGGATTAACTGATTTTATAATTTCTGGATTACCATCAGATGCTCCAAATTGGCTTGGGCAAGCTGCGATAACTGTTGATTGTGCACTATATTCTTTTTCAACCCCATACTTTTGTCCAACTATAAAAGGTTCTTCAGTAGTATCGTTTTGCGCATCATTTTTTAGGGTTTCATCTATATAAGAATCTACAATCACAACCGGTTTGGCTTCAGGAGCCGGAGGGATAATTTTTTGAGGAAGAGTTAATGTTAGAGGACTAGAAGAAATTGTTACCCCATCAGTTCCGCAATCAATTAGCTTCAAAGAAATATCACTTTCTTCAGAAATATAGGAATCTAGAGAATTAGAAGCAAGCAAGGTTGACCCTGAAACTAATGAGTTTGCACAAGTAGGATTATCAATATCGGACATTCCATCTTGAGTGGCTCCTGAAGTTACACCATACTTATGATCATTTTGAATAGTTACCTGTCCGTCAGCCAAACCACTAGCAGCTTGCAAGCTCTCAGAATCTGAATCAATAGTTGCTAATAGTTGATCTTTAACTGTTGATAGTTTAATAAACATCGCCGAGCGAGCCGTTCTTCCTGGATTAGAATCTCCTGAAGAAGTAATATATCCATTTATACCTGATACATAAGCAACTATTGATTTAGTTGACCCTGGCGAACGTAAAAAATAGTCTCTGCCTGTATCTCCTTGCCCACTAATTGGACTTGGCGTTGCGTAATATAAGACATTGTCACTACCTCCACCACCATTTTCACACTGAGCTTCTTCAAGAGTGCAGGCCTCGGCTGAGCTTAAAGGAAACAGGTGTTGATTTACAGCACCCGACTGATTAGGAGTTTCATTATAAACAGTATTTGGACACCCAGTAATATCTTCATTGTGACCAGAGCTTGCACATGTATCTGAATTGTCTAGAACATCACTTGTTTCATTTAATGAACGAGTAATAATTGCATCTTTAAGTTCAACCTCAGAATCATCATTGTTCAAATTCCCATTCTTCAATAAATTCCATTGCGAAGTATCTGCAGTTTCGATACATGTCTGAAGAACAGATCCGTCATATTGAGCATATGTCGCATTACCCGTTGTAGCCCCGCATCCGTTTGATTGATTATCAGCTCCATTCCCCCCGTTAAAATACAGACCTGACCAAAGAGAAGAATAATTCGTTGGATCTGATATTGAAGTGTTACTCATAAACAACATCGCAGAATCATCCGGGCATTCTGAATTACCACCATTACCAGATTGCACAGTAGTTTCTCCAGGATAAGTATAGTCTACATACCCATCAGTTCTAGTCATTGAACAAATTCCTGAGGATTGACCATCAGCTATAGTTCCTATAACATCAAATAAAACATTACCAAATCGGACACACTGATTCGAATTTGCAGGGATTCCGGAATTCGTCACTCCTCCACAATATCCAGATTGCAATTCACTTACCATAGGAAATTTTTCAAAAACAAGTGAAGAGAGAGAAATTAAAAAAGCTGGACGAAGAGCAACTGAAGAAATACCAGCAAGGTCAGGCTTAACATCGCCAAGAGTGTTCATATGAGAAAACCAAGCGCCATTCGCGTCAGGAGATCTAAGCAACCAAGATTGACTAAAAACATTTTTGCTTGAATAAGCAGTAACTTCATTAATACTTGGCAACCACCAACTATCACCAGAAAATTTGGCAGGGTTTCCGTCAGAGCACCCCATTCCACTACATTTATTTCCTAAGTAAGTATCATCCTCTCCTTGAAAGAGAGTTCGAGAAATAATGTCATTTTTACCAACAAAATTTGAATTAATCCAATTGGTGAACTTATCAGATATAATCGTTCTAACTGTAGAATTCTGATAATCTACAAACTGATTACCAGTAACCGAAGAGAGATAGTTCGGACCGTTTGTGCTTCCTAAGACATTGAATGCGTCTAGACTTGCCGAGTCATTACTCAACATCAAATACGCCGAATTGTCCGCACATTTATTGGCATTTTGACTTCCGCACATTCCAACAGAAGTAGAACCTGCAGTGTGGCCTCCAACAATATCCCATTTCAATCCACCAACAGTAATAGTATCTCCAAAATTATAATCCCCAAACGAGACCATACTTCCACCAGCATTGGCTTTATTCTGTTTAGCGCCAATCGCAACCAAAACAACTGACATCAATACAACAAATGCTAAACAAGAAATATAAACAGCTAAAGATTTAATTCCTTTTCCGAGACCTTTAAATATTCTACAATCCATACCCATAATAACATTATACAAAACAACAATTCTGATCCTGACCTCTAAATACAAGCCAAATTCTCCCTCTCGAATCAAGTTCAGGATGACTATAACCACCCCGCCCTTACGGGCACCCCTCCAAGGAGGGGAACATTTAACCTATACAAGATAGTGTTCCCCTCCTTGGAGGGGTGGCAGCAAAGCTGACGGGGTGGTCAAAAGTTTATAGCCCCCTCCAAAGAGAAAACAAGTAACTAACACTACAAAAGTTCGCCACAGTTTAGTTTTGATTTTAAACAAAAAATCCAACCTTACGGTTGGACTTTAGTTTATAATAAAAACTGGGGGCGACCTACTCTCCCACACCATCTCCAGTGCAGTACCATCGGCGATGAAGGGCTTAGCTTCTGGGTTCGAAATGGAGCCAGGCGTTTCCCCTTCTCTAAGACCCCCAAAAATGTCTATTTTCAATCTTTGACTTATTGCTCTCGCTGCAAAGAGAAAACATAACGTTTTCGGAGTTCCACGATAGGAACAGGTTTGATTTAACAAACCGCTAGGTTTGAAAATAGTATAGAGAACGCAAACAAAAACAATATGAACTAATTTGTTCTTGTGAATCGTAAAAAATTGCAGAACAACCTTTTAGAAAAAGAAGTCTTCGGACAATTAGTACTGGTCAGCTCCACTCGTTACCGAGCTTCCACATCCAGCCTATCAACCCAGTCGTCTACTGGGATCCTTCAGGAGTTCAAGACTCCAATGAAACCTAATCTTGAAGCAGGCTTCCCGCTTAGATGCTTTCAGCGGTTATCCCTTCCAAACGTAGCTAACCAGCCATGCTCCTGGCGGAACAACTGGCATACCAGAGGTTTGTCCATCCCGGTCCTCTCGTACTAGGGATAGGTCTTCTCAAGTTTCAAACGCGCACAGAGGATAGAGACCGAACTGTCTCACGACGTTCTGAACCCAGCTCGCGTACCGCTTTAATAGGCGAACAGCCTAACCCTTGGGACCAACTCCAGCCCCAGGATGCGACGAGCCGACATCGAGGTGCCAAACCATCCCGTCGATATGGACTCTTGGGGAGGATCAGCCTGTTATCCCCGGGGTACCTTTTATCCGTTGAGCGACCGCGATTCCACAATCCACGGCCGGATCACTAGTTCCGACTTTCGTCCCTGCTCGACTTGTCAGTCTCACAGTCAAGCTTGCTTGTGCACTTACACTCGAATGCTGATTGCCAACCAGCATGAGCAAACCTTTGAGCGCCTCCGTTACTCTTTAGGAGGCAACCGCCCCAGTTAAACTACCCACCAGGCACTGTCCCTGCTCCGGATTACGGAGCTAAGTTAGGAATCCAATACAATCAGAGTGGTATTTCAATGATGACTCCACAAAAGCTAGCGCTCTTGCTTCAAAGTCTCCCACCTATGCTACACAAATTGCACCGAACACCAATACCAAGATATAGTAAAGGTCCCGGGGTCTTTTCGTCCTTCTGCGCGTAACGAGCATCTTTACTCGTAATGCAATTTCGCCGAGTTCAAAGTGGAGACAGTGGGGAAGTCGTTACGCCATTCGTGCAGGTCGGAACTTACCCGACAAGGAATTTCGCTACCTTAGGATGGTTATAGTTACCACCGCCGTTTACTGGGGCTTAAATTCTATGCTTCGCTAATGCTAACATTTCCTCTTAACCTTCCAGCACCGGGCAGGCGTCAGTCCGTATACAGCCTATTTCTAGTTAGCACGGACCTGTGTTTTTGATAAACAGTCGCTACCCCCTGGTTTGTGTCACCTTAGTCGCTAAACACGAGAAGTGTCTCACGATTTATTGGTCATCCTTATCCCGAAGTTACGGATGTATTTTGCCGAGTTCCTTCACTTTGATTATCTCGATCGCCTTAGTATTCTCTACCTAACCACCTGAGTCGGTTTAGGGTACGGGCCGCTAAAACCTCGCGTCGAAGCTTTTCTCGAAAGCATAGGATCACTGAATTTGCACATACGTGCTCGATATCACGTCTCAGCCGTAAATGATGCGGATTTACCTACATCAAAGCCTACACGCTTATACATGGACAACCATCGCCATGCCCAGCTACCTTTCTTTGTCACTCCTGTTAATACGCTAGTCTAAACACGCTTGGTTCGAATGTTTCCAAGAAGCCCAACCCCGAAGGGAAGTCACCTCTTTTCAAGATTCTTAGCATTACGCTATCGACTTGGTCGGTTTTTTGCGGGTAGGAGAATATTAACTCCTTGTCCATCGACTACGCCTGTCGGCCTCGCCTTAGGTCCCGACTTACCCAGGGAAGATTAGCTTGACCCTGGAACCCTTAGTTATTCGGCGGAGGAGTTTCTCGCTCCTCATTCGCTACTCA
>JAISHP010000082.1 GCA_031262545.1 Candidatus Ancillula hodotermitis | reverse complement strand
ATTTAGATGGAAAAGGTGCGGGGCTTTCTGAAAGAGCAACTGTTTTGACTAACGCATTTGCAGAAGCAAAAAATCTAGTTTTAGCCATGGGCGGTGAAGAAGATTCGCTTTATGGTTATGCTGGGATCGGAGATCTGATGGCAACTTGTTTTTCTCCAGATTCTAGAAATTATAGTTTTGGAAGATATTTAGGGTCTGGCTTATCTGTTGATGAAACAGCGCTGATGTTGAATTCAGTTGCCGAAGGTGTGCCAACTGCTTCTATTATAGGTAATTTAGCTAAAAAATATAATGTTAAGATGCCTATTGCTGAAACAGTTAATAAATTAGTGAGTAAAAAGTGAAAAAATCTGAATTTAATCTATTTTTAGCAGCACTTGGAACTGGCGTTTGGGGTATTTTTTCAGGTTTTATTTCCGTTTTTTTACATAGAATTTTGATAAATTGGTATCTACCAGTTGGTTTTATTTTGACGTTTGTATTTCTTTTTGCGTCTGCTTGTGTAATTAGATACCTTGTAGAAAAAAGTGGAAAATATTTTACTTTAGGTTATGCTATTTTTGCTTCTTTTACGATATATTGTATTTCAGAATATGCTGGGAAATCTGGTGATTTTATGATTTTAGGAAAGTCACTAACAGGTGAAAAATCTTACGCTGGTATTTTAGGATATGTTTTATTATTTGGATCTATAATTCCTCCGTTTATTGCTTATTTGTTACCTGAAAAATTATTTGAAAAGGGAGATATTAAAACAGATCCTAATATTATTCCTAAAGAGGCGTATTTTGATCAAGATTTTAATTTAATGTTTGATATTGCAAAAAAGGCTGAAGAAATTGCTTTACCGGCATTTTTAAATCGTGAATTCAATGTTGAATTAAAAGCAGATACAACACCTGTGACAGAAGTTGATAAAAATGTTGAGCTTATGGCACGTGAACTTATATCTAATACTTTTCCAGATGATGAAATTTTGGGTGAAGAATTTAAACAGTCAGAAAATGTTAATTCTAATCGTAGATGGATAATTGATCCAATTGATGGCACTAAAAATTATGTTAGAGGGGTTCCGATTTGGGCAACTTTAATTGGTTTAGAAATTGATGGTGAAGTCAGTAAATCTGTTGTGGTCGCTCCGGCACTAAAAAGAATTTGGTGGGGAATAAACTACGGCAGTCTCCAAGAAGCTTGGTGTAGTTTTGATAATAGGCAGGCTAAAAATATTTCTGTTTCTAAAGTTAATGAGATTGAAGATATTAATATGTCTATTTCTAGCAGAGGTGGATGGGTTGAAGCTGGTGATAAGTATTTAAAATGGTTTGATAATCTCTCAAGCAAAATTAAACGGCAAAGAGGTTTTGGCGATTTTTACTCATATATGTTACTTGCAGAAGGGGCAGTTGACTTAGTCGCCGAACCTGATCTAGAGCTTTATGATATTGCAGCTTTAATCCCGATTGTTGAAGGGGCAGGGGGAGTATTTGCGGATATTGAGGGGGAAAAGTGGACCAGCAAAAATGGGATAAAATCAGGGCTTGCAACAACAAGTCAAGATTTATTGCAGAAAGTGTTAGAAAATGAATAAAGAAGCAGAAGAAAAATTAATTCAATTACGGCAAGAAATAGATAATATAGATGAGGATATTGTTGAATTATTAGTGCGTAGATTTGCTGTGACAGAAGAGGTTGGAGAGCTGAAAGCCAATGAGGATCTACCGGCTTTAGATTCAAATCGTGAAGCAAAACAATACAAAAGATTTAAAAGAATGACAAAAGAATATAATTTGCCAAATGGGTTGCTTAAAGATGTGTGGGCTATTATTATGAATTATAGTAAAAATCGCCATCAGGAGATTGCAGATGCGTAAAACATTTGATTTGGTTGTTTTTGCTACTGGTGGAGTTGGTAGACTTTACAAAAAGAATGCTAACAACTGGACAACAACGGGCGATGGAATTGCTATTGCGGCAAAAATGGGTTGCGAATTGAATGATATGGAGTTTGTTCAATTTCACCCGACACTTTTAAATTCTAAAAAATTTCCTAATCAATTAATTTCGGAAGCCGTGCGTGGCGCTGGTGGGATTTTGGTTGATGAAAATGGGATTAAAATTATGCAAGATATTCATCGCTTAAAAGATTTAGCGCCAAGAGATATTGTTTCAAGAGAAATTTTTAAACAACAACAAGCTGGGCACGAAATTTATTTGGATATTTCAAACGTAATTCGTTTTGAAGAAAAATTTCCTTCAATTACAGCAATTTTGAATCAAGATAAAGAATCTTGCGCAAACTGGCAGGAAACAAAACTAATTCCCGTTACTCCAGGTGCACATTTTTTTATGGGCGGGATAAAAACGGACTCTGATGGGCTAACTAATATTCCAGGTGTTTTTGCGATCGGGGAATGTGCTAACACTGGTGTTCATGGAGCAAATCGTTTAGCTTCAAATTCTTTGTTAGAATGCTTGGTTTTTGGGTATAGAGCCGCTAAATACATCAAGAGACTAGTTGACGCTCAAAATAAAACTGATAACCAAATTGAATTAAAAGTTCTCGTAATTGGGTCAGGGCTTGCGGGGAGTTGGTTTAGTTACTTGATTCAGGATTTTTGTGATGTAACAATTATTACTAAAGGTTCCCAAACTGATTGTAATTCGGCATTAGCACAGGGAGGGGTGGCTTGCGCGATTGATTCTTCTGACTCTATCCAAAGTCATTACGAAGATACTTTAGAAGCAGGTGATTATCACAATAATAAAGAGAATACTAAGATTTTAGTTACTGAAGGCGTTGAAGTGATTCAAAAATTGATTGAATTAGGTTGTCCATTTGATAGAAACGCTGACAATTCTTTACAATTCGCTTTAGAAGGTGCACACTCTCGCCCTAGAGTATTACATCTTGGTGGTGACCAATCTGGAAAATTACTTCATCAATTTGTGCAAAGTCTTTGGACCAAAGTTGAAGTTATTGAGAATGCTCCTGTTGCTGCTGTTCAAAAAATAAATTCAGATTTGTTTGAAATAACTTTTGAAGATTTAGATAAACCTGATAGTAATTGGGCAGGTAGCAATTGGGCAGATCTTCCCGAAAAGAACTGGCAGAATATAGGTATTATTAGAAATACTTCGAATATGAAGAAATATATCAATGAATTAGGTCAAGTTGAATTATCTGATAAAAGTATTTTAGTAAGTCAGGAAATAACTAAGGCTGCACTTGCTAGAAAAGAGAGTTTGGGTGCTCATTATCTTGAGTAAATATATAAACGAGAGTATAATATTATTGTGAAAAAAGTTGCTCTTCTTGGAAATTCAAATGTTGGTAAGTCAACTCTTTTTAATAAATTGACTGGTTCAAATCAAAAGACAGTTAATGCACAAGGGACGACTGTTACTGTTGAAGATGGACAGTGGGGAGAATATCAGCTAATTGATCTTCCTGGATTAATTTCTATGTTTTATATTTCCCCAGATGAGGAAGTGGCAGCTAATGCTGTTATGCATAGAGATAGTCAATACCGTCCAGACATTATTATTTTAATGGCAGATGCTATGCATTTATCTAGAGCACTATATATTCTCGCTCAAGCTAAAAGTTCTTGCGTGCCAATTATATTAGGTATTTCTATGTTGGATATCGCCAAAAGACATGGGATGGAACTCGATCTTGAGAAAATCAAAGAAGTGACTCATGTTGAAGCTGTTGTTGCCTTGGATTCAAGACGGGGAATAGGTTTAGATAAATTAAAAACTGAAGTTGATAGAGTATCTCAAGAAATCGATGATGGGCTACATCCTCCAGTTTGTCAAGAAATTTTAGATGTTAAAGAATGGGCAAAATCAAAATCAGAAAAGCATTTTGCTTGGGTGACTAAAACAGAACATAAACTCGGATTGGATAAAGTAAAAAGCAGCACTAGAACTGATAAACTTGATAAAATATTGTTACATAAGTTTTGGGGAATAATAATTTTCTTTTTTATGATGTTTGTGGTTTTTGAATTAACTACGACAGTTTCTAATCCTATTATTGATTTAATTGATGTTAATTTCAGATCAACGATTTTAAAACTTTGCAATAGTTGGTTAAGTTCAGCTCCAAATTGGATTGAAACTTTGATTGATAATGTTGTTGTTGAGGCGATTGTAACAGTTTGTACTTTCTTGCCACCAATGTTTTTTATGTTTTTCTTTTTGGCACTTTTAGAAAGTTCTGGATATCTATCTAGAGCGGCTTTTGTTAGTGATAGAATAATGCGCCTTTTAGGGTTGGATGGTAGAGCTCTAATTCCGATTATTCTTGGATATGGCTGTAATCTTCCTGCTGTTTCTGCAACTAAAGCCCTTCCAAATTCTAAATCAAGAGTTTCAACTGGGTATCTAATTCCTTTTACTCTTTGTTCAGCGAGATTAGCGGTATTTGTTGTTTTAGCACATGCGTTTTTCCCTGATTGTTCTGGATTGGTGGTATTTTCTTTATATGTAATTTCTATTTTTATGGTTGTAGTTGTTGGAATTGTAATGAATAAATTCAAGAGCGATAATCAAACTCCACTTCCATTTTTAGTTTCACTAACTACTTACCAATTGCCTCTTTTGGGTCCAACTTTAAAATCTGTGGGAATTAAGCTTGTGCAGTTTATTAAATCAGCAGGATCAATTATAACTATTGTTTTAATTATTCTTTGGGGTCTTCAGTCAATTCCATCTTTCTCGAACACATCATCTTTAGATAAATCTGCACAGACAGAATCTAATCATAAAACAACATTAATTGAGAATTCGCTTTATGGTGATATAGCAAAAGATGTTTCATTTATATTTAAGCCACTGGGCTTTGGTGATTGGCATGTAAGTTCAGCTGTGATTGCTGGGTTTGTAGCTAAGGAAGTTGTGATTTCAAATCTTGATAATGCTTACGGTGATGAGGACTATTCAGATCAAGAATTAGGGGAAAAGATTACAACGACATTCAAACAAATTGATGGTGATAATTGGGAATTAGCTGGATTTTGTTTCTTACTGTTTGTTTTGCTTTATGTTCCTTGTGCTGCAACTATTGGTGGACTTAGGAAAGAATTCGGTTGGAAAATGGCGGTTAAATCAGTTGTGTTAAATCTCTCAACTGCTTATATATTGACTATGCTTGTTTATCAAATTGGGTCAAGATTATGAGCCCAGATTTGGCAAAACTATATTGTGAAGAGCAGAAACGTTTTGTTTATGCTTCTGCAAGTAATTATAGTTCAGAAGAATTCGATATTAAAAATACAGCTCAAAATAAATCCACTTGCTTAGGTTGTCCGATAGTTAACTCTTGTCCGCTCTATGTGTGATATATGTTATAATATTCGTATATTATTGTTAAAATAGCTAAGAATCAAAGGAGATGCATTAATGGCTAGTGAAAAAACAACAGCACCTGTTCCAGAGGGTGTTAATGAAGTAAATCGTATGGTGCCTAAAGCTTTGAAAGCTTTAGATGAGTTTAGGGCGCTTAATCAAGAACAAGTTGATTATATTGTTAGAAAGGCATCAGTTGCTGCATTGAATCAGCATGCTCCTTTGGCAAAATTTGCTGTTGAGGAAACTGGCCGCGGTAGAATCGAAGATAAAGCGGTAAAGAATATCTTTGCTTGTGAGCATGTTGTAAATTATCTTCGTGGTCTAAAGACTGTCGGAATTATTAATAAGGACCCAATTAAAGGTGTTATTGAGATTGCTGATCCAGTTGGTGTTGTTGCAGGTGTTACTCCAACGACAAATCCTACTTCAACAGCTATTTTCAAGTCTTTAGTATGCTTAAAAACTCGTAACCCAATTATTTTTGGATTTCATCCTGCTGCTAATAAATCTTCAATTGCCGCCGCTAAGGTTGTTTATGATGCTGCTGTGGCTGCTGGTGCTCCAGAAAATTGTATTCAATGGATCGATACACCTTCTTTAGAAGCAACTACTGCATTGATGCAACACCCTGATGTAGCTACAATTTTAGCTACTGGTGGAAATGCTATGGTTAAGTCTGCATACTCTTGTGGTAAACCTGCACTTGGTGTTGGAGCTGGAAATGTTCCTGCTTATGTTCACAATGATGCTGATATCAAGCGCGTTGCTAATGATTTAATCGTTTCTAAGAACTTTGATTATGGTATGATTTGTGCTTCTGAGCAAGCAGCTTTGATTCATAAAGATGTTTGGGATGAGCTTTTGGCGGAATGCAAGAAACTTCATGCTTATATTTGTAATAAAGAAGAAAAAGCTAAACTTGAAGAGTTCATGTTTGGCGTTAAAGCTAATTCAAAGAATTGCGCTGATCGTAAATTGAATGGTACAGTTGTTGGTAAGTCACCACAATGGATTGCTAAGAATGCTGGATTTGAAGTTCCAGAAGATACTTCAGTGATTTTTGCTGAAATCAAATCTGTCGGAATTGAAGAGCCTCTTTCTTTTGAAAAATTGACACCTGTTTTGGCTATCAAAAAAGTTAAAGACGAAAAAGAAGGTCTAGATGATGCTGAAAAAATGCTTGAAAATGGTGGTCTAGGTCACTCAGCTATGATTCATACTGAAAATAAAGATTTGATTGTT
>JAISHP010000072.1 GCA_031262545.1 Candidatus Ancillula hodotermitis | reverse complement strand
AACTAATGTTATTAAATTTAAAGGTCTTGAGGATGTTGAGGAAAGAATAAAGAAGAATAGAAGAAGAAAAATATTAACGTTTTTTAAGGCGCTAGGCATAATTATTTTGGCTGCTCTTGTTTTAGGTGGAGCTTTTTGGGGTATTTTTATGTCTAGTTTATTTAAGATTACAGATTATGAAATAAGAGGTTTAGAAAATCCAATTCAATCGAAATTTGTTCACCAAGAAGAAATTAAAAATATTGGCAAATATTATAAAAGCAGCGCTTTAGGAACGTTGAGCTGGGTTCAGGGTAAAAGTGTAGAAAAGAAGATTGATGCAGTTCAAGGTGTAAAAAAATCCAAAGTTGAAAAAAGATGGCCACACACTTTAGTTTTTGAAGTAACTCCACGCATTCCTTTGATGATATATAATAACGAAATTGTTGATATTGAAGGTGTTGAATTAGCTAAAAGTGATAATAATAAAGATTATCCTGTTCTAAATATAACTAATTCAGATTCGAATATGGTAAAAGAAATTGAATCAGATATTTTGATGATTTATAATGTTTTGAAAGATGAAAATTTATCTATTAAGGAAATGTCAGGCACAACTAGAGATGATATTTCATTAACTCAAAATTCAGGAGTTGTGATTATAATTGGGAATTATAATGAATTGACTCATAAAATTGCAGATATACACGCAGTCTTAGATGATAAGGATTTGATGAAAGGTAAAAAATCGTTAGATGTGTCTTCACCGAAGAATGTAGTTACGAAATAGGTATAATATAAGTATGAACAAAATTAAAGTTTTGAATCCAGTTGTTGAATTGGATGGCGATGAGATGACACGTATTATTTGGCAAAAAATTAAGGATCAGTTAATTTTGCCATATTTAGATATAGATTTAAAGTATTATGATCTTGGAATTGAAAGCAGAGATCAAACAAATGACCAAATTACAGTAGATGCTGCAAATGCTATTAAAAAATATAATGTTGGAATAAAATGTGCTACAATCACCCCTGATGAAGCTAGAGTTGAAGAGTTTGGTTTGAAGAAAATGTGGAAAAGTCCGAACGGAACTATTAGAAATATTTTAGGCGGTGTTATTTTTAGGGAACCAATTGTAATTTCTAATGTTCCAAGATTGGTCCCTGGTTGGAAGAAACCTATTATTGTCGGACGTCACGCTTTTGGAGATCAATATAAAGCAACTGATTTTGTTGTTGATCGACCAGGAACTTTGACCGTCACTTTTACACCTGAAGATGGTTCTAAGCCGATTGAACATACTGTTTTTCAATATCCAGATGGTGGGGTTGCCCAAGTTCAGTATAATCTTGATCAATCAATTCGAGATTTTGCTAGAGCTTCTTTTAGCTATGGTTTGCAAAGAAAATATCCTGTTTATTTATCAACAAAGAACACTATCTTAAAAGCCTATGATGGACGATTTAAGGATTTATTCCAAGAAGTGTTTGATTCTGAATATAAAGAAGAGTTTGATAAGCTCGGATTGACTTATGAACATCGTCTGATTGATGATATGGTTGCTTCTTCGCTGAAATGGGAAGGTGGCTATGTTTGGGCTTGCAAGAATTACGATGGCGATGTTCAAAGTGATATTGTTGCTCAAGGGTTTGGGTCTTTAGGTTTAATGACTTCAGTTTTGATGACTCCTGATGGGAAGACTGTTGAAGCTGAAGCTGCTCACGGGACTGTTACAAGACATTATCGTCGTCATCAAGCTGGTGAGAAAACTTCCACCAATCCAATTGCTTCTATTTTTGCTTGGACTGGCGGACTTAAACATCGTGCTAAACTTGATAATACTCCTGAATTAACAAAGTTCTGTGACATTCTTGAAAAGACAATTATAAAAACTGTGGAATCTGGGCAGATGACTAAAGATTTAGCTTTGTTGGTAGACAAGGCAAAGCTAGTAGATAAAACAAATCCGGGAAGTGAAACACCTTGGTTGTCTACTGATGAGTTTTTGGATGCAATTGATAGGAATTTGGTTAAACAACTTTCTTGATAATTTTAAATTACGAAGAGAGAAGGTATCCTGAATAAATCCTGAATCAAGTTCAGGATGACAAGGTCAGTTTTAGGATAGCTGGGGTAGTTCATGATGACCGCTGGTATAATGTAAATATGGCTACAAGTAATGATATTAAGAATGGGACTATTATCCATGAGGGTGATAATCTTTGGCAAGTAATTAAATTTCAACATGTTAAACCTGGTAAAGGTGGAGCTTTTGTTAGAACAACACAAAAAAATGTTATGACAGGTAAAGTTGTTGATAAAACCTATAATGCTGGTGCGAAAGTAGAATTTACAAATGTTGATCGTCAATCAATGCAATTTAGCTATAAAGATGGTGATGATTTCGTATTTATGAATATGAATGATTATTCTCAAGTAACTATCCCTGGGGTTGTTGTTGGTGAAGATCGCAAATGGTTGGTCGCTGGTGAAACAGAAGTTACAGTTGCTTTTAATGAAGGTCAAGCATTATTTATCGAACTTCCTTTAACTGCTCAAGTTACTATTACTTATACAGAAAATGGACTTCAAGGTGATCGCTCTAATGCTGGAACTAAACCTGCAAACTTTGAAAACGATGGTGAAACATTTGAAATTCAAGTTCCACTTTTTGTTAATACAGGTGATAAGATCGAGGTTGACACTCGCTCCGGCGAATATAAAACTCGCGTAAAATAACGAGTTTAAATTGACTGACCAAAAAGATTCGAAAATTTCTATTAAAAAGGGCGCTCGGAAACGGGCGTTCTATTTTATTTTTGAGTCATTAGTTAGAGATATTGATAATATAAATCTTTTTTACGAAAAAAGACTTGAACTTCATCCTGAAGATAATCAATATTGTATTGAAGTAATCCAGTATGTTGCGGATAATAAACAAAGTCTTTTAGATTTAATTGACAGTAAAGCAAAAAATTGGAAAACAAATAGGATGCCAAAAGCCGATCTTGCCTTACTTTTAGTGGCAGAAGCTGAATTTGCAATAGACAAAATTGATAAAACCATTGTTAAAGAACAAATTGTGGATTTAGCTAAAGATTTTGGTGGGTCAGACAATTCATATAATTTTATTTTAGGTATTTTATCATAGACTTGGAGGAATTATGAAAACAGTAAAAGTTGCCTTACTTGGCTTTGGGACTATTGGATCTTCAGTAGGTAGAATTATAGCTGAAGATGGGGCTAATAGAAAATCTTCTCTTGATAGAGATCCAAATTCTGTAAGTTCTATTGCGGATACTATTGCAAAATTAGAGATCGTTTCAATTGTTAGCTTGGATACTGAAGAAGTAAAATCTAGATTACCAAAAGGTTTAGAAAATGTTGTCGTGACTGATGATGCTTTGTCTGCTATTACCGGAGAAGTTGCACCTAAACCAGATATTGTTGTTGAATTAATGGGAGGAGTTGAACCAGCTCACAAATTTATTTTAGCTGCTTTAAATAATAATTGTAGCGTTGTTACAGCTAATAAAGCCGTTTTAGGAGAGTATGGTAAAGAGTTAAGGGATACCGCAAAGAATAATGGTGTACATTTGCTTTATGAAGCATCGGTTGGAGGGGCTGTTCCGATTGTTAGAGTAATCCGTCACTCTTTGATGGGGGATAAAATTATTTCCATTCAAGGAGTTCTGAATGGGACGACTAATTTTATTTTAGATAAAATGACTCATGAGGGGATGGATTACGATAAGGCACTTAAGAAAGCTCAAGAATTAGGATTTGCAGAAGCTGATCCAACTGCTGATGTTGAAGGGGGAGATGCTGCTGCGAAAATTTCAATTTTAGCTTCTTTAGCT
>JAISHP010000080.1 GCA_031262545.1 Candidatus Ancillula hodotermitis | reverse complement strand
CTCAAAAAAATATTATTAAAACCTCTGATAAAAAAATATTATATCTTTCAATTGGTGGATATAAAAGATTTGTTGATTTTTCTAATTCTGTTGGAAATATGGCTCTTTGGGCAGGAATGTTTAAAGTTTCACTTTTTAATCACGTTATATATACAATTGCCAACCAAAGAGTTCGCGAAGATGTCATTATTCACTCTCAATTAATTCGTTATATTCATTCTGCTGTTCAGCTACCATATAAATTATATTTTTACAGACAAAATCCAGATGAGTCAAACTCAAATTACAAAGCATTAACCCTTGATATTTTCAAACAATATCTTGCAGCATTTGATTTTGTCTTAACCGAAGCAAAATCTAAAAAAATTGATATCACAGAAGAAATTAATCAAACAATAGTTTATGAAATTATGAATGAACTTGCTAAAACTTTAGACCACAAAGGAAAATTAAACAAAGATGTAATATCTGCAACTCAAAATAAACTCAAAGAACTTCTGAAATTAAACCTAAAACTACCCGCAAAAACAAAATTCTCTGCAAAATTATATATTATTTCGCCCAACCTTTACAAAATTTATAGAAAATTGTAACTTTTTGCTTTATTCTTCAGCTAGTTCTTTTATAATTTTAGCTGGGTTTCCTCCAACAATACAATTTGAAGGAATATCTTTAGTTACAACTGCGCCAGCACCAACAACAACGTTATCTCCAATTGAGACACCTGGACAAATTGTAACATTCCCGCCAAACCAAACATCATTCCCAATTGAAATAGGTGCATCATACTGCCAGCCCTCACGTCTCAATTTGATATCTGAAGGATGATGATTAGGGGTAAACAAAGAACAGTTTGGTCCTATAAAACAATGTTTTCCTATAGTGATTTTCCCACCACTTAAACAAATAAAATTATTATTTATAAAAGTATTAGCTCCAATCGTAATTTGCTCTGGGTATTCTACTTGTACAGGAAAAACTATATCACAAGATCTATCAATTCCTGGAGCAAATTCTACTAACATATCCATTGCTTTTTCTTTATCTTCTAAAGCTATTTTGTTGATTTCAGTATATTTTCCTCTTGCCCAAACAACAACTCTATCGTGCAATTCTTGATCTTCCCCAAAAATATACCATTCTCCAGCCAAAGCTTTTTCGTAATTTGTCATATTTTTTGTAATCTCAAACCTATCTGCTGGCTTATCTGTTCTTTTAGTTGTCATTTAAAATCCCTTCTATAATTTTCTCTGTTTCTTCGGGGCTTTGAACCTCAATAGACTCTACGCCAAATTCTTTTATTGGATAATCGTTTCCTCCTGGGTAAATTTTATCTGCCACAAATAACATATCTTCAATTTTGTATTTATACATTTGCATCATTTTTTTTACGCCGAAAGTTTTATCTACACCTTTTTCTGTAACATCAATCGAAGTCAATCCACCTTTTCGAACTTCTAAGTCTGGCAACTTTTCTTGAACAGCTTGAACAACTTTATCTCTTAGCATATCTTCAACATCATATTTTGCTTTTTCTTCTCTTGCGGCATCTTGCCCAAGTGGTGAATATGTTATTTGAGATTCACGATCTTCAACTCTTTCTCCAAAAATCTTGTTTTCTGGTTCCCAATATCCCATTTTTTTAGGAATTTCTTCTAAGATTTTAAAAGTTCTTTCTTTTTGATCACTAGTTAAGTAATTTGAATATTTACAAAGCCATTCTGGTTTACTATTAATATTACCTCCCCAAACAAAATAACTAGTTCCGTAAGTCGGCATAATATGTAAATTCTTTAATACCGCAAAGTCATATTTCTTCTGATGGACATATTGAACAATCGGATTTTCTAAATCTCGCTTAACCATTTCTCGTTTTCCACCAGAAATTACAACAACATTTTTTTCTCTCAGCAAACGATATAACAACTCACACATTTCTTCTCTAATCGGTGTTTTACTTTTTGTCAAAGTCCCATCTAGATCAAAAATAATAAGTTTTTTTTGTGATATTTCCATCTATAACCCCGTTATCAGCAACTAACTAAATTTGCTTTCCAAAACGATCAGCTGTATTGTGCAACCTAGAAAATCCCGAAAAATACTCTCTTAATGTCATAGCATCCAAAAGTGCTTGAGTTGGATGCCCATGTGTTCCATCTCCAGCATTTAAGACAGGAACATCAATCCAATTTGAATTCGCTAACCTAAAGGCAACACCAGAATGTTGATGTCGGATCACAATAGCATCTATGCCCATTGCATAAAGAGTAGAAACTGTGTCTTTTAGACCTTCCCCTTTAGCAACAGAAGAACCTGAAGCCGAAAAATTCATTATATTCATTCCCAATTTTTTCTCTGCTGCTTCAAAACTAAAGCGAGTTCTCGTTGAATTTTCATAAAAAAGATTAACAACTGTTTTTTTAGAATTTGTAATTCCAGGAACAAGCAAAGATAGGCATGCCATTCTTGTCCAAACCCCATTAGCAATCTGATGATTGATTAATGATCTTGGGGAATCTGCAATTTCAGAACTAATTTCTAACCCACGATTTATCGGTGCTGGATGTAAAATTGGAACCATAGGATCTATTCTAGCAACTCTCTCATTAGTTAAACCATAATTACTTACATAGTCTGCTAAATCGGGAAAATATCCTGCATCTTTAGACCCAGTTGGCCCCATTTTCCCTCCCAGCATTCTTTCCGCTTGAATTCTGAGTAACATAATTCCATCAAAATCTGCTCGAGAAATAGCTTTATCAAAATCATACTCAATTTTAACCTCAGGCAATAAACTCATATTTGTTGCTAAGAGCGTTGGTGGGGCGACAAATGTCACCCTTCCTCCTAGTTTAGTAATTAATTGCAAATTAGACATAGCTACTCGTGAGTGCGAAATGTCACCAACAATTAATATATGTTTACCTGCAAAAATTTGTCCAGAAGTTGGAACTTCAACATCTACACCAGTTTGTTCTTTTTTGATTTTCTGAGCTGTATTCATAATTTTTAAAATTTGTTCTGGTGACAAATCTGCAATAGATAAAAGATGATGAATATTCTCGCTCATATTAAGCCTTTCTTAAACTCCTGTTAACCGCTGAAACGATTGCCTTTAAACTTGCTTTTGTAGTAGAAGAATCAATTCCTACTCCCCAAAGATCTTTCCCATTTACTCTGCACTCAACATAACCAGCTGCACTTGCATCTTGTCCTGAAGATAGAGCATGTTGAGCATAATCTAAAATTTGAATATCTCCTAAACCAGAAATTCCTGAAGAAAGTGCTGAAATAAATGCATCAAGAGGTCCATTCCCAATTCCCACTAATTCAATTTCACTATTATCTAGACCGCTGGTTCCTCTATCTAAAATCTTAGCTTTTAATATAGTATCCGAATCATCACCATTATTACTATCCGAAATTGATAAAATTTTAATTCTGCCCCATTCTTGAAGACCATTATCTATTTGAGCGAGTGCACTATTTGGTCGTAAAGAAGCGTTTGAAGAAGAAGAGGCTTCAGCAGTTGGTAAATATTCATCACAAAACAATGCATAAATTGTGCTATCTGTGAGCTCTTTCCCGCTTTCATCAGCAAATTTTTGAACAACTGAACTAAACTCGCTTTGCAAACGTTTCGGTAAATCTAGATTATGCTTACTCTTTAAGATATATGCCACACCGCCTTTTCCAGATTGAGAATTAACTCTAATCACTGACTCATAACTCTGTCCAATATCTTCTGGATCAATTGGAATATATGGCACTGCCCAAGTAAAATCTTTAATTGGAATTCCAGCAGCTTTTGCTTTATTCTCTCTAACTTCAAGTCCTTTTTTAATTGCATCTTGATGAGAACCTGAAAAAGCTGTAAATACTAAATCACCAGCATAAGGATGTCTTTCTCCAACTTTTAATTGATTGCAATACTCAACAATATTTCTAATTTCTAAAATATTTGAAATATCTAATTCAGGATCTATTCCTCCAGAAAATAAGTTAAGTGCTACAGCCACAACATCAACATTACCTGTTCGCTCACCATTTCCAAACAAACACCCTTCAACCCGATCTGCCCCAGCCAACATAGCTAATTCTGTAGCGGCTATTCCCATTCCTTGATCATTGTGTGGGTGCAAAGATAAAATAATATCGTTTCTTGAAAAAGGTAATTCTGCTCTACCAAGAACAGTCCCGTCATCAGGATTTTCATCATCCGGTTTACCAAGATGATGACTCATCCATTCAATTGAATCAGCATAAACATTTGGAGTTGTCATTTCAACTGTTGAAGGCAAATTAATTATAACCGGCTTTTTTTCTGCTTCAAAAACTTTTGCTACAGCATTAGAAATTTGTGCAGCAAATTCAGGCTCAGTTCCAGTATAACTCTCGGGAGTGTATTCGTAATAAAGTTCAGTTTCCGGAATTAAAAATTCCAAAGAACGACAAAGTTCTGCACCTTCAACTGCTAAATCAATAATTTCTTCTTTTGACATCTTAAATACAACTTCTCTTTGCAAGGTTGATGTTGAATTATAAAGATGAACATAGGCTCTTTTCGCACCTTTTAAACATTCATAAGTTTTTTTAATTAAATGCTCACGAGCCTGTGTTAAAACGCCAATTGTTACATCCTCAGGAATTAAATCCTGTTCAATTAATAAACGAATAAAATTATAATCAGTTTCGGAAGCTGAAGGAAATCCTACCTCTATCTCCTTAAACCCCATTTTGATTAACAATTTCCAAAAACGCAACTTTCGTTCATTATCCATCGGCTCAATTAATGCTTGATTCCCATCCCTTAAATCAACAGAACACCATCTTGGAGCGTGAGTTAAAACTTTATCTGGCCAAGTCCTACCCGAACCATCAACTTTAATTTGCTTATTATAAGGAACATATTTTTTCCAAGGCATTGGGCTTGGATTCTGAGGTGCACCGATGAACTTCGCCATATTTACATTATACATATAAATTTTATATTCTATATCTATGCGATAATGTTAAAGTGGTAAAAAATCTTGATGCAATTAGTAAAGAAGTTGCTCTAATTGTTCAATTTCAAGGAATGGCAAACCACATTGATGAGGTCGGAATTTGGGGTTTACATAACTCGTCTGAAGTCCGTTTAGGAATTGGTTTTAAGGACAAAAAAGACAAAAACCAAACCGAAGAAATTTTTAAAACAGACAATTTTTTTAACTGGCAAACTCACCAAAGTCAAAATAGTGCTAGAAATAAAATTACAATTATTCCCCCCAATCAAGATTTAGCACTAAAAGTTTTATCAAACTCTATTCATAAACAATCTAAACTTAATTGGCAAATTACAAAATTTGTAGATTTAACCAATGTTGAAGATCTTGATCTTTTTAATAAAATTAACAACGCAATTAATGAAGGAATTCCTTTAGTTAATGTTGATACCACACCTTGCAAATTCGTAAAAAATTTAATTCCTAAATTTACAACAATATCAAAAAAAAATGAAGTCAATTTTGAGACCTGGCTTGAAAGTGAAAGCGGGGAAATTTTTGGGAAATCAAAATCTCATATTCGCTGGATTAAAAAAATTTCTAAAAATGGATTAGCTTTTGTTGTTCAATTACCAAATAACTCAAGTAATCTAAAACCTCAATTTATGACTGTTTTAGGTAATATATCAAAAGATTTTGAAATTAAAGATCCGAAATATTTTTCCTACCTTATTTCCGGATCAGGAACATATAATTTAGAGAACGATTCTGAAGAAATTTTTATTCTTAAATCTGATTTATTAAGTTTTTCCGAATCTATTGATTTTTCTTCTCCTGACAATTCTTTTCTTCCTGAACAACGCTCTTTACCTAAATTTGTTTTTTATGTTCATAAAAACAATGAGGTTCTTAGTAATTCAGATTTTAAAGTTTATGTTCAATACAAATACGGAAAAGATGTTTTAAATCTTCCTCCTGTAGCCCCAGTTTATATAGATATTGCCGAAAACAATAAATTCGGTTCTTTACCTAATTTTATTTACAATATTCCTTATATTCAAATTAGAAATCTCAATGCGGAAAAAGAAATAATTAATCAAATTATCAATAAAACTTCAGACATTATTAAAGAACACCTTTCTGACAACAATCTTCTTTCCGACACGCTTCAAGAAATGAGATATTTTATCAAGCGAGATGATATTTTTCTTAGCGATATTGAACTTGCCTCTTTTTTGCACTATTTAGCAAAACCTCTTTCCCAACTTAGTAATGTTAATTTAATAATTGATAACGATATACCAGAATATGAAGAGATCAACGGAGATATCGAAATTGATATTGATGTTGAAGACGAAAATTCTAAATCTTCTATCAATGAAAGTAGCGATACAGATTGGTTTAATTTAAATATTGCAATTTCTGTAAACGGTAATCGTCTTCCTTTAGCTAGCGTAATAACTGCCTTAAAAGAACAAAAAAAATATCTAATCACAGAAAATGGCAAAATTGTTCAAATTAAAGACAATCCTAAATTATCTAAATTATCTAAACTTTTAGAAGAAGCGGTTAAACTTTCGGATAAGCACGGAAAAATTTCAAAATACAATATGGATCTAGTTAATGAAATTAGTGAAATTTCAGCTAATCAATCTTTAGCTCTGGCTTGGACTCAGGCAACAAAAAATTTACTCGAATTTAGTAAAAATCTTTCATCATCAAAAATTCAACTTGCAAAGCTTCCAAAACTTGCTAAATATAAACTTAGAGACTACCAATTAAGAGGTTACACTTGGCTTACCTTTCTTTATGAGCACCACTTTGGTGGGATTTTAGCTGATGATATGGGTCTGGGGAAAACTATTCAAAGTCTTTCTTTAGTTGCTAAACTAAAAGAGACACAAAAAGAAAACTATAAACCTTTCTTAATTGTGGCACCTGCTTCTGTTGTCCCAAATTGGATAAGTGAAATCAGAAAATTTACACCTTGGTTAAAAGCTACCGTAAAAGAAAAATCAGAGAAAGCTGACGGTAAAAAAATTTCCGACTTAATTAATCAAAACGATATTGTAATTCTATCTTATTCTATTTTTAGATTAGAAGCAAATAAAATTGACCAAATTGCAAAATATGGTACTGAAGAAAATCATAATTTAAAAATTGGTGGAATAATCTTAGATGAAGCTCAAATGGTCAAAAATGCAAAATCTAAAGCATCTACAGCCCTAAGACAATCAAATATTCCCTTTAAACTGGCTATAACCGGAACCCCAATCGAAAATAATGTTGATGAACTCTGGTCAATTTTTGCTATTACTTCTCCTGGTCTATTCGGAAATTTAAAAGACTTTAAAGAACTCTACACACATAAAATTAATACAAAATTCCCAAAAAAACAATTTGAATACGAATATTCTTGGAATAGATCAACCGGAAATTACACCAGAAAAAAAATAGATAAATCAAAAGAAATTATTCTACGAAAACAAAAAGCACTTACTCAATTACGTAGAAGGATTTCTCCTTTTTTTCTAAGGAGAACCAAAGAAGAAGTAACCCCTGAATTACCTAGTAAAAATGAACAAATTTTGAATATTGAACTTAACTCTAAGCACAGAAAGGCCTATGATGTTCGTCTGCAAAGAGAGCGAATGAAAATCTTACATTTAATCACAGATGATGAGCAAATGAACAAATCTCGTTTCGAAGTTCTTTCTTCTTTAACTAAATTACGACAAATGAGTCTTGCCCCTGTTTTAGTAGACCCTTCTCTAAAAAATATTTCTTCTTCTAAAATTGAAACACTTATAGAAATGTTGAATGATATTATCCCGGCTGGGCACAAATGTCTTATCTTTAGTCAATTTACTGGTTTTTTAAATTTAATTAAAACCGAGCTCGATAACAATAAATTTAAATACTCCTACCTTGATGGTGCGACTAAAAATCGCGCCACTGTTATTAAAAATTTTAAGGAAGGCTCAAATCAATTATTTTTAATCAGTTTAAAAGCAGGCGGCTTTGGCCTAAATTTAACAGAAGCAGACTATGTGTTTCTAATGGACCCTTGGTGGAATCCTGCTGTTGAGAATCAAGCTATTGACAGAACACATAGAATTGGCCAAGACAAAAAAGTTATGGTTTACAGAATGGTTGCTCTTAACACAATTGAAGAAAAAGTTATGGAATTAAAAGCTAAAAAACAAAGAACCTTCGACGCTGTCCTTGGAAATTCTGATGATTTTACTGGTGTAATAGACTCTGATACAATTAAAGAACTTCTTAATTAGATTATTTTATTCCTGAACGAATATCTTGTGTTACTTTAGCCAATTCTTCCAATCCGCCCTCATCCAGTGCTTTTATCAGTCTTGAACCAACAATTACACCATCTGCAAATTTTGAAATTTGACTAGCTTGCTTTTTGTTTGACACTCCTAAACCTAAATATACTGGTGTATCTTTTTTCATCCTGTCTAAAGAATTACGAACTTTTTGAATTGTTTCCCCAACAGTCTTAAATTGATTTTTATCTTCTCTCGCTCCAGTTGTTCCCAGTAAAGAAGAAGCATAAACAAAACCAGTAGAATTTTTTGTTACAATATCAAGTCTTTCTTCTGTTGAGTTGGGTGCTGTTAAAAAAACATTTTTTAATCCATTTCTAACAGATGCGCTAACCCATTCTCCTGACTCATCAGGAATCAAATCTGGAACAATTGTCCCAATAACTCCATTTTCTTTAAGTTTTTCAGCAAAAATATTTTGCTCTGCTCTATAAACCATATTGTAATATGTCATTACATACATTTGAGTCTCAAGCTTTTTGCCTTGAATATATTGAGCAATTTCACTCAACAAACGATATAAATCATCTATATGAAATCCATTTTCAATAGCTTCTTTACTTGCCTTTTGTATGGTTGGTCCATCCATAACAGGATCAGAATAAGGCACACCTACCTCTAAAATATCAACTCCGTTATCTATTAAAACTTTAAACGCAGATAACGACGTTTCAAAATCAGGGAAACTAACTGGTAAATACCCAATAAACTTCTTTTTAACCATAAATACATTATAATAGAAACCACACCAAAGATTAATAATTTAATCTCAAGTGTGGTTAATAAATTGTTTTAAAAATTTGCTAAAAATTTAAATTAAATGACTTCTAACAAACCATTGGAATTGCTCTAATCCTTGTAATGCATCTTGTAATACATTAGAAGAAATTACATCTGCTTCATCCAGCTTAGCAATTGCTTCGCGCATAAATTTACAAACAGCAACATATTGTTCATCTAACGCTTTCAAATGAACTTCAGTAGCTGCCCGTCCTTTTACAGGGTATTCTGGCAAAACATCACGACAACCATCACAGCAAACTGCACAACAAAGACCACAAGGATCTCCTCCTAATGTTGCTATTCTTTCTGCAATTGTATCAACGGCGCCTCTAACCTCATCGATTTGAGGATCAAGCATTTCATGAACAGCAATAAAATTAGGACCTGTAACATTCCAGTGCGCATGTTTTAGCGTAAGAGCTAAATCATTTAACACATCAAGAGCGATTTGCAATTGCTCAACTGCAACATCTGTTTGCTCTTCTGTGAGGGTTGGAACTAAGAAATTATATTTTGACATGATTTTCCTTTCTATTTTTATTTCATTATATTATAAACTAAAAGTCTACATATTACAAGTTTCAAAATATCATATTTCCTCATAATGCTCAAAACAACCAGCAATAACAATATCTCCAGTAAATAAAGGCTGATTATCACGTTAAATTAAAAAAGCAGACCAAGTCTGCTTTTATTTGTAGCGAAGGGGGAACTCGAATCCCCGACCTCACGATTATGAGTCGTGCGCTCTAACCAGCTGAGCTACCCCGCCAAGATATATAAACATTATACTTGAAACTCCTCTATTTTGTCTAAACGTTTATTATTTTCCAGAATATATTCCTTGAGATATGGAATCGAAATCTTAATCAATCCATGTCTCGTACTTTCTATTAATCCGTCTTCAACAAGCCGAGTTTTATATTGTTGTAGATACTGTCCAGTAACTTGTAACTTTTCTTTCAAATCAGAAATTGCAACTTCTTTTGAGTCAAAACTAGCAATTGCAACCAAAACATCTTTATCCCTTTGAGATAGCTCATTAACCGAAGCAGAATAAACCAAATTGCCTAATTGCCTCTTTGCTTCATTTATACCGTTAGAAACATTATCTATTCTCAAAATTCCACTATCGTTATTACGATTAAAATCTCTCAATGTGTAATATCCAACTAACTGAATCATAAACGGATAGCCAAATGTTGCTTTTGCTATCTATCCATATATTGATTTATCAACCTTTCCTGTAATAGGAGTGATAATATCATCATATCCCTTTTCAATTTGATCTATATCTACATTCCCTAATGTTTCTCTGATTGCTCTTCTCAAAAAAGTTAAGTTTCGAATATTTTCATCTTCTTCCAAAATGTCAGAAATATTTTTAGGAAGACCTGCTAACATCAAAGCTACGTTTCTTTTTTCTTGCTTAAAATGTTGAAATGCTGTTGAAAGTTCTTCTAGCCCTGGGGCATATTTATAGACTTCATCAACCGTTATTAATACGCCACTGCCTTTTTCATTAATTGCTTCAACTAAACGTTCTAAGCGAGTTCTAAATCCCAATTCTTCCTGTTTTTCATCAACATAAGTTATCCCAAATTTACCGATGTTCATACCAGATACTTTACGAGATTTTTTGTCAAGTAAATGATTAGAGCGCTCAGATAATTGATTCAAAATATCAAGCGCTAAATTTTTTCCTGCTGTTACATTAACAACAATATATCCATTTTTTAAACCAATATCCGAAATTTCGCCCAACATAACAGTTTTACCGGTTCCTCGCGCTCCTGTAAATAAAACAGCACGGAATGGATCTGTAATTGGACCTAATAATGCCTCAGTAATATCTCGAAGAACTCCTTTTCGACCGATCAGCTCAGGCGGTAAATCCCCGAAAGACGGTGTAAATGGATTAATCACAAGCACTCCTTTTTATTTGTTTTTATTTTATTTATATAATACAATAAATAGGATCTTACCGTATGTCTTCCTGAACTTAGCACCCTGTCATCCTGCACTAGATCAACTTCAGAATGACATTTTGCAATTTATTGAATAGCTGTATTTCTTAAAAATATTTGTGTCTTCGTAATAGAAAATTTGATTTTATAAGAGCTTTAGCGATTCATATAAATAAAATTTAATTTTCACTAACAAGCTTAATAACGAGCGAAGCGAATCATACGCGTGTTAGAAGACATAAACTATTTTCCAAGAAATAGGCAGCTACTTAATCAAAACGTTATGAAATTGAATACAGGTCATTACGCCTCATCAAGCAAAAGAGCTATTAAACCATGCTTTAGAGAATAGATTACTTGATCTGCAGTTTTTGCAATTTGAGGTTGATTATCAAAATTTCTATAGATTTGTCCAGAAAGATCAATTACCCCTTTAGTGCAACGGATAAAATCACCTAATCCTAAAGGTCTTCCTCCTCTGGTGTAATTTCTTTTCCTTTTTTGTTTGCCAAACCTTCCAAATTGATTTGGATTAAAGCAATCTAAAATCGTTTCTAAACTTGCTCCGTTTGCGTAATCAAAAACTGGTTGCACAAGAGAAAAATTTAGCTCAAATTCTGCTCTGGGAGATTTAATATCTAATCGTTTTTCTAAAATATGAATTTTTTTCCAAGTTGACTCTAATTTAAACAGTTTTTGAAATACCTCTTGTGGTATTCCTGGAATATAAGAATCTGTCAAACTTGTTGCTTTAGAAACAGAAATAAAACACGAAAGAACTGCTGCCATTTCTGCCGGTTTTAGATTTTCAAAAATACCTTCTAAAACCGATTCAATTAATAAAATTTCATGCTCACAATTTATGTGTGTTAAAATATGCCCTTTTTGAGTTAATTTTATTTCTTTTGATTTATTCTGATTTAAATAATCGTATTTTACTAGTAAAGCTTTAATCTTCGTGAATTCATTAACTAATTGTAAATTATTTTGCTCGAGTTGATTTTCAATTCTCCCCTTTTTCGCCATCGTTTTATTATATCTATTTTTCCACCTTTTCGCAGAATTTTGATTAGAATCTTCAAAATGTTTTTGATACCCTGCGAGCGCACCAGAATAATCATCTATTCTTTCTTGTAATTCTTTTGATTTTTGATCAAGCTGATATTGAGCATATGATTTTTTCAATATTACTTTTGCCTGCTCTTCAGAAACTTTTTTAAGTAAATTTGCAACCATATTATAATTAGGTTGAAAACTTGAAATTAATGGGTAAACTCTATTCGAAACCAGGTTAGCCACATCTGTTGGCTGTAATTCCTTTTGATCCAAAACAACCGAATATCCTACAGTATCTTTTCCTCTTCTTCCTGCTCTACCTGTAAACTGTGTAAATTCTCCAGGAGTTAATTTCTCGTGACCAACACCATTAAATTTAGTCAATCTCTCAATTACAACTGTCCTAGCTGGCATATTCACACCTAAAGCTAAAGTTTCTGTGGCAAAAACACATTTTAATAAACCCTTTTCAAATAACTTTTCTGTGGCTTCTCTAAAAATCTGCAAAACCCCAGCATGATGAGCCGCATATCCATCCATAGCCGCACTTAAAAAGTCGGCATACCCCAAAGTAATCAACTCTCTATTTTCCAATTTAGACTCAACTTCAGAACGTAAAAAATTGGCTATTTCCCAAGCCTCATCTGATGTGGTCAATTGTTCACCAAATTTCATAACACCTGAAAGTGCTTCATCACAACCCTTTCGAGAAAAAATAAAAAATATACACGGCAGCATATCTTTTTTCTTCAATTCTTTTATTGTATCAACTCTTCTTGGTAAAACTCTTTCAGCTTTTTTGTTTAAATTTGGTCTTGATCTTCCCGGTTTACCTTTATGATAATTCCTTTTATACCCCCTTGGATTAAATTTTAATTCAGTTCTCATTCTTTTAAACAATATGGGGTTTATAGTTTTCCCATCATCTTCGTAAAGAGATAATAAATTTTCTGACTTTTCATTACCTGTCTTCCCATTACCTGTCTTCCCATTGCCAAGCATAATATATTGTTTCAATTCAATAGGTCGTTTTTCTGAAACAACCACTTCACAATTTCCTCTAACCTCTTCAAGCCATCCAGAAAATTCTTCCAAATTAGAAACCGTTGCTGATAAAGCAATAATATTCACATCTTTATTTATATGAATCAAAACCTCTTCCCAAACAGACCCTCTGGATTTATCTCCTAAATAGTGAACTTCATCCATCACAACAGATTTTAATCCAATTAAAGTCGTAGAATTATCATAAAGCATATTTCGTAAGACTTCGGTTGTCATTACTACAACTTGAGCTTCTGAATTGATAACAGTATCACCCGTAATTAACCCGACTTTATCATATCCGTACTCTTTTAATAAATCGTGATATTTTTGATTACTTAATGCTTTAATTGGAGTTGTATAAAATACTTTATTTCTCTCTCCCTCTAAAGCATCATTTACAGCACACCAAATTGCATACTCGCCAACTAGAGTTTTACCTGCTCCGGTTGGTGCAGCAACTAAAAGATTTGTCTCTTTTTCAATATATTTAAAAGCCTCAAGCTGAAAAGAGTCAGGAATAAATCCAAGATTCTCAATAAATTTATCTCTCACTACGTTCCTTCATTGCCCGATATCTTATCTCTGCTTTAACAAATTTATCTAAATCTCCATCCAAAACAGCAGAAGTTTGAGCAGTTTCAACTCCAGTTCTTAAATCTTTAACCATTTGATATGGATGCAAAACATAATTTCTAATTTGGTCACCCCAACTAGCTTTGATATCTCCTGCTAACTCTTTCTTTTCTTTAGCCTCTTGTTCCTGTTTTAGAATCAATAATCTTGATTGTAAAACTCTCATAGCAGCAGCCCGATTTTGTATCTGACTTTTTTCATTCTGCATTGAAACAACTATTCCTGTTGGAATATGAGTTAATCTAACTGCTGAATCTGTTGTATTAACACATTGCCCACCAGGTCCACTTGCTCTAAAAACATCAACTTTAATTTCTGAATCAGGAATATCAATATGATCAGTTGCTTCAATTAACGGAATTACTTCTACAGCAGCAAAAGATGTCTCCCTTTTACTTTTAGCATTAAACGGAGATTGACGAACAAGTCTATGTGTTCCCGCCTCTAAAGCCAACTCTCCAAAAGCATAAGGTTCTTGAATCTCTATTGTGGCTGATTTAATTCCTGCTTCATCATTATAACTAATATCATCAACAGAATATGAATAATTCTTTTTTTCAAAATAACGAGAATACATTCTTAAAAGCATACTTGCCCAATCAGCGGCCTCTACCCCACCCGCTCCTGAACGAATTGTCATCACTGCCTGACGTTCATCAAATTTACCTGATAGCAAGGTCTGAATTTCTAATTCATCTATTCTTTCTTGCAATCCTTCTAATTCGGTTTTAGCTTGACTTAAATATTGAGAACTTGCTTCTTTGTTTCCACTATTTACTTCTTCTTTTGCAAATTCTATTAAGACGTCTAAGTCATTTAATTCACTTCTTAAATTTTTAATTTTATTTAAACTAGATTCAGTATGTTTTAATTGACTTGTGATTTTTTGAGCATTTTCTTGATTGCTCCACAAATCTGGATCACTAGCTTCTTTTCTTAAAGTATTTAGCTCATCTTCCATCTGAGCAGGCTTTAATACTGCAACAATTTGCTTAAATTTCTTGTGTAAATCTTCAATTTCTTCTTCTAGCATAAATCTCTTTTACATTATCCCACATATTAAAAACAAAAAGGAGGACAGAGCCTCCTTCTTGCAATAATAGTTTTATATATATTTATTGTGTTGGTCCACCAAATCCAAAATTATTATTTGCACTATCCTGATTATTATCACCTTGAATTGGATTTTGCATTCCTGAATTTTGAGTTGGATTTTGAGCTTGTCCAGTAGGAGCTGGATTTGGCACTGGTCCAAAATTGTTTGACGTGAATCCATTTGTTCCATTTTGCATATTTTCTTGTAAAGTTCTATTCATTCTTTGCTTATATTCTTCATTAGTAGCCTGAATTTCTTGACGTTTTACAAAGAAATAAATAATATTTGCTAGACCACAAGTGTAAGCACCTGCAAATCCCCATCCTAAAATAAATAAGAACAAATTAGCTGCACTCCACTCTTCACCTTTATTAATTCTTCTCTTCAGTGAGTGTGAAACATTAATATAAGCGAAAACAAAGCCTGCAATTTCAAGCGCATATACAAGAATCGCAAAAATTCCTAACCCCGCAAGAATACCAAATACTCCGCTTCCATCATCAGCCATTAAAAGAACATCATTATTTGTCATCTTTTTTCCTTTCTCTTTTTACTTTATTCTATTATACCAGCGAAATTTTTTAAACCCACTGAACCTGACATGGCGGTGCAGAAAAACACCCATCAAAACTTTTCATAATATAAATGAAAACTTGCTAAAATGTGCTACAATTTTAAGTATTAAAATTGTGGGACAACATTTGTCACATTAAGAACTTACTCCAAGGTTTGTAGGTAACATTATTTATATGCATTTCTTCTTGCCCTGAATATATAACTAATTTTTTGGCGTCTTTATTGATTCGATCCGATAATTTGTTGACAGTTTTTGCAAAATTAGATTTAGCTGTTTGAGAACTTTTTATCTCGCAAAGATGTATTTTGCCTTGATCAGAGTAAATTAAGTCTATTTCATCAATTTCAGATTCCCGATAAAAATAAACGTTAGCGGTTTTGCCTTTGGCATATCGGCGTTTTATGTATTCACTGATTATTTGCGACTCAAAAAGATGCCCTCTAATAGGGCTTAGATTTAAAGATTTAGCACTTTCAATTTCGAGAAGTGAACAAACTATTCCAGAATCATAAAAATAAATTTTAGGGCTTTTTGTATAGCGTTTATTAAAATTCGGATGGTAGGGATAGAGAATTTTGATAATGTAGCTAGCTTCAAGAATTGATAGCCAATCTCGAACAGTTTTCGAATCTATATCTGCTTCATTTGATAAGTTAGAAATATTTAACTGTTGTCCAACTCTAGCGGCAAGTAGTTTCATGAATCGAATAAATTTTTCTAGACTTGTAATGTTCTTAATTTGTCTGACATCTCGTTCAATATAAGTTCTAATGTAATTTGCAAAGTATAGATCTGGATCAATTTTCATGTCATATAGTCTTGGATAACTCCCATTAAAAAGCCAATCATCAATATTGCTAAATGAAATTTTAGAGTTTACTAGTTCATAATTTGAAAAAGGTAATAATTCAAGAATTCCTACTCTTCCTGCTAGACTTTGGGTAATCTTTTCAAAAAGAAGAAAATTTTGGGAACCAGACAAAATAAACATTCCGGGTTTATTTACTTTATCAACTATTCCTTGGATATAGGAAAATAGCTCTGGATACAATTGCGCCTCGTCAATGATAGACTTCTCTCCCAAAGAAGACAAAAACCCCCTTGGGTCTTCTTTAGCTAAAAGTAGACGATCAGGATCTTCAAGGTTTACATAGGTATAGTCAGGAAAAGAGTACTTAAGCAATGTCGATTTTCCAGATTGCCTTGGTCCAGTCAAAAATACAACAGGAAAACTTTTCGCAGTTTTTAATAAGGTTGCTTCAATTTCTCTTTTAATCATAAAAATATTATAACAAAATATCTGCAAATTAGGGAATCAATTCCCTGATTTGCATAAATTATAACACTCAATTATTTAATTCATGTTCCCAGTATAGTTCATCGACGTTCCCAAAAGTTTTTCTTACCTAAATGAAGTTTAGACTAATTAATTCCCAAAGTTAAAAATCTTACTCTAGCGATACAATATTATTATGTGCAAGGAGGTAAGTATAAGTACAAGAAATGAGCTTAAACGCTCTTATCAAAAAAGATATGTCAAAACCAAATCAAGAAAGGAAAAGAGTAGAATATTAGATGAGTTTATAGAAGCGTTTGGTTATCAAATTTCAAAGTCACTTCAAAGTCATATGTCAATGGGATATCAACACTAATAAATAGTGCGATTTCAGAAATTGTTCCTGCACCAGGAATAACAGAAGGAGCAGCAGTAACCCCGCCAACAATCGCACACTGGGCAATACAATCTTTTTTAACTTGTTTAACTGCCTTTTCAATATCACCGTTAAATTTTTGTTTATATTCATCAGCGACAGTTTTTGCTGGTTTCATTGTTGACTTTAACATAGGGGTTTTTTTTACAATTTCACCAACAACATCATGATATTTTTCTGGGATAATAGTCAGAATTCCCTCGCCATCAATTATTTTATCTGAAAAATTAGTCAAAAAATCTGTGATTGCCTTTGATACCTTTTCTTTCCACACAGAATTTTCATTATTCTCTTCTACTTTTTCCATCTCATCAGTCATCTTACTACAACCTTTCTGTATTAAATTTATACTTAAAATAGACAGTTTAAATTCTTGTCTAGGAATATTTACTAACTACATCCATCTCTGAATATTACCATTTAAAAGATATGGCTTTACCTCTTCTCCAACCGACTTATTACCTTGAATATCGTTATAGTGAGCGATCTGCATACCCACAAGATTACCATTATGATATTTACCAATTTGACAATCTCCTAAAGGCTTTGGGTCTTTGTCAATTATTTTAAAAATATCTCCGAATAATCCCATTTTAATCACCTCCTTTCTTTGCTATCTGATATTCTATTTTGTAAATATTTAACTTTTTCATGACTACCTTTTAATTTTCTCTGACCTTTTAAGACATTTATTAAAAAAATAATGAGAATGACAACTGCCAGCAACACCAAAATACACGATACTACTATTTTTACAATTTCATTTTGATTTATCATTATTTTTTCTCTTTTATAAATTTGAAAACACAAATATCGTTAAAAACAAACAATCGATTAACAAAATTTGTCAACCGACTGTTAAAAATATTTAATTTATTTAAAAATCTTAGAAAGTATTCTTTATTGTGTGTGTGTGTAACCAATACAGACAACATATCCAATGTTTCTGTCAATTCTACCTTTAACCAAACTTACTTTCATAATGCTAATATTATACCTTTGCAATCGGTACTGAATTGTAATAAGAATCTTCTGGGCTTATGTCAATTAAATCATCCCAAACTATAAAGCCACCATCAATTGATGCTTTTTTAAAAAAGCTAGGGTCGCTTAGCCTCTTATAATTTTTACTTTTAATCTTTAAAGAAACATCATATTTTCTTATTTCTCCATCTTCGAATAAGATATTTAATATAGAATTTTCTGAACTTAATATTTTTTTTGGATAAGAGAAACTATCATCTTTTTTTGAGCTAGGATCAACTATTACGTATTCGTAATTGTCATTATCCAAGTCAAATATATTCGTGCTTTTTGGATAATGTTTTGTCTTAACAAAGAGGGGGGATTTTCCCAATTTCTTCCCCCTTTACCGCTTTTATCCACATTGAATACAATTCTTCTTCATGAAGAATTATCCAAGCCGCAACAAGCTTTAATATCTTATTAGGAAATCCTTTTTTGCCAGTATTTAGAATCTCACCATCAAGAGCAATCGATACTTTAAATTCATTATAGGCGACATGAATATGTGGTTTATGGTGTTGGTGATTATCACCCCACTCCATCCGTATAACGATTCCATTACTGAATCTGCTAATTTCAGGCATAAATATATTATACCTACCCTAGGCAGCGGTGCAGTAAAAAATCAGACGCTTTTAAAAAGTAATTAAAAACCAAAAGAGACCAAAATTCCTGCAACAACAGCGATAAATAAACTCTTACTATCAACTATAGAAATGATTGATATCTTTATTGTACATGTTTTCAAATTCTTGATATGAAATATCTATAATATCAGGATATCCCGACTTAGAATAATTGATTCCTTTAATTTTTTATTACTTGACATTTTATTGACATTTATTTCTAGGAATATTTAGCGTAATTTTTATCTTTAAACCATGATTATTGATATTCTCAACAAACTTTGTGACTTGCAACTGGTAGATAATCTGTATTATTGAAAATATATTTTTCTGAACCACCATAAATAACCGCAGTATCCTGAGGATTTATATTTGCAACATTTCTAAAAGACACTAGATTATCAGAAAATTTTTTTCGAGCCGTTTTGTTTGATTTTATTTCATAAGCTTTTATTTTATCACCTAAAACTGATAGTAAATCCACTTCATTACCATTAGAGTCACGCCAAAAATAAAATTTTTCACGTGATCCTCGGTTCAAAATTTTTTTTATATATTCAATAATTACTGCATTTTCAAACAGATGACCGTATATACTGTGTGTGAGCAGTTCTTCTTTTGACTTGATCCCGAGCAGGGAACAAACGACACCGGTGTCGTAAAAGTATATTTTCGGCGATTTTGTTATTCGTTTATTATAGTTTTTATAATAAGGTGAAAGCCTAAAAACAATATATCAAATTTATGTAATACGGGTATTAGGAATACCCATATTACATATAATTTCATCCTGTATAAAAAATTCCTGACCTCTAAATACAAGCCGAAGTAACCATCGACTTAGTTTAATGAAGATATTACAATTCTTTTGAAATAGCAATTAATGCATTATCAATTTGGGATAAATCTTGACCTCCGCCTTGCGCTAAATCAGGCTTACCGCCACCGCCACCTCCGAGAATCTTACTAGCAACTCTAACTAAATCACCAGCTTTTATTCCTTTATCACGAGCAGATTGATTTGTTGCGACAATTACAATAGGCTTTGCCTTACTAGAACCCGCAAAAGCAATAACTGCTGGCTTTTCTTCCCCTAGACGGTTTTTTGCATCTAAAACACTTGAACGCAATCCATCCGAAGACACTTCACCAACAGCTTGATTAGAATTTAATTTCACATATAAAATTCCGTTTACATCTTGGGCATTTTTTATAACAGTTTCAACTTGAGACAACAATTGCTGTTCCTGAAATTTTTCCAACTGCTTTTCAGATTCTTTTAAACGAGCCATAACACTCTGAATTCTATCTGTAATTTCATCAGGATTTTTTGTTCCTAAAATTTGCGAAATCGAAGACACTAAAGCATGTTCTTTAGCGTGAAATCCTGTTGCAGAAGAACCAACCAAAGCTTCAATCCTGCGAACGCCAGAACCAACAGACCCTTCAGAAACTAACTGGATTGAACCAATTTCACCAACTGAACCAACATGTGTCCCTCCGCAAAGTTCAATTGACCAAGAATTATCAGAATCTTCTAAACCTGCTTGGTCAGTATCATCAGTTCCTAGACTTACAACCCTAACTCTATCTCCATATTTCTCACCAAAAAGAGCCATTGCTCCTTCTTCTCTGGCTTTATCTATCCCCATATATTGAGTATAGACTGGTGAATTTTCACGAACTTTTTCATTAATTCTTTTGCTTATTTGATCTAAATCTTGTTCAGAAAGACCATGGTCTAAATGGAAATCAAATCTTGTCCGACCTGGAGCATCTTCAGATCCTGCTTGAGTTGCTCCAGCCCCAGCAACTTCTTGCAAAGCTTTATGAATAATATGTGTTGAAGTATGAGCTTTAGCAATTTCACCACGGCGCAAAGTATCAACCCTAGCTACACCAGTATCATCTAAAACTAATTTCCCAGAAAGCAAACGTCCTTTGTGCACAGAAAGTTGAGGAATTGGTTTTTGAACATCAACAATTTCAATTTCTGCTCCTGAAGAAGTTTGGATAAAGCCTTCATCAGCTAGCTGTCCTCCGCTTTGTGCGTAAAAAGGGGTTTTATCCAAAATTAACTCAACATCTAAAGCTTCTGAATCTTTAGCATCTTTTGAATCAACTGCTTGAACTGGTCCTTCTTTAGTCACAATCCCAACAATTCTAACATCATCAGTCAAAACATCATATCCATCAAATTGACTTAAACCAGCATTATCTCCAACAACAATTTTATCTTCAGCATGTAATTTTTTAGCGATATCTTTAGCTAAATCTGAATACACAGAAACATCTACAGCTGCTCCACGTTTTTTCAAAGCATCTTCGCGAGCTCTTTGTCTTTGTTGTGTCATCAATTCTTTAAAAGCTTTTTCATCAACTTTTACACCAGCTTCTTTAGCAACTTCCATAGTTAATTCAATTGGAAATCCATGTGTGTCATGCAATTTAAAGGCGTCTGCACCGGTAATTAAACCACCAATTTTATGTTCTGATTTAACCTTATCAATAGTTTTTTCTAAGAAGGTCTCACCCGCTTTTAAAGTTCTGGAAAAAGTTTTTTCTTCTGCTAAAACAATTTCTAATATTTTTCCGAAATTTTCATGTAATTCAGGATAACTTGCTTCCATAGCCTCTTTGGACACTGTAAACAAAGCTTCCATAGCTGGAGCTTCGTAACCTAAAAGACGCATTGAACGAATTGAACGACGCATTAAACGACGCAAAACATAACCTCTTCCTTCATTAGAAGGCTTAATCCCATCATTAATAATCATCAAACTTGAGCGAATATGGTCAGCTAAAATTCTCATATGAACATCATTTTCATGAATATCTCCATATTTAAGCCCAGTTAACTCTTGAACTTTTTCAATCACAGGATAAACCTCATCAATTTCGTAAAGATTATCTTTATTTTGTAAAAGAAAAGCAACTCTTTCAAGACCCATGCCTGTATCAATATTCTTTTTCTTCAACTCTCCAACAATATTAAATTCATATTTTGACTTAACAGTATCAATCTGCCAAAGTTGAAAAACTAAATTCCATATCTCCAGATAACGCTCTGAACCAACTTCATCATCATGAATTGGTCCACCTTCTTCGCCATATTCTGGACCTCTATCAAAAAATATTTCTGAGCAAGGTCCAGCAGGACCAGGACCACCAGTAGACCAGAAATTTTCTTCTTTAGTTCTGCGTTGTAAATGTTTTTCAGATAACCCGACTTCCAACCATTTATTATAAGCTTCATCGTCCTCTTCCCAAACAGTTGCCCAAATCTTATCCTTGTCCATCCCTAAACAACCTGACTCAAGAGATCCAGTTACAAATTCCCAAGCCCACTCAATTGCTTGCTCCCTGAAATAATCACCAAAAGAGAAATTCCCATTCATTTGGAAAAAAGTTCCGTGTCTTGTTGTCTTACCAACTTCGTCAATATCTGCAGTTCTAACACATTTTTGAACAGAAGTCGCTCTCTTCCATGGTGCAGTTTGTGCACCTGTCATATAAGGAATAAATGGAACCATTCCAGCAATAGTAAACAAAGTTGTCGGATCAGGACTAATCAAAGATGCTGAAGGAACAATTTTGTGTCCTCTTTTTTCAAAAAAATCTAGCCAACGCTGGCGTATTTCTGCAGTTTTCATTAAATATATTATACTTGTTTTCTTATTTTAAGTAAAGAAAATTTAGTAAATCAAATTATTTTTTATTACGTTTTTTATTATGCCTTTTTCTAAAATGTTTAAATAAATATTTACTAGCAAAACCTGTAACACCGGCAGCTTTTGAAACCTTTGCAGCAGTTTCTCTTGTCTCTTTGGAAGAAGGCGAAAAACCGAATTTTACTAAAATTGCTTGTAAAACTCCATCAACAGCGTCAAGAGGACGTGACAAAATGTCTGAAGTTACTTCTGTTACTTTGCCAAAATTTTCACCAGCTTGTTCAAATTTCTCCGCAGCTGACTGAGCAGTATTCAAAACCTTATCTGCTTTTTCTGCAATCTCATTCGCTTTATTCAAAGCTTCTGCCGTTTCATCTAAAACTTTATCAGTTTTTCTAAGTGTTGGTCGCAATTCTCCTAAAACTTTAAATAAGAAAACAACAATTCCAACACACAAAATTAAAAAAGCAACAGCTGCTATTAATCCAGCAATTATTCCAACAGACATAGTGATATTATACCTTTTGTGAACACCTTTTATGATAAGTAAAATAAAGAAAAAGAAAAGGTAGGGCAAAATTGATCTCGGGGAATATAAAGGGATATAATAAGAAATCAAGCCCTACCATTTATATTATATATTCAAGTAATACATTTTTTATGTCAGAAAAGAGCAAAATTATATTTTGTTAACAATTTTATTATTTTGTGCGAAATTCTAGGCTTTTTTGTTCTGAAAATAAGTTCCTCTTTGAATGAACGGTTCCAGTTTAGCAAGATTAACCCTAAGTCCTAAATTCCAGAGTATAATATAACAAATATAGAAAAGGAGAAGACAATGTCTGAAAAAACCAATATCAATATTGAAGAATTAAAAGAAAAAGCTAAAGTTGCTGCAGAAACTGTAACTGAAAAAGCTGGTGAGGCTGCTTCTTATGTTAAACAAAAAGTTGATGAAGCTGGTGGGCCAAAAGGTATTTCTGAAAAAGCAGCAGAAAATGCTGGAAAAGCTGCTCGAGTTGCACACAATACTTTTGAAAAAGTTGCTTCTAGTGACACAACTCAAAAGGCTGTAAATTCTGTCAAAAAAAGTGATTTTATGAAAAAAGTTACTGAAGTAACTTCTGATATGAAAGCTAAATTTGATGAGGGTTATAATTCAAATAATAACTCATCAAATGAAACTGATCAATAAATAATTATTTATATTTAGGGATAAGATTATGAAACTTTCAATAATTGGTGCTGGCGCTGTTGGATCTGCTACGGCTTTTGCTGCTGCAATAAACGGAATTGCACGTGATATCGTTATTCAAGACATAAATAAGTCTCTTGCTGTAGCTCAAGCTATGGATATTGAACACGGAAGTTCATTCTACCCAACTGCCTCAATCACAGGAACCGATGATATTGAAGCAGTTGAGGGGTCTGATATTATTGTAGTTACTGCTGGGGCAAAACAACTACCTGGACAATCTAGAATTGAATTAGCTGCAACTTCAATTGATATTATCAAAAAGATTATTCCTCCTTTAGTTGAAAAATGTCCACATGCCAAATTTATCCTTGTTTCTAACCCTGTAGATGTAATCACTTATGTTGCGCAAAAAATCTCAGGCTTGCCAGAGACACAAATTTTTGGTTCAGGAACCTGGCTTGATTCTTCTCGTTTAAGATCAAGAATTTCAGACTGGACAGGTGTGAATGCCAAAAATGTCCATGCATATATTGTGGGTGAGCACGGCGATAGTGAAATTCCATTTTGGTCCAGTGCCACAATTGGTAATGTTCCAATTCGTGAATGGGTTCCTCTGTCAAAAAACTGTAAACCTTTAACTAGCGATGTTCTCGATCAAATTTATCACGATGTCGTTAATGCGGCCTATCACGTTATTGAAGGAAAAGGTGCAACAAATTACGCTATTGCTTTAGCCACTTGTGACATAATTTCTGCAATTGCAAAAGATGAGAATCGTGTTATGCCGGTATCTACACTTGTTAATCCAAAATGCAATTCTGGATATATTGAAGGTGTCAGCGATGTTTGCCTATCTCTTCCAAGAATTCTCGGAAAAGACGGAATTGTCGGTGCGCTAGCTTGCCATTTCAATGTTGATGAACTTGATGGGCTTCAAAAATCAGCTACGGTTCTAAGAGATACTCTTAAACAAAATGGATTTTAAGGAGCCTCTTTCTTCCTATCAGCTTATCGCAATTGTTGGGCCAACAGCTTCCGGAAAATCCGATTATGCTGAGAAACTAGCATTAAAAATTGTTAATTCCGGAAATAAATGTGCTTTAATTAATGCTGATAGTTTTTCTCTTTATCGAAAGATGGATATTGGCACAGCTAAACCTAACATCCTCGAACGAAAAAAATTAGAAAATCAAGGCGTAAAATATTATCAAATTGATATCTTAGACCCTTTAGAAATATCAAATGCTGCTCTATATCAAGCTTCAACTTTAAAAATTATTAATTTTCTACACAAAAATAATTCAATCCCAATTCTTGTTGGTGGTTCAGGTTTATATGTTAGAACTATTACAGATGATTTTAAATTTCAACCAGTTGATTTGTCCCTCAGAAAACAACTTGAAAAAAGAGCGGAAGCTGAAGGAACAGAACATCTTTATCAAGAACTTTTGAATAAAGACCCAAATACAGCTAAAACTTTAAATCCTGAAAATACACGAAGAATAATACGTGCTCTTGAAGTTATTCAAATTACAGGTCTCCCTTTTATTCCTAATCTTCCTCAATACACCAACCGCTTTCCTAAGACTCTGCAATTAGGTCTAAAATTATCTCGTGAAGAAATTGATAAAAAAATTGATATTAGAACTCAAAAAATGAGAGACTTAGGACTTGAAAATGAGGTCAGAAACTTGTATCAAAACAATGAGCTAGGCCCAACTGCAAAAAAAGCTATTGGCTATTCAGAGTTCATCGATTACTTTGAAAATAAAAATAATCCTGCTGACAATAAACCTCTAACTCTAGATTCCACTTTTACAAATATTGCTAATCACACAAAACGACTTGTCAGACGTCAATTAAGCTGGTTTACGCGTGACCCTAGAATTCTTTGGGTCTAACCTGAGATCTAACTTTTAAATATTTTTTATGCGATTTTTCTTAATCTCAGCGTTAACTGCATCACGAACTGTAATATGATTTTTTGAAAAAATTTTTCTAACAAAGTTTCTAACAACCAAAAATCTAGAATTTACTTTATGGCTTCTATTTTTTCTTTCTAACACAAAACATCCCAAAACCACAAAAGGCATAACCATCGCCATTGGGAAAATTAATCTATAGAGAAAATTAACTGTTCCAAAAAAGATTAAAGTTAACCAAAATATAAATGGAACTAACAGCAACAATAAACTTCTATACCTAAAAGTAACTAATAAAATAATAAGAGTTATTAATAATAAAATAAAAGGTAAAGCAAAATTACCGATTATTCCCAAACTCGGCGCCCAAAATTTTTCGTAATTTATTCTTTGCTCCTGCTCAATAATACTTGTGCGATTAAATGGATATTGTAAAGCTGAATTAATTTTCATTATATTCTTTTTTGACACATGAGAATTATATTCTCTCTTCAAAATTGAATTTTTTATCCACTGGGCATAATCTTTAGGATTTGCTCGGTAATAATCAAAATTTACTTCTGGTCCACCGTTAGGATTAAACCAAACTTTACTTTGCTCATAAAAAGCCTGTGAACAAATATTAATATTTTGACTACAAAGCACTAGGGTCTGTCCAACAAATTGACTAGCATTAGCATCATCTGGCATTTTTTGATTTATTCCTCGTAAAGGATCAGCGTTAACAGGATTATATTTTTCTGACCACCAATCGGAACTACCGAATTTACCAAAAAACTCAGCTTGATCATCATTAATGTTTCCTTTATTCTTATAGACAGCACCAACTTCTTGAAGCGGTTGGGATAACATTTCTCTTTGTGAAGGGTTAGTAACCCCAATAAAATTCATGTATATATTCCACCCACCCAAAAGAGTTACGCACATTAAAACAGATATTGTTTGTTGAAAAGAATATCTTTTATAAGCAATTAATGAAATAATAAATACTCCTACTATAACAGCAACCATCTGTGTTCTTAAACTTATTAGTATTGCGGAATTTATTGCCATCAAAACTAGAGAAAAAGGTTTCAAAAAATAAGTTCCTCTAGTATCAATAATTTTAAAAACCTGGCAAGTAAAAATTAAATAAAATATCCCAGCAAAAATATCAGCATTAAATGTTTCTGCAGTGCAAACTAAAGGAGGTAAAACACAAACAATAAGTGTAGGAATTGTTGGTAAGAAATATACTAACCACCGAATTTTCTTTGATTGAATTTGCCTTCTTAAAGAAAGCATAATAGTTGTTGCAAAATAAGCAATTACTAAACTATATAACGCTAATTGAATCTCCATCATCAAAGTAAAATTACAATTTGTCCAATTTAGCATAGCACCAGTGTAAACTGAAAATAATTCAGAATGCCAATTAGAAGGATGCCCAAACCCTAAACCAAGCCCAATTCCATCATTGATATAATCAACATAGATACTACCTGGATTATATATTTTTAAAGTCGCCGAATACCCAATTACAGGAATTAGCAAATATCCAAAAAACGAAAACAAAACCGGAAGAAGTTTTTTAATCCTCTTTTTTGTTGTGCCAGTTTTACAATGTTTCATATATTTACTACATTATCCCATTAATAATATTTGCTCAGGCATTACCTGATCTTAAAATACAAGTTTTTAAACCAAATCTCGTTTATCTTTTATTGTATTCTATCTTAATAAAATATGCAAAAACTGAAATTATCAACAACATTAAAAAAACATTGACTAGATCAACACCTGTTAAAGCAACAGATGAATCAGGAGTAATTGCTTTTGCTTTTTGAGCTGGATGAATAATTGGTTTTGCTTTTTGATGATTGCCTGTGTCTGTATTTTCAGAATCAGAAGGGTTTTTACCTGAATCAGGCTGCTTGACAATTAATTTTATCTTTGATGTTCTTGAAGCAATGTTAGAATTCAAATTTGGTGCTTCAAGATATGAAGCGTAGTATGTTCCAATTTTTGATTTTGGATTTGTTTTAGCAAAAACATTTCCAACTTGTGCTTGATTTGATGAGAATAATTGCTTTATAAAATTATCGCTAGAAAGTATAGAATTATCAATTGTTGCAGTATCAATTATCTCTGATTCATCATCATCCAAAATGTATTGCGTCAATTCCGGTAAGACATCTTCAAAAGACATTATCTGATATTGAAGTTGATTCGGGTTGACAGAAAAACTATCCTGAACGTAAAATGGTAATATATTTTGGTTCATCTTTCCTCTTTTATAAGTTACTCCTACACCATTCCACCAATCATTATAAGCACACCCATGCAATTCAGCATCAGTATCTAATCCTGTGCAATTTGTATTAGTTATTTCAGCATTCATATCTTGATAAAAATCATTTGTTGGCCAAGAATCTAAGTTTTCAGGTGTTATCGTAACAGGAATATTGACTTCTCCAGTTTGGTTTGGATTTACTTTAACATCCGTTTCGCTTTGTAAAGTCACTTTAAAACCAACCTCTCCAAACTGAATTGGCTCATCAGGATCTGAAGTTGCAACAAAAGTTAGAGGATATCCCCCATCAGTCATATCTAGAGTTTGAGTTCCCCCGTCGCTAACTGGTTTGCTATGTCCACTAGTAGCTAAATTATACTTCATAATCGTTGGAATGAAATAGTTCAGTTGTTTAGCAATATCTTGATAAGAAGTTTGATTATCGTTCGCCAAAGAAAGATAAGCCTGAGAGGACCGTTCCTTGGCAGAATTAAATGAATTATATTGCCCCGTTGGCAGAGCCTCGTTGGAGTTCCCAAGATAATTTGCATCGTAAGTATTAACAGTTTTAATAGCGTTTTTATTGTATGTATATAAATCATCTGTTGGCAATTTAGTAAAATCTTCAGGAATAAGATCTGTTGTTGGAGCATGTCCAATATTATTGAAAATAAATTCATCGTAGGATTTAAATAAACTGAAACCAAAAGAAACGGCATAATCTTGATAATAAAAAGACAAAGGATGATTTTCAAAAGGAGCTGAATCTTCATTATCAGTATAAGTATCTGGCAATTGTTTTAAATTATATTCGAAACAGATATTTGAATCAATTTTTTCCGTTGGTTGACAAAGATTAACTAATTGATAATATGCTTGAGCAGCGTGAGTTAGTTGATGTGGATAAACAATTTGGTCTGTTCCGGTTTCATCAGAATGTTTACCCTTAACAATTTTTGAACTAAAATTAGCAGAATAGTTATTATAATAATCATCTTCAACAAATGGAGAAACAGAGTCAAAAACATAAGAAAAGCTATCAGCTCCATTATATTTTGCACTACTATCAATATTTATTTTTGCGTAAGAAATATTATTATAAACACACTCAATATCAGCAGCCCCAAAAGAACCTGAATTTATATAATAATCAGTTGAAGCTCCAACCAATCCACCGACATACCACTGCGAGTAATCTGAATTTTCTGACTGATTTTTATCGCTTCCAATAAATGAAATTTTTGAATTGTGATCAGCATAACTATTTACAACCGTTCCGCCATACAACGAACCACTCAACAATCCAGCAAAATATGTCTGTAAACCAATCTGCCTGTATTCCAAATCCCAGATTAAATTATTATTACGACTAACATGAGGAGACAATCCTTCAGCATCATAGTCCTCAGGAAAATTCAATGAAACTTTTAAATTTGTATTTTTTAAAATTACATCATTATAATGTGCGTTTGAGTATGTCCCCAGAACACCGCATGAATTCATTACAGTCTCAGTCGCAGGATGGCTATATTCATAATGAAAATATACTGTATTATTAGAACCAGGGGTTTGAATAACATCAAAACCAAAACCGACTTGACAAGTTGCAGTAACATTATCCACAATAACATCATAAAGAATTACAGTATTCCATCTTGAAGGAGATATGATATTGCCTGAACCATAACTCTCCACTTCATTGTCAACAACATTACCATCATAAAATAAGTCACTTGAAGTTGAATTAAAATCAGCAAAACAAACATGTCGCATATCTTTATCTATCTCTAAAGGATATTTTAAAGTTTCACCAACAATTCCGAATTTGAAAACGCCACAGTCAGCTTTACCCGCAGTTGTGCTTACGGAATCAACTTGCAAACTCACCGTTTGTCCAGAATAGTCCAATGGCAAAAAATGTATTTTATTTGTGTCTATTAATAATTGACGATGTTGGGATGAATAACGATCTAGTAAATCATAACATCCTGTAGCATTTAACCATTCTTGAGTAGTACCTATTTTGATATACCCCTCTGAATTTTTAGGATAATTGTCCAATTTACTTTGAGACGCGTTTGAACAATCTGGGACTAAATTACTTGATACGCTCTTTACTGATGTACTTTTAGCAACAGAGTTCGCAATTGGTGCAGCTTGAGCAACAGAATTGTTCAAACATAAAATTAAACCACCAACTGAAAATATAAAAAGAGAGGAAAGAAAAAAAATATTAACCAATCTACACGCAAACTTCATTATTTACATTATATAATATAAACAAGTAAACAAGATGTTCGACTTAGAGCTAGATGTTAGCTATGCTTTACTGATTTTAAATAGTATAGCTATTTAGATTCAAGATTTTAAAAAATTTTTCTTCGAAAAAAAAGAGTTTTCACTCTCCGCGAGAATTAAGGTCCTAAAAATGAAATTGGAACTTGATAAACATCATCTTTAATTAACTTAGCATTTCCATATCCTGTTACAACAATTTTAAATGCAGGCGAGCCCACCTTATCAGTATCAATTTTTTTAATAATGCGATTAATATTATCAGCTGCTGTTTCAGATTTTATCGGATTTAGTTTAATCTCAACAGCTCCCCATTTCTGTCCACCTAAATCAATAATAACATCAATTTCATCATCATCATAGTTTCCATAGAAATATGTTCTTCCTCTAAGCTTGCCTGCAAAAACTCGTAAATCTCTAACAACTAAAGATTCAAATAAAAATCCTAGTGCTCCTAAATCTTTTAGCAGATCATCTGGTTTCTTTTTTAACGCAACAACCGCTAACGATGGATCAACAAAATACAAATGTGAAGTTTGTCTAAGTCCGACTTTTGAACGCATTCTCGGCGTCCAGGCTGGCAATGGTTCTAAAATCATAAGTCTTTCTAATGTGTCCATATAAGAAATCAATGTTGGCTCGCTTGGAATATTTTTCTCTGCCCCGATAAATTCATGCATATCTTGAATCAATGTAGTGCTTTTAATCGCTGTCCCTACATTTCTTGCAATTGCTTCAAGTGAGTTACGAATTCTTGCCGACGATTTTGTTGTGTTAATCACTTTAGGGATATCCGAATTAATCAACTCTTCATAATAATCTTCTCTCTGATTAAGTGCAGTTTTTAAGCTTTTCCCTACTGAAACAGGCCAACCTCCTCGACAAACATACTCGGCAATATCTCTTACTTTAGTTATTTAGGATATTTCCAAATATTTATTATTAAGTTGTTTATAAAATTCACTATAAAACTGACCTCCTTGATTTTCGTTTACTCGAATTTTTCTTATTCGTATAAAAGATTCATATTTTCCAATTACTATAGTAAGCTGTCTGCAAGACCAATAAGTGCTAGAGAACAATCGTTTGTTCTCGTAATAACAAAAAACCTAGTTTTTCAACTAGAATTTATCACTAAGCAGCCAGTCAATAATATTTAAATGCTTTATACCACTTTGACTTTGCTTAATTTTATCGGTTGTAATAACATATTTAGGATAGTTATCATCAATTGCCTTGAAAGCTCCAAATTCTCTGTCAACGGCTTTTTGAGAATCTAAAACATATGCTACTTGAACGTATCGCCTCTCGCCGCTTTTTTCAGCGACAAAATCAACCTCAGCTTTTGGTAAAACACCAACGTTAATATTCCACCCTTTTGCAGTCAATTGATTAGCGACTAAATTTTCTAGTCTTCCTGTTAGATTTTCTTCGATTTTGCTATGTTTTAGTTGTAATAATCCTAAATCAGCAATATAATATTTTTCAAGTGTTGAAAATACATTTTTACCACGAATATCATAACGATTAACCTTTTGCATCACTAATGAATTGACGATAACCTTTATATAATTATAAAGAGTCTCAGGTGAAATTTTTCTAGAGTTTGATTTTATATAGTTGATGATTTTATTACCAGAAAAAATATGCCCGATATTGTCAAGCATAAACTGAATTATATCATCTAATAAATCCAAGTCGCGTAATTTTGAACGATAAACAATATCTCTTAAAACAACTGAATCATAAACGCTTTGTAAATAACGTTCTATTTCTTCCTCTTCATTATAAATAAAACGCCCAGGAAGACCACCCCATTTTAGATAATCCTGAAAAGCTTGCTCTGTTGTTTTGAAGTTTGAGAGCTCTAAAGACTCTTTAAAAGTTAATGGTGTAATTCTAAATTCAACATATCTACCAGCTAAATTTGTTGCCAAATCACTTGAGAGCAGATGAGCATTACTGCCAGTTATAAATACACTTACATTACCTCTAGCTCTCAGCGAATTAACAACTAATTCGAATTCTTTAACGTTTTGTATCTCATCAAAAAATACATAATTTTCTTTATCTTTAGTAATATTTGCCATAATATATTCATTTAATTGTTCAGCGGTTCTAATTTTAGCGAATTCAAACAATTCAAAATTCATCTTAATTATGTTAACATTTATAGTAGTTTTTCTTATTTCTTCAGCTACTTGATCCATTAAAACAGATTTCCCAGATCTGCGTAATCCAGTTATAATTTTCACCATATCCATCACTTTATAAAACGGACGGATCGGGGCAATTAAATCTTCTCTTTCTATCACAATAATATTATATCATTTTTTTACACTTATACCGAAAAAAAATTAAATCTTTTTCTTTTTTTATCGATATATCGAAAATTTTCAGCAGCCTTTAATCTTACGCTGATTTAAGAGAATTTCACTTTCGATCATAGTTCCAGTTGGAATGATGACATCTTCTGCCCTATAACGACTGCAATTTTTTAATTACTTTAGATCCTCTCATTCTTGTAGTTGGAACAGTATTAGTTCCCCAAAGTTCAGCGCCATCAATTCCAATCAGCTTAGCAATTTTAGTTAATATTCTACGATTATTTCCGTGACCTACGTACACACCGTTTTCAAAAACACGAATTGATGTATCCTTAAATTTGTATATGTCCCAGCATTTATATGGCACACCTTGGATGAAAACCCAGATTTGCCCTCTGGGTCTTCAATCATCAAGATAGTGTTATTATTAAGACTATAAAACTTGTGGAATTTTAATCCTTGATTTAAATATCTTTCCTTAATTGATTTTCTGTATTCTTCTGTATAATGACGGTATCTCATCTTGATCCTTTCGTTGGATCGATCTTGGTACGGATTTTTGTCTGCACCGCCAACTAATATTTTCAATAAATAGCTATAATGTTAGCAATTAAACAAAATATTCGGCTTGGAACTAGACGTTAGCATTAATAATCTATTAACCAGTCAAGCAAATAAATTTGCGGAATTCCGTCAATTATTCGATAAGGGTCGTTATCTAAAGTAATTAATTTTTTGGGGTACGAATCTCTAATCTTTTGCATAGGTTTCAATTCTCTCTCTAGCGTTGTCTGATCGCGAACAGTTAAAGAGACTTGAATATATTCTACCTCACCATCTCTTTTAGAAGCGACAAAATCAACTTCTAAGTCATTAATTTTTCCAACACTAACTTCATACCCTCGTCTTTTCAATTCCAAAAACACAACATTTTCTAACAGAAATCCATAGTCAGTTATTTTATTGCTTAAAACATAATTACGTAAACCGATGTCACAAATGTAATACTTATTTAAGTTACGCAGTGATTCTTTTCCTTTAATATCATAACGACTAACCCTATAAAAAAGAAGGGCATCGACTAAACCAGAAATATAATTTTCAACTGTAATCGGATTAGTTTTTCGCCCGTAACTTGTTAATGAATTGGCAATTTTCGGTACAGAGGTCAAATTACCTATATTGTTAGATAAGAATTTTGCTACACTTTTAAGCATATCTACATCATTTACCCTTTTACGCTGGACAACATCTTTTAACACAACCGTGTTATAAATACCCCTGAGATAATCCTGTTTTAACTCTTCAGATATATTGGTTGTTCGTATATATGGGTATCCTCCTTGCTGTAAATATAAACTTAATTCATCTGAATTTTTTCCAGACAGCTCAGCAAAACTCAAAGTATAGACTGGTATTTCTATATATCTTCCTGATAAATACGTTGCAAATTCTCCAGACAAAAAATAAGCATTAGAACCCGTTATATAAATATCAACATTCGGCATTAGGTTCAATGAATTTATAACTCTTTCGTAATTATAAACTTCTTGAATTTCATCAATAAAGACATAATAATTATCCTTGTTATCCGTAACTCTTGAAAGTATGTATTCATTTAATTTATGATAATCTTTTAAATCTTCAAATTGCAGATTTTCCAGATTTAATTCAATAATATTTTCTTTTGAAACACCCAATGATACAAGTAAATCAGCATATTGTTTTAAAATCTTTGATTT